>NZ_JADBEC010000002.1:684596-1026895 GCF_014873945.1 Rhizobium viscosum | reverse complement strand
CAGCGGTCGGATCGACTTTCTGACGGCGTAGGCGAACATGCCTGCAGACACCAGCAGGAAGACAACATGACTTCCAATCATTGCCATCGCCGGTGCCATGGTCTGGCGTCCGGTCTCACCGACGATGGGGATCTTTAGAGGGGGCAAGATCTCGGGCAAAAGGGGCGAACCAGCATCTGAGCCGCTGCTCTCCAGCATCTCCCGCCCATCAGCCCTTACCTCTTCCCGTATGACCTGTAGCGGCGTCTGCCGATCATCGAGCGTTGCAAGTTCAGTCGGCGCGGCAAACCCTTGTTGCCCGGCTTCGTCAGGCTGGGCTGGGTGCAACACCTCGTTGTAGAGGCCGACGGCCAGACCGCCATGAGCAAAAACGAGACCGACGGACAGGATGATCAGCAGCCGCCCGCGCAAGGTTCTTGGCGGTACGCGCCCTGCGGCGTCGATGGAAATCTTGGTCGGAGAAGAACGAAATCGTTTGGTCATCGGTTTCTCCTCAATGCACTTGCTGACAAAAAGGACGGGAGGCTTGCCCGTCCTCCGACGTGGAAGCCGAGGCCAAGTCATGGGAAGAAGTGCTGCTGCAAAACCGCAGCATCGTTTCAGATCTCTGGAAATATGTTTCGTCTGTAATGAAGTACGCCGCAGAATTCTTGCGGCAGCAAAGTATCGGTCCGTCGACAATCAACCCGTTGCGACAACCTAGACCAAAGTCTAGTGGCAAGTGAATTGCCGTCTAGTGTCGATCCCTGGTGCGAGGCCCTACCTCAAATATGTCTTCACACCGGAGCGCCAAGCACTTTCGAAGCGACCGACGAGAAGACCTATCGTAACCCCCTACGGAGATTTTCCGATGAACCGCGTTCTTAACCTCGCCGCCGTTGTCCTCGTTTCCTCGTTCGGCTTCGCAAATGTCAGCCACGCAGAGAGCCTTGACATGAATTCCCCGGGCGCCCTCGAAACGACCCTTCGCTCCTTCTCGTCCGATTTCGACGTCCACGTGCTCGGCAACTGGGACCAGTCGCCCGAGCACACCACACGTGGGGCTTCCGTTTCGGATCGCTCGGAGGATGCCATTCAGGGAATTCAGGCCGCCATTGAAGCCAACAGACCGCTTGTCGCAAGGCTTGAAAAGGATGGCGTGAAGGTCTCCAATATCGTCGACGCGGAACAGGCTGCGGACGGCGGCATGGTGTTCTACTCTCGCTAATTGCCTGTGCGGCGGGTGTTGCCGAAGCATGGCGGCGCCCGCCGCGGCAAGACATGATGAGATGGGCTGGATTTCGAGCCGCAGTCGTGAACCGACAGCCACTCAAATTCTCCAAAAGTAGCGGGCGTGGCAAGCATGGTTGATCGCGCCTGAAAACGATCCGGCGGGCCTGTGGCGAGCCGAAACGTGAGGAGGGAAGGGGCTGATCAGCATGACGTCGAGAAAGATTCGAGATCGATGCGGATCATCGCGATTTCGTGATCGCGGCCCTGGTGATAAACGCATGCGTCGCCGTTGTCGACGCGGGTTGGCGCACCATCTGCCTCATCCGAAGACATCAGCACCGGAAGGACGACGATGGCAGACAGGGAAGACCGTATCAGGCAGCGCGCCTATGAGATCTGGGAACGGGAAGGCCGACCGCAGGGCGAGGATATGAGGCACTGGCTTCAGGCATTTCAGGAGATTAGCGCGAGCTTAGACGCAGACAGTCAGCCGGCCAAGAAGCCACGCGCGAAGAAGACAGCGGCCACCGACAAGGCGGCAAAGCCAAAGGTCGCAAGTAAATCCAAAGGCGGCGCCCAGAGCGTTCCGACGACAACCCCACCGCCGAAAGCTGCCAAGCCCGCCGCCGGCGTCACCAAACACTGACGGGTTTTGCCGTGCGCCGCCATGCAGCCGCCAGACATAAACTTCTAAACGAGAAGGGCGCCTCATGGGCGCCCTTCAATCGTCTGTCACTTTTATAGCAAGTGTCACAGCTCAGAGCGGCCTGACATTTTCCGCCTTCGCCTTGCCGGTCATGAGAGTGAGCTCTCATTTTGCGCGGCGAGTCCCCCAATTTCGCGTTTGGGTATGCCGCTGGGGGCCTGGTGGTCACCAGATTCCAGCTCCCATCTTTCTTAGGGCGCGCCTTTGCTCCCACGGCGAGCACATGGACGGTTTTCCCAGATTTTTCATGGCTTTCGCAGTTTGTGTGCTATATAAAACCCGATTTTTGGATACAAAACAAAATACTTGATAAAAAAAATTTCTCAGAATAGCTTCTTCAAAAATCAAATTCAATAAACGAGGAACATCAATGCGGGCCAAAGCGACCCTGAATAGGGAATTCACCATCTCGACCGTCGATAAGCGCGTCTACGGCTCCTTCCTGGAGCATATGGGCCGCGCTGTTTACACCGGAATTTATGAGCCGGGTCACGAAAAAGCTGATAAGGACGGGTTCCGTACCGACGTTCTTGATATGGTGCGTGATCTCGATATGCCGATCGTCCGTTATCCGGGCGGCAATTTTGTTTCGGCCTATCATTGGGAAGACGGCATCGGCCCGCGCGATCAGCGCCCGACGCGTCTCGATCTTGCCTGGCGGACCCGCGAGACCAACCAGATGGGCGTCAACGAATTCGCCGATTGGTCGAAGCTTGCGAAGACCGAGATGATGCTCGCCATGAACCTCGGTTCGCGCGGCCTGAACGACGCCCGCAATTTCCTGGAATATTGCAACCATCCGGGCGGCACCTACTGGAGCGATTTGCGCGCCAAACACGGATACAAAGACCCGCACAATGTCCGCATCTGGTGCCTCGGCAACGAGATGGACGGCCCCTGGCAGGTCGGTCACAAGACCGCAACGGAATATGGTCTGCTTGCCAATGAAGTCAGCAAGGCCTTCAAATATTTCGACAAGACTCTCGAAACCGTGGTCTGCGGCTCGTCGAACGACAAGATGAAGACCTATCCGGAATGGGAGGCGCAGGTTCTCGACGCGAGCTACGACAGCGTCGATTACATCTCGCTGCACAAATATTTCGGCAACGAGGAAAACGACACGCTGAATTACTATGCCAAGGCGATCGAGCTCGATCGCTACATTGTCACGATCGGCGGCGTCATCGATTACATTAAGGCGAAGAAGCGCTCCAAGCGTGACGTGAAGATCTGCTTCGACGAATGGAACGTCTGGTATCACGACCGCAAGGAAGACGATCAGCGCTACAAGAACTGGGACTGGCCGGAAGCGCCGCCGCTGCTCGAAGAGCTCTATAATCTCGAGGATGCGATCTTCGTCGCTTCGCTGATCAATGTCTTCATCCGCCGCTCCGACCGCGTCAAGATCGCCTGCATGGCGCAGCTCGTCAACGTCATCGCCCCGATCCTGACCAAGGCCGGAGGCCCGGCCTGGCGCCAGTCGATCTACTATCCGCTGCAGTTCGCGTCGAAATATGGACGCGGCACGGCCCTGACGGTTTCGGCCTCCGGTCCGACCTATGATTGCGATGTGGCGCAGGACGTTCCCTATCTCGATCTTTCAGCCGTGCTGCAGGAGGATGGCAAGAGCATCGCGCTCTTTGCGATCAACCGCAGCCTCGATGAAGCGATGGATCTCGATGTCGCCCTGCAGGGCTTCAAGGGCGCGAAGATCGTTCAGCATCACACGATGGCGGGCGAGGACCTGAAGGCGCGCAACTCCGTCGAGGATCAGAACCGCATCGTGCCGACGGCAGGATCCGGCCTTGAGGTCACCGACGAGGGCAGGCTCACCGGATCACTGCCGGCGAAGTCCTATCATTTCATCCTGCTGTCAGTCGCTTCGGCGTGAACTGATCGTCATCGGGGCAGCGGAGGAGGCTGCCCCGCCTGGAGTGCCTATCGGGAGGATATATGTCTGGAATAAAACTGACTGACGTCAGGAAGTCGTTCGGGTCCTTTTCGGTCATCCACGGCGTCGATATCGAGATCAACCAGGGTGAGTTTGCCGTTTTCGTCGGCCCTTCCGGCTGCGGAAAATCGACGCTGTTGAGGATGATTGCGGGGCTCGAGGAAACGAGCGGCGGGCAGATCAGCATCGAGAATGAAGATGTCACGCACAGGGAAGCATCGAAGCGCGGCGTTGCCATGGTCTTCCAGTCGTACGCGCTCTATCCGCATCTTTCTGTCTTCGAAAACATGGCCTTCAGCCTGTCCATCGCCAAGCGTCCGAAGGCCGAGATCCAAGAGAAGGTGAAGGCTGCCGCCGATATCCTTCGCCTTGGCGACTATCTCCAGCACAAGCCGAGCCAGCTTTCCGGCGGCCAGCGTCAGCGCGTGGCGATCGGCCGCGCCATTGTACGTGAACCGCGTGTCTTCCTGTTCGATGAGCCGCTGTCCAATCTCGATGCCGAATTGCGCGTGAAAATGCGCATGGAGATCGCCCGCCTGCACCGGCAGATCGGAGCGACGATGGTCTACGTCACCCATGACCAGGTCGAGGCGATGACGCTTGCCGACAAGATTGTCGTCTTGAAGGAGGGCATCGTCCAGCAGGTCGGCGCACCCCTGGAGCTCTATCGCGATCCGCAGAAGATGTTCGTCGCCGGCTTCATCGGATCTCCGGGCATGAACTTCCTGAAGGGCAAGGTCATCGGCGCCGGACAGGGCTCTGCCCGCGTTGAGCTCGATGACGCGCCGGGCCAGGCTTTCGAGCTGTCGACGCGCACGCCGGTCGCCGAGGGCGCGACCATCAATATCGGCGTCCGGCCCGAGCATATCGGGCTCAGCAACGGGGGAGCCGGCCTGACGCTGCCCGTCACTGCCGAGTTTACCGAGGAGCTCGGCGGCACCGGATATCTTCACGTGCTGACCGCAACCAATGCGGAGATGACGGTCGAGTGCCGCGAAAGCAGGCCTCAGCCGAAGGAGAAGATCAGCCTCTCTCTGAGAGTGCCTGAGATGCTGGCTTTCGATGCCGAAGGCAGAAGGATCAGCTGATTGAACGGGTCCGGGGCTTGAGATCCGGAGACCGGAAAGGAATGCAGGAGATCTGATCGCGCGCCTTTGGAGGAGGCTCGCGGCAAAAGTCATCTCGTGACGCGGGATGATCCCAACCCATGTTTTAGAGGAGGAACAAACGTGAGAAAGCTCTTAAAACTTGCCGTTTCGGCGGCTATAGCATTGCTGCCTTCTGCGGCTGCGTTCGCGCAGACAGACATTACCTGGTGGGATTTCTTGAGCGGCGGCGACGGCGTGCGCATGAAGGCGCTCATCAAGGAATTCAACGACACCCATCCTGACATCAAGATCAACGCCACGACGCTCGAATGGGGCGTGCCCTTCTACACCAAGGTGCAAACGTCAGCTGCCGTCGGCCAGCAGCCCGACATCATGACCTATCATATGTCGCGTTATCCGCTCGCCGTGCCGACCGGCATCCTGCGTCCCTTCACGGATGAGGAACTGGCTTCCGCCGGCATCAAGAAGGAAAACTATGTCGATGCAGCCTGGAAGCAGGCGACCTTCGACAACAAGGTCTACGGCATTCCCTTCGATGTCCATTCCATCGTTCTCTACTACAACAAGACTATCCTGAAGGAAGCCGGCCTGCTCGGCGACGATGGTCTGCCGAAGGGGCTCGACGGTCTCGACAATTTCAATGCTGCGCTCGACAAGATCAAGGCGACGGGCAAGGTGGAATATCCGCTGTCGCTGCACACGGATGAAGGCGGCTCCATGTGGCGCGTCTTCTATACGCTGCTCTCTCAGCAGGGGGCCAAGTTCATCGACGGCGACCAGATCCTGCCGGGGGATGCCGGCGTAAAGGCGCTGAAGACCATGGCGAACTGGGTTTCCTCAGGCTATTCGCCGAAGCTGATTTCCTATGAGGCCTCGATTGCGCTCTTCACCTCGGGCAAGGCTGCGATGCATGTCAACGGCGTCTGGGAGGTGCCGACGATGACCGACCTCGCCAAGAAGGGTGAGCTCGGCTTCGAATGGGGGGCCATCGAAATCCCGAACCTGTTGGGCGCGCAGGCCACCTGGGCGGACTCGCATTCCTTCGCCGTTCCAAACAGCGAGAGCAAGCCGATCACGCCCGAAAAGCTGAAGGCCGTGCTGCAGGTCATCGCCTGGATGAACGAGCACTCCATTTCCTGGGCAAGTGCCGGCCACATCCCTGCTTACAAACCGGTGACGGACAGCAAGGAATTCAAGGAAATGCAGCCGAATGCCACCTACGCGAAGCTTGCCGATACCGCTGTCTTCGACCCGGTCTCCAAGCTCGCAGGTGTTGCCGGCCCGATCTACGAGGCAACCCAGAACTTCGTTGTTCCGGCGCTCAATGGCCAGCTCGATCCGGAAGATGCGATCGATCAGATGCGCGAAGAGCTGCAGAGCCAGCAATAAGAAGATGCTGGCCGGAGCCCGCCTCCGGCCGGCCCTTCGTCCAGGGAGATGATCTGTGGTCAATACTGAAAAGCGACGCAAGACGCTGACGGCGATCGTCATGATCGCGCCGTTCCTGATCGCCTATGCGACCGTCTTTGCCTATCCGGTCTACAAAATGTTTGCCTTGAGCTTTACCGACGCCCCGCTCGTCGGCGAGGGTCAATGGGTGGGCTTTGACAATTATATCAGGCTTTTCCACCAGAAGCTCTTCTACACCTCGGTCTGGAACACAGGCTATTTCGTCGTGCTGACGGTCATCCCGAATACACTGATCGGACTTGGGCTTGCGCTGATGGTCGTACGCCTGAAAGGCTGGATGCAGAGCCTGATACTCGTGCTCTTCTTCATCCCCTATATTCTTCCGGTCTCCGTTGTCACCCAGATCTGGAAATGGGTGCTCGACCAGCAATTCGGGATCGCGCAATTCATCATCGAAGCCTTCACCGGCGGACGGGTCAGTGTCTTCCGTGATCCGATCTGGGCGATGCCGATGGTGGCGCTCGTGACCGTCTGGTGGACCAACGGCTTCAACCTGCTGCTCTTCATCGCCGGCCTGCGCAACATTCCCCACGATTATTACGAGGCGGCGATGCTCGATGGCGCGACGCGATGGCAATGCTTCAAGCGCATCACCTGGCCGCTGATCTGGCCGGTGACCGCGCTGGTGCTGACATTGCAGCTCATCCTGCAGCTCAAGATCTTCGACCAGGTCTATCTCTTGACCGAGGGCGGACCGTTCAATTCCACCTATGTGCTCTTGCAGCTTGTCTATCGCGAAGCTTTCCGGTCGAACCATGGCGGTCTTGGCTCGGCAGTCGCGGTGATCCTGTTTGTCATTATTGTCGTCGTTTCGGTGCTGCAATATCAGCTCCTGCGCGTGAGGGAGCGCTGAGATGCCCGGCAAGACAATCGGCAACGCGCTGCTTCTGATCCTCACGCTAGTGATCGCCTGCACCTGGGCTTTCCCGATCTATTGGGCGATCGTGACATCCATCAAGCCGGAACAGGACGTGGTCAACAAGACGACCCTTTTCCCTGACGTCTTCAATTTCTCGGCCTACTACTACGCGCTCTTCGAGACGAAGCTTTCGACCTGGTATTTGAACTCCATCGTCACCTCGGTGACGGTGACCGTTGTCGTCATCCTGATCAGCGTCATGTGCGCCTATGCGCTGTCGCAGATCGTCTTTCCCGGCCGCAAGCTTCTTTACGGCATCATTCTGGCAAGCTTCATGGTGCCCTCGCAGGCGCTGGTGATTTCGCAGTTCGTGCTGATGCACAAGCTGAATCTCATCAATACCTGGGGCGGCATCATCCTGCCGCAGCTGATCGTGCCCGTGGTCGTCATCGTCTACAAGCAGTTCTTCGATTCCGTGCCGAAGGAACTGCGCGAGGCGGCCAAACTCGATGGCTGCGGCGAATTCCAGATCCTGTTCAAGCTCTATCTGCCGCTGAACTGGGGGATTACCACAGCACTGGCCATCATCACCTATATCATGGCGTGGAACGCCTTTCTCTGGCCGTTCCTCGTGACCAACTCCGACGACATGATGACGATCACGGTCGGCATTACCCAGACGAGAGATGCCTTCGGCGTCAAATATGCACGCGATATGGCGGTTGCCATTCTGGCTGCCATGCCGGTCGCCGTCGCCTATCTCTTGTTCCAGAAACGCGTAACGCAGGCCCTGATGCTGTCATCCGGCATCAAAGGATAAGTGCATGAGAGTTGCTTCCGGGCCGAGGTGAGAAGGCCCTGCCGGTCCGCGAGAGCTCTCCCGAGGCGCGGACCGGCGCCCACGAAAAAGAGCGGCGACATCGGACATGACGCCGTGATATCAGCTGAAACCAGCAAGAAAGACTGGAGAACCAGTATCAAGGTATGGAGACGAAACTTCTAACCGTCGATCCGATGCGGGACGTTGACGTCGTCCAGGCTCTTGGCTCTCCGACGCGTATCGAAATCCTCAACCTGCTGCGCCAGAAGGGGCCGCTGAATGTCAACGACATTGCGGCGCAGATGCGCTTGCCGCAATCGACGACGGCAACCAATCTGAAGTCGCTCGAGCAGGCGGGCCTCATCCAGACCCAGACGATGAAGGCAACGAAGGGAAATCAGAAGGTCTGTTCCAGCATCTACGATGAAATCCTGATCCGCTTCGATACCAACGGTACCAAGGCGAGCGAGGATGTGGTGACCGTCAGCATGCCGATCGGTCTCTTCACCGAATTCGACGTGGGGGCGCCTTGCGGCCTCTGTTCGGTCAACAACGTCATCGGCATGCTCGACGTGCAGGAGGTCTTCCTCGATCCGCAGCGCATGCAGGCGGCTTTGCTCTGGTTTACGCGCGGTTATGTCGAATACAAGTTTCCCAACAACGCCAAGGTCTCAGGCAAGAAGATCCGCAAGGTGGAATTCTCGGCCGAACTGAGCTCCGAGACGCCGGCCACGAATGCCAACTGGCCTTCCGACATTTCGATCTGGGTCAACGGCATCAAGGCCGGGCACTGGACCTCGCCCGGCGATTTCGGCGACCGCCGCGGCATGTATTCGCCCTCCTGGTGGAAGCTGTCCGGCTCGCAGTATGGCAAGCTCAAGACGTGGACGATCGACGAGACCGGCACCTGGATCGATGGCGCGATGGTTTCGACCCAGACCATCGCCTCGCTGCGCATACCCGATCACCACTCGATCCGCTTTCGCATCGGCATCGACGAAAAGGCCGACAATCCAGGCGGTATGAACCTCTTCGGCAAGGGGTTTGGTGATTTCGACCAGGATCTGGTCATGTCGATCTATTTCTGACGGACGACGAGTGCACGACGATTGCCGCAACTGTTTGCGGCGCAATTGACAGCCTGTCTACGCTCTCGATGGCTATCCTTAATCTCTTTTAACCAACCATACACTTTATTCGTGAACGCGATGCAGGTTATCTCGACGCGATACTACTCCCGAAAGGGACGGGAAAATCCGCCAGGGCTCGCGCAGCGGCTCTCGGTGGTCCGTCAGCTAAAAGAGGACATAAATTGAGCATTTCAAGCGACAGAATTGCCTGGGAAGAAGTGATCGAGGCCAAGGCTTTCGTTGATATGGCGAGGATCTCGCCCCAACCCTTTAAAGACAGCGTCGAGTTTACCTGCATGCCGGTGGGCAAGGGCTGCGCCATTTCGCTGCCCATGGCTCCTGCCGTCGGGCTCAATCGCATTCTTGCTTTGAATGATCGAGACGAACTCAATCTCGCATTCGAATGGATGAAGACCAAGACAGGCCGGCGGCATGTCCAGATCCGCGAAACCTCTGCCTCCCATGAGCTGCGTGGCTGGATACTGGATCAGGGACTGGTCGAAAACGGTGCCTGGATGAAACTCACGCGGCCTGTCCCATCCGCTCCGCTTGCAATGGAAGGACCTGTGCGGACGCGCTTGGCCGGTTTCGATGATGCGCCGATTTTCGGCAGGCTGACGTGCGCAGGCTTTGGTTTCCCGACGGAGCTTGAGCCGTTGTGGTCATGCCTGGTCGGCAAGAAAGGCTGGGCCTGCTTCATTGCGGAATTGGAGGGAATGGCGATCGGAACCGGGGCGATGTTCATGGAGGACGGATACGCCTGGCTGGGAGGCGGAACGACACTTGCCGAGTACCGGAACCGCGGCGCGCAAAAGGCGCTGATCAATGCTCGATTGAACGAGGGTCTCGCGCAGGGCGTTTCTCATTTTGCCGTGGAGACGGCCGAGCCTCAGGAAGGTCAGCCGAATATCTCCTACGCCAACCTGACGAAGGCAGGCTTCACGCCATCCTATATCCGCCAGAACTATCTCCTGCCGAATTAAGCCCTACCCATCGGTGCGGATTGCCGCACCGATGCCATATCCCTTGGCTAGATCGAATCAGGCTCTCGAAGCGGCCGCATCGGAGAAGGAAACGAGATGCAGTTGAACGGCGAATTGAACCCGAACGATCCCGAATTCTTTGAACTTCTCACCGGGAGCTTCCGGCGCCTTGTCGGCCGAGACCTTCTCCCCAGGGATCGGGGGCCCGAGTGGCTCTACGGCGATGCTTCTTTTGTAGTCCTTGCACATAATACGGCACCCAATCCCGTCTTTGTCTATGCCAATGGTGCAGCACAGAGGCGGTTCGGGTACAGCTGGAGCGAGTTCGTAAAGCTGCAATCCCGATTGTCCGCTGGCCCAAGCGAGCGGTCTGAGCGTCAGGCGTTGCTGGATGCGGTTGCACGAAACGGGTTTATGACGGGTTATCGCGGTTTGCGGGTCACGAAGTCGGGGAGCCGGTTCTGGATGGAAGACGGAATAGTCTGGCAGCTGCGGAACGCAGAAGGACAGGATTTCGGCCAGGCGGCGACGTTCTCCCAGTGGGCCGAAGTAGGGCCATCCTAAACCATCAACGGTGCTTGGCGGGCATGCCCCGCTTCGGCGACTGAGTTGCTGCCGGAACGCGCCTTGACGGTCGACTACAACGTGCGCGTTCGCCCGAATGACCGCAGCAAAAGATTAAGGGAGACGGCGACCTTGTCGATGTCGCGAATGTCCTGCGAATATTGACCGGTGTAGAGTTTTACAATCATGCTGTCGCGCGCAGAGCCAGCGAGCTCGAAATACAGGTGCAGGTAATAAGCCTGCTTATCGCCGCCGCGACTTATGCTCCTTCGCCGTTGAGTGACATGTCTGAGCTCCGCTTTGAACGGGGCGAAGCCGGGGAGCTTCAGGATGACCGATTTGGATTGAAATCGGGCTATGATGGGGACTGCGACGACGGCCTTGTCCAGTGCCAGACTAACGACTTGGCCGCGGACATCGTCGACCGTAGCGGTCTCATCGAGCTTGAACGCATGAAACAGGCGCCGAGGTTTCTCAAAGCAGATGAGGGACGCGATGAGCAGGACGACGATATTGATACCGGACCAGCAGGCCGCGACCGGCGAAAACTGGCCTTGGACATGCGACGTTTCCGGTACGATGTTGACCAGCAGGCCAAGGACCGTGATCGTGATGAGGCTTGCGATCCAGGCGAAGCTATAGCGGTCGAACTGGTTTGCTTCGTTGCCGCTGCCCTTTGGCGTCACCCTGAACGGTTTTCCAAACGGTCTGATTAGGCTGGAGACCACGGTAGGCAGCATCCGGAATGTCGCAAAGGTCCCGACCGCGCTGGAAACCACGGGCAGATAACGTGTCGGCGTGATCCACAGCATAAGCAGAAAATACGCCGCCAGCAGCGGCACCTGATGAGACACGTAATCAGCTATGTCAGTGAAATAGAGCGGGAGCAGGCCGAGCCAGAGATAGACGATAGGGACGAGCAATATCATGAAGCGGACCAGATACTGCACCAGCCATGATATCGGCAGGAACATGATCCGTTGAAACAGCGTCAATCCCGGGCCACGCAGTGGGCCATTGTAAAGGTAAAGGGTTTGAATACCCCCCTGACACCAGCGTTCGCGCTGCACAAAATAACCGGTCAGGTTTTCGGCCGCCAGCCCCATCGAGAGCCGCTCGTTCAGATAGCGCGTCTTGTAGCCTTTGTTGAGCATCGAAAGAGTCGTCAGCAGATCTTCCGTGATCGACTCCGTCGGAAACCCGCCGATGGCGTCGATGGCCTTGCGGCGCGCAATCGAACACGACCCGCAGCAGAAACTGACGTCCCAACTATCTCGGCTCGGCGCAATCTCGTCGAAGAACAGGCGCTGCTCATCCGGCCAGATATTCTCCAGGCCCAGGTTCGATTGCACCGGATCGACATTGAAGAAATGTTGAGGCGTTTGAACGATGCCGATGCTTTCGTCGACAAAGAAGGGCAGCGTCCGGCGAAGGAAATGTCGATAGGGAACAAAATCCGCGTCGAAGACTGCAATAAATTCGCCCGAGCTGACCTTCAGCCCATTGTTCATATTGCCGGCTTTGGCATGCTTATTGTCGCCGCGCGTGACGTGGATGACGTTCTTCTCCTCGCAATAGGCCTTCAGCCAGTCCCGGCGTTGATCGTCAAGCACATACACATTCAGTTTGTCGGCAGGATAATCCAGCGAGCGCGCGCCGATGATGGTTCGCTCGAGCACGTCGAGCGGCTCGTTGTAGGTGGGAATGAAAACATCGACAGTCGGCAGTTCACGCTCCTCACGCGCAAAGAAAACGCGAGCCAGCCTGTCCGCTTCTGCGCTCCGATCGACGTAGCGGCTCATCAATATCAGAAAGATGACCACTTCGATGCAAGCCAGTACCTCGGCGACGAAGAGGATCCAGACCCAATAGAAATTCAGACCATCGTTGGGATAGGGAAGCACGGTCTCCGTCAAGCGCCACAAGATGTATCGCAATGCGACTGCTGCGACAAAGGCGCAGGTCACCGCCCGTGTCCAGCTGCGATGGCGCGACCAATTGAAGGGCCCCAGGAAAAAGAAGGCCAAAACGAAAACGGTCGGAACCAGCGCTACAAGATACTGAACCACAGGCTTTTGACCCAGTTGGATATGTTGATGCCGTGTTTGGAAAACCGTACCTGCACCGTGCGCCCCACCTGGCAGGAGTTCGCAAAATCGTCGTTCATGAAGGATGGGTCGAGGCGAACCCGAATGCGGGCGTTGCGTTGTGTCGACGGCGGCAAACTGGCGGCAAAGGAATCGGTCTCGACCGAAGCCGAACTGCCTCTGACAGAAATGACCGTGCCCTTGAAGACGTCGCTGCGGCCGAACAAGCGCACCTGCGCAACAAGCCCCGGATAGATCTCGTCATAATTGACCTCGGGAACAAGGATATCCACGAACAGCTCCCGACAGTCGAGGAGGCGCATCAGCTCGTTGTTCAGCACGACGTTGGAACCGTCGACGATGCTCCTGCTCCAGACAACACCGTCGAACGGCGCTAGCGCGGTTGCGGATTCAAGGCTGTTGACGCGGTTTTTCTCTTCGACCAGCTGCTTTTGAACTTCCGTGGCCCGTGTCTCGTTTTCCGCTATGCGCGAGTTCAAGTCGTTGATGCGAACGACGACCTCGTCCTCGCGCTGTCGCGAATAAGGCACGTCATTCTGTCCGTCGCCGAAGACAAAGATACCCTGGCGGACCGCATTGAGCCTTTGCTGCAATTGATCGACAGTCAGGTTGCTGATTTCGACCTCGCCACCGGTCGCAGCTCCGGCGGCGCGCGCGGCCTCAACCAGCTTCTGCGTGAGAATGCCTTTTGACTCGAGCTGCATCCGGCGGCTCAGGTCGACCTGTGCGACCAGATCCTGGGCTTGCGACACCTCGACCTTCTTCCGCAGGATTTCGACTTCGCGTTCGAGATTGGCAATGGTAGTCTGCCTGTAGACTTCCAATCTGGCAGATAATTCTTCGCGAAGCGCGGAGAGCTCCGCCCGTTCCTTTTTAAGTGCCGCGACGCGGTCGAGCGCGGTGTTGCGATCTGCCTCGAGCGAAGCGAGGATTGCGCGATTGACGCGCGTATTTCTGATTTCTGCGAGGGATTGTCCCGCTCTGACCGGGCTGCCGACCTTGAGGGGTTCTTCCGCAATCGTGCCGTCGATTGGAGCATTAACAACGGCGAACCGCGCATTGACGGTGCCGTCAAGGCTGGTAAAGCCGGTGATCGCTGGCAATGAGACGACAGCGATGATTGCCAGCAGCAGCAGACCGACACTGATGCGCGTAATGCGATGGTTCCAGATCATGGTGTCATCCGAAGGTATCGCTTGAGCATCCATTGACCGCTCGATCCGGTGCAACGAATGCAACTAAATCTTGCATAATTTAACGCAGTGAAAACTGATAGACAAGTGATGGTCGTATACGTTCAGGAGAAACAGGTCAGCCCTGGACGAAGCGCCGCATTGAAAGCCTGCAGCGCCCGTTCGATCAGGGGTTTTTTGCGGCCAACACATCTGCGATTTTTCGCCTTCAGCCAGTGCAACACGCCGGAACTCAACGGTGTCGTTGCGAGTGTCACAGCAGACCTGACTGCAGACCAATGATCGGGCCTCGGCTACTACGTCGTTCGAGCCGAGGTTTCCGACGACGAATAGCAGAGGCTTGGTGACGTCACGCCCGTTCCCGGATGCCGGTCGAAGCGTCCATACAGACCGGCGAGCGCACTGCACTAGCCTGTCTGATGAAGCCCTTCCTGCTCCTGTGCTGCCTCATCACGCCTGCCGTCCCTCAAAAGGGCCGGAAGGGATCAACGAAAAAATACCCCGGCGTCTGCCGCCGGGGCCTGTGTTGTCACGGCCTATTTCTTTCCACCCCAGCGCTCGGGATAGCCGGGCAGATCCTGGCAACCGCAGAGGCTGTAGTGTAACGGCGGCATGCGCTCGTCAATGTAGCTTGCGAGGGTATCCTGTGTGATTGCCGGCTGCGGCAGGATCCATTCGGGACCCGGCACCTGCTTGCCGTCGAGCACGTCGAGCGCGCCCAGGATTGCTGTGCGCCACTGGTAGGTCGGATAGGAAGGACCGACTGCCGTTAGCTTGTCTTTCTGCCATTTGCGCAGGAAATCCTGCTGGTCTTCGCCGCTGATGACGGGATAGGGCATTGCGGCATCTTCGAATGCTTCAAGCGCTGCGGTGGAGGTGTCGCCGGCATCCATCCAGACGGCATCAATCTTCTCGCCGCGATTGATGTAGTCCTCGACGATCGCCTTGGTCTTGGCGCGGTCGCTGCCGGTGAATTCGGAGCCGATGACTTTCAGGCCGGCTTCGTCGAAGATGTTCTTCGCCGCCGAATAACGGGTTTCCAGTACGTCGACACCCGGCATGATGCGCAGCGCCAGGACCTTGGCGCCCTTCGGCAGCTTGCTTGCGATGAACTCGCCCGAGGTGATGCCGAAGCCATAGCCGCCCACCGGATGAATATAGGTGACAGGGCACTTGGTGGCGACGCCGCGGTCGAAGACGATGACTGGCAACTTCGCACAGGCTGCCTCCACAGCCGGCGTCAAAGCCGCCGTCGTGTTCGGCGAGACGATCAGCGCATCGCACTTGCCGCTGCTGACGAGGGCTTCGATATCGGAGATCTGCTTGTCGTCCTTGCCTTCGGCATCGACGACGACCAGTTCCTTGATGCGGTCCTTGTGCAGGTCCGCCTCGGCCTGCAGATTGTTCATGCCGACGACGCGCCAGGGGTTGAAGATGCCGGCATTGGAAAAGCAGATCGTCACCGGGCCGTCCTTCTTGTATTTGGCGGTGTCGACCATTCCGTCGCCAAGATGCTGGGCCCAGGGCTTGCCTTCCGGGCCTTGCGGCGTCATCGAGAGCTGCTCGCGCTGCTTCTTGAATTCCGCGGGATCGTTGAATTCCTGCGCATAGGTGACGCCGGCAAATGCCATCGCTATCAGCGCCGCAACAACTGCTTTATATTGCATGTCCTTCCTCCTCCACTATGCCGGCATGCCGGCGGTTCATCGCTTGTCTCTCCCTGTAAGCAATCAGGTCTTCCGCCGGTCGCGCCAGGCGCTGGCGCCGACTGCGGCAATCAGGATCATCCCCTGGATGCTGTCGCGCAGCGCCTGAGGCAGACCGGCGAGATTGAGCAGGGTGAAGAGCGAAAACAGGCTGAGAGCGCCGAAGAGCGCGCTCCAGATCGAGCCGCGGCCTCCGAGAAGCTGAGCGCCGCCGATGACGCAGGCAGCGATCGCCTGCAGTTCCAGGCCGCGGCCGGCATTCACCGACACGCCGGAAAAGCCACCGACGAGGATGCCCGCCGTCACCGCCGCCAGTGCCGACACTACGAAGGCAGCGATGCGGGTTGCGGCGACCGGCAGGCCAGCGAGTTCCGCAGCCCTTGGATTGTCGCCAATCGCCAGTGCCCGCTTGCCGTAGACGGTGCCGTGCAAGCCCCACCACGCAAGCGCCAAAAAGAGCACCAGTATAATGACGGTGAGCGGCAGGCTGTCGATCAGCCACACATCGCGCATGACGAAACGGCCAAGATCGCGGAAATTATCCGGCAGGTCGCCGCGCGCCGCGCCGCCTGACCAGGCCAGCGCCAGACCATTGACGAGCAGCATTGTGCCAAGTGTGGCGATGATCGAAGGCACCTTCAGGAAGGCGACAACGAGGCCGTTCAGCAAGCCAACGGCGAAGCCTATAAGATAGAGCACGCCGATCATCGGCCAGGTCATAACGGGATCGCCGTTGATCAGGATCGAGGCCGCGAGAACGACAAGGGTGACGACCGCGCCCACCGAGAGATCGAAACCGCCCGTCAGAACGACATAGAGCTGCCCGGCGGCGAGGATGATCAGTGGAGCTGCCCGGCGCAGGAAATTCATGAAGAGGCCGGCTTCGAGATAGTTCGGCTGCAGGATTGCAATGGCGGCATAGAGCAGGACGAAGACGATCAGGCCGAAATTGACCTTCGCAAGCGAGATGGCGGGACGACGCATCGGTGTCGTTTCGGAAAGCGGGGTCATGCGACATGCCCCTTGTTGCGCACGGCATGGATGGCGACGGCGACAATCACGATCGCGCCGCGCAGCACCTGCTTGAGAAATGCATCGACACCCAGCATGTTGAAACTGGTGTCAAGCGTCGCAAAGAGCAGCACACCGGCGACCGTGCCTGCGACTCCACCTTTGCCGCCGGCCAGGATCGTGCCGCCGATGACGGCGACTGCGATCGATTCCAGGTCATAGATGCCGTCGCGGCCGATCCAGGGCGTGCCCGACTGCAGCCTGGCCGCAAGATAGAGACCGGCAACGCCGGCAAAGAGGCTGGCTATGACATGGGCAGCGAGGACCACGCGCTCCGTGCGGATGCCGGCCAGACGGGCGCCTTCCGGATTGCCGCCGACGGCATAGATGCGCGCGCCGAAAACGGTACGCGCCAACAGCAGGCCCGCAACTGCCGTCAGCGCGATGAACAGCAGGACCGGATAGGGAATGCCGAGGAGACCGCTATAGGCGAAGGCCTGGAAGGACGGTGCAACCGAGCCCTGCAAATAGGTGAAGGCCGCAGAGAGCAATCCCTGGATCGTCAGGCCCGTGCCGAGAGTCGCGATAAGCGGATTGATACCGCAATAGGCAACGAGTAGGCCGTTGATGGCGCCAACGATCAGGCAGAGGGCGAGGCACGCAAGGATCGCCGGCAGGATCATTGCGGGATTCGCCTGCATGATGAATGAGGCAAGCACCGCGACGGTGCTGATCAGCGCCGCCACCGAAAGATCGATCGAGCCGACCAGGATGACGAAGGTCTGGCCAAGCCCGACAAGGCCGAGCGTGACCATGCGTTGGAAGAGGCCGGCAAGCCCTTCGAAATTCAGTTGGCTTGTCTCTCCCGTCGCTATCGCCGTCACTGCGTAGATGCCGGCCGAAACCAGCATGAGCACGGCGGCGACGGAAAGGCGTATCGAGCGCTGTGAAAGGGTTGTCGTCGGAAGGGTTTCGGCACTCATGCGACGGCCCCTCGCTTCTGGCGCATGTCGATGCCGAGCGACAGTGCCATCACCGCTTCTTCACTTGCCCCGCGCGGCAATTCGCCGGCAATGCGGCCCTGATGCATCACGAGCGTGCGGTCGGAAATGCCGATGAGTTCAGGCATATCGGAAGAAACGACGATGATGCCGCGGCCAGTGTCGGCAAAGCTGCGCATCGCCTCGTAGATTGCCGCCTTGGCGGCGATGTCGATGCCGCGAGTCGGCTCGACGAAGACGAGGATATCCGATTGCCGGGCAAGCCAGCGGGCGATGATGACCTTCTGCTGATTGCCACCGGAAAGGGAACCGATCGGCTGACCGAAATCGGCAGCCCGCACGTCCATCGCGCGCAGCACTTCATCGATGCGGCTTCCCGAGAAGGCCCCGCTTTCGGGGCGGGTGAAGAAATTCGCCATCGATCGCAGTGTCAACAGCGCATTGTCCCGCACAGACTGACGCAGCAACAGCCCTTCCCGCTTGCGGTCGCCCGGCAGATAGCCGATGCCGCGGCTCGTCGCGCGGCGCGGCGAGCCGATTGCCTGGCGCCTATCGCCAAGCCTGATCGTACCCGTTGTCAGCGGTTCATCGCCGATGATCGCCTGCGCGAGCGCCGCCTTGCCGGAATCTTCCAACCCGGCGATACCGATGATCTCGCCCGCGCGGATATCGAGATCGATACCATGGAGGAAGGCATTCCCTCCCTTTTCAATCGAAAGCAATGAACGGCCGGGCTCGGCCGGCGGCGCCGGTGGGTAGAAGTCCTTGAGATCACGACCAACCATCGCCTTGATGATCGAGCCGATATCAGCGTCTTCACGCGATTTCGTCCAGATCCTGCGGCCGTCCTTCAGCACCGTGATGCGATCGGCGGCAGCCATGATCTCGGGCATTCTGTGCGAGATATAGACGATCGCGACGCCTTCGCTGCGCAAGCTGCGCACGAGTTGCAGCAGGGCCTGGGCGTCGCGTTCGTCAAGGGCGGCCGTCGGCTCGTCCATGACGAGAACCTGCGCATCGAGCAGCAACGCCTTGGCGATTTCCACCAGCTGTTGGCCAGCGATCGAAAGCGTCGACACTTGCCGGTCCGGGTCGACATCGGCACCGAGACGCTGCAGCAACGCCACGCTGCGGCGGCGCATCTCGCCCCGGTCGAGAATGCCGCAACGCGAGGGCTCTTGGCCCACGAAGATATTTTCCGCCACGCTGCGATAGGGCAACAAGCTGAGTTCCTGATGGATGATGGAGATACCGGCAGCCTTGGCCTGTTGAGGATGGGTGAAATGCACGGCCCGGCCGCGAATGCGAATCTCGCCGCCATCCGGGCGGTAGCTGCCGCCGAGGACCTTCATCAGCGTCGACTTGCCGGCGCCGTTCTCGCCGCATATCGCGTGTACCTCTCCTGGGAGGCAGTCGAAATCGACCTGGTCGAGCGCAAGCACTCCGGGAAAGGTCTTGGTAATGCCGACCATTTCAAGCGCTGGTACGGTCATTCTCCCGGTCCCTCCGAACGCGACGCCGCGCGCTCTCCCGCAGCGTCCCATTCCCTGCGAACGAAGGCGACGCTGTCGGCGAAAAGCGTGTCGAGCTCGTCGAAGAGATCCCGCCAGACGCGTGTGGCTCCCGCAAGCTCCGGTAGGACGCGGCTGAAGGATTCGATTGTCAGCCAGCCGTCGTAACCGCAACGGTGAAGCGCTTCGAAATGGCGGGCGAAGGGCACGTGGCCGGTCCCCGGAATGCCGCGATCGTTCTCCGAAACGTGGTAGTGGTTGATCTCCCGATGGTAACGTTCGTAAGTCGCCGGTGGATCCTTTTCCTCGATATTGGCATGGAACGTATCGAACATGTAACCGTAGTTCGGGTGATCGACCTCGCGGTAGATCGCGGAGGCCGCAGCGATCGTCGACATCAGGTAGCACTCGAAACGATTGACGGCTTCCGCGGAGATGCGGACGCCGGCGGGTGCGGCATATTCTGCAAGCATCCGCATGGCCTCCACGCAATTGCTGCGTTCCTCAGACGTGGGACCGAAGCCCGTGAAGACGCCGACAGGAGAATGGACCGGACCGGCGATCACTTCTCCGCCCATCGCATGAGTGCAATCGACGATCCATCGGTGATGGTCGCGGGCGCGTTGACGGATTGCAGGGTCTGCGCTCACGGGATTGGCTTCCGGCGTCGCGACCGCAGCAGCACCAGCCGAGAGACCGATATCGCGCAGCATCTTGCCGAGGGTGGCATAGTGATCCGGCTTTCCGGAAAAAACGGGAATCTCGACCGCGTCGTAACCCAACGCCTTCAGTCTCTCAAGCTGGCGGGCATGCGCTGTCGTGATCTCCGCTCCCAGCACGAGCAGGTTGAATGCGATCTTCACGTCCCCTCCTCCTGGATTGCGGCGGTCATGCCCCGATCTCCTCTGGCATGGTCGCCTATCCTTTGAGCCGATACTGGCAGACTTGACTCGGTAAAACTTGCGCCCCACAACAGTGGTAAATTTCTTAAGTCATTTTTCTGCGTTGGGAGGCGCGTGAAATGAATAAGCACACCGTCATCAAACCAGCCGATATCCGTCGCCCCTCCGTCTTTCGCCAGCCGGATTCGATGATGTATGCCGACAATTGCCGCGAATTGCAGGCCGCCGCCGCGCGGGGCGAGGTCGAGCTGCACGCGTGGACGCGCGGCAGCTATCCCGGCCAGTCGCTCGGCGACCGCCTGCCGGGCGTCCGCACAGTCGGCTTCTGGGATGCGCGTTATACGCAGAGCTGGGGGCTTGGTCGCCACTGCAACGAAGGATTCAAGATCGCCTATCTCGCCCGCGGAAACCTCAATCTCGTGGTTGACGACCGGACCTACGATTTTGAGCAGGGCCAGTTCATCGTCATCCGCCCCTGGCAGCTGCATTCGATCGGCAATCCCGTCGTCGATGCGAGCCGGCTGCTGTGGATCATTCTCGATGCGGGGCTGAGGCGCCCGAGTGAAGCCTGGGAATGGCCGAGCTGGATGGTCTTTTCAAACGAGGAAGCCCGCACACTCGGCGGATTGCTGACGCAGAACAACCAGCCGGTCTGGGATGGTGGCGCCGATCTCTGCCGCGCCTTCGAAGCCGTGCCCTCGATCTTGCTCGGCCGCACGCCTGAAGATGGCGAAACCCGGCTGAAGGTGGCGATCAATACGATCATGCTGAGTCTGATCGATCGCATGACCGAGCAGGCGCCGAAGCTCGATCCCGATCTGTCGACATCGCAGCACACGGTGGCGATCTTCCTGCGCCGCCTGGCCTTCGCGCTCGGCGAAGACTGGAGCCTCGATTCAATGGCCGAGGAATGCGGCCTGTCTCGCACCCGCTTCTCAGAATATTGCAAGCGACTGACCAACATGACGCCGCGGCAATATCTGCAGCACCTGCGGCTGGAAGAGGCCTCGCGCCTCCTGAAGACACCGGGGCGAAACAGCATCACGGAGATCGCCTTTTCCTGTGGGTTCAATTCGAGCCAGTATTTCTCCAATGCCTTCCGCAAGCGCTATGGCCACGCCCCAAACGTTGCTGCCACCTTTTCCGGCTGAGCAATAGGGTATGCGGCTCGGCGATGGTGTGCCTTTGCCTATAGGGCTCGGCCTTTTTGGAAAGAACGGTTCTCCGGCCGCTTGTCTTTGCCGCACGGTTCACTTTGGCGGACCTCCAGAGGAATGATTGCACCGCACCCCCGGTGACGGATGAAGCGCAGGCATGATGGCGATCAACGGCAGATAAGACGTTTATCCCGTTGTGGTCGGCGAATATCTTTCCTTCGCTCGTGGCGGCGCACGCTAGATCAACGCCGAGGTAGAGCTGACACACATCAACATCACCGGGTTTACCTCGGCGAGCGATAGGGATTGCCGGCAGCGGGGGCCTATATGACGGCAGATCGATCTTTTGGCATACGGCGGATATCACGCCCTGCCCTCGCTGTGCTCAGCGCATGTGGTCGGGAACAGGTCTATCGGACCACAGCCATCGAAGTCGTTCTCCTGTTCGCCCAGTTGACGTATATCCCATTGACATATCCCTCCTGCCGTTTTAGATGGGATATGGCATTCGTATATCTCGGAAGGACTGGGCGATGGAGCAAGGCGCAGTATTTCAAAGCAATCGTAGCCAGGCAATTCGGCTCCCCAAGGCCGTTGCCCTGCCTGACGGTGTAAAACGCGTCGACATCGTGGCAGTCGGACGTACCCGGATCATAGCCCCCGCCGGTGAGGTTTGGGACAGTTGGTTCGAAGGTGAGGCAGCAACAGCTGACTTCATGAGCGAGCGCGATCAGCCAGCCTTGCAGGAGCGCGAGGCATTTTAATGCTGAAATACATGCTGGATACCAACATCTGCATTTTCACAGTGAAGAACCGGCCACAGCAAGTGCGCGAGGCTTTCAACCGCCACCATGGTCAACTGTGCATTAGTTCTGTCAGTTTGATGGAACTGATATACGGAGCGGAAAAGTCAGCAATGCCAGAACGAAATCTGTCCGTCGTCGAAGGTTTTGCCGCTCGGCTCGAAGTACTTGCATACGACCAAATGGCTGCAAGCCATACAGGTCAACTGCGTTTCGAGCTCGCACGCAGCGGAACCCCGATCGGACCTTACGACCAACTGATTGCTGGCCACGCGCGTTCAAGAGGACTGATACTGGTCACGAATAATCGGCGTGAGTTCGATCGCGTGCCCGGCCTACGTGTCGAAGACTGGACGGCTTCGGCACCCTAGCTGCTTGGAGGCATGGATGACGCCAAAATATGCAGGTTCAGCTGGCCTGCGCATCGCCCTCAGCCAGCTGTCGTCAATTCGGTAGCCAGGCGCATCGCCAATGCCGCCAGCGTCAGGCTCGGATTTGCCGCAGGAGAAGCGGGAAACACGGAATTGTCGCAGGCGTAGAGATTGTCGTATCCCTCGAATTTCAGGTCGGCATCGACGACGCCGGTCCCGTTGCCGGACATCCTCAATGTCCCAACCTCGTGAGCGACCCCACCGAGGTCTGCAAACTGCAAAGCCAGGCTGTTTTCGCCGAGAACAGGTTGCGCCCCGATGGTCGCGAATAGCTGGGCGGCGAGGGCATCTTGCTCGGCGAGATCTGCAGCGGTCGGCATGCTTCGTGCGAATGCGAGGCTCACGGGATCCGCCGGATTGCCCGTTGCTGCCACGACATTGCCTTCGTTCAAGGCCGAATAGCTCATGAAAACAAGTTCGCAGAGCATCCAGTCGGCGCGTGCTGCGCGTTCGCGGGCCAGGTTTTCAGGGTCGATATATCGACCTTGGTTGAAGTCGCTTCCGAGTTCCACCACGATGTCGAATGCGTGAGAACCGTCCGCCGCCGTCGGATGCCGCAATATCACTTTGGCGGAATCGATCGCACTGGACTGCGGGGCGCCGGGAGGAAGCGTGAAATGGCGATAGCGGATCGTGTGATCCGTGATGCCCTGTCCAATCTTACCAGACGGGTCGACGAGGCCGCTCTGGAGCGCAATCTTGGCAGACTCAATTGTGCCTGCCGCCAGAACCACTTTCCTGGCTTTGAACGTGCGCGCCTTTTGGCCTAGCAGATCCCAGCCTTCCACACCGACGACGCGTCGCTGAGCAGCGGGATCTTTCACGACCCTCCACACTGCGAAATTGAGATTGACGGTTGGCTTGGCCTGGGCCGCGGCAAGCCCGTCCAAGAGGCGATCCTCCATCAGCAGGTCGGCCGTGGAGAAGAAGCCTGCCGGAATGGACCAGCGGGTGGCGCCTCGATACTGCACGGCCATGGACGCGTCTTCTGCAACATAGCCCGGCAGCGCGTTCTGCAGAAACTCTCTTGTGGCGGCCTGGTAGTTCGAGGGGGCGGGTGGGACGACATTCATCACCCTCTCTGCGGCCGGATATCCAGGCCCGAGCAGATAGTCTCTGACCGTCGCCGGCCACGCCGCCAGTTCATAGCCTACCTGGCGCGGAATTAATCCGCCCCAAAAAACCGAGCGACCTCCGAGATTAAACGCTTGCGCGCCGGCAAACTCCGATCCTGGCTCGTTAACAAAGTTCTTGACCTTGAAGTCCGGCCAGAGCGACCAGACATGCTTGTCGAATTGCCCGATCTTCAGGCGCCGCGGCAGGTTTCCGATATGGGTCGGAAACAGAAATGAACCTGCTTCCAGGACCAAAACGTCCGCGCCCTCTTCGGCCAATCGTGAAGCGAGCAGCCCGCCGCCCATTCCCGACCCCACGACGATCACGTCGTATTCATGATTGGGATCAAGGTTGCGGACGAAGAAACGTTGCGCGACGAGCCCGTTTTCCGTGACCAGGGCTTCGACGGCCTGAAAGGCGATTTGCGGTGCCACGTAGTCATGCACATCGGCCAGATCAGCGCGCGCGAGAAAAAGATTCTGCCCGAGCATCCAGCGCGCCGGCGTCAGCACGAACTTGAATTCGATCCCGTTCGGGAACGCAGCCTCGTCAAGGTCGAAGGTCCATGCGCCGTCCTTGAAAACGCCACCTCGTTCCAAGTCCCAGTTTGGCGCCCAGCGGAGGGTAACGGTTTGTCCAGGAGCGTACTGCTCGGTGACGAACCGGATCGTGAACATGGACTGCTCCTGTAGCTATACGTGCATTTCGGATCCTGAATTCTGAAGATGAGCAGGGCTACGCTTGCATCAGCCACAACTGCTTTTTCGCTTCCTCGATCTTTTCCGAAGCGATCCTTTGCATGACCGGGCCGCAACAACGGGGCTTGTCGGTGAAACAGATCCCTCGATCCAGATATGGTCGATAGCGACACCGTTGGGCTGACCTTTCGCGTCGTAGATTGGCGCCGAAGTGCGTGGACATACAAATCATCCGGCGCCTCGACGATGGTCTGATCAGCACTCCGACAGTCGCCTAGATGATTGTCCGAGCCACCAATGAGAACTGAGGCGGCATCTGCGCTTTCTGTCGAAAATGACTGAACGGCTGCATTAAGCGGATCGGTGTACCGTTTATCTCAGTCAGGGAGCCACTCCAGGCTTCTTGATAAAGGCGTGCGAGATCGTCGATATCGGTGGTTGTCAGGACACTCTGAGGCCCATAATTCATAATGGAGAGAGGATCATGGGTACCGAAGATTTCGCTCGCGGAGCCCGTTTCTGACACTTTCGCAAAGAAATGGCGCAGTCCGAACACGTGACCGAGCTCGTGCGCGAGGGTCTCGATTTGCTCTTTGCGCACTTGCTCGAACATTTTCGGAAAGAGTACGAGCTCGTGTTGTCCGGCGTCCGGGAAGAAGGCGCGCGCCAGGGTGCAGCCTAAGGAGCTACAATTATCCTGTGTCTTGACGACGATCTCGAAATCCCACGGTTCGGAAGTTTCTGAGAATTTGATCGGAACCGCCTTTCCCCATTTGATCAGCGTCTCGCCAAACAGCGTCCGTAGATAAGATTTGACGGCGTCGGGATCAGCGAACTGTCTTAGAGACGCCTCCTGAAACCTCCAATTCAAGGTCACATTGATGTCCCACAGCGGGATGAATCCGTTGGTGGCGTCGACAACGATTTCGGTGATCGACCGGTTGTCGGGCAAGGCAAATCCTACACCGTCAGTCTCGCAACATGCGCCGCCGTGATAGACGTGCGTGACTTGTTTCAAAACGGACTTGAGTTGCGTGCCTGACTTCAGTGTGAATATGTCAGCGCTGCCCTTCTTTTTGACTACCATTTTGGCCTCCCCCTGCCAGTGCTCGTATTCCTTCGAGCCACTCCACGCATGTGGCGCGGTTTCATCCTTCTATGAAATACAAGTTCAGCGTGTATGATAGCAAATCAATATCAAAATTAAAGTATAAAATTGAACCATTGCCGCAAAGACTTTGAATGCCCGTGAAATCTAATAGAAACACCTGAAGGTTTTCAGCTTCATTCGATTTTACCCGGTTGGAGTTCTCGTATCATTCGTAAAAAGGTCTCAGGGCGGTACGTGTCATTGGAAGCGACCCAGAACATGCACTGCGAACGAAGCCATTGGCGACTAACAGTGGCCGTCCGCCAATGTCGAGGAATTGTCCGCTGGATCGGGTTCCAGCATGCGTGATTTCACTGGACGGCGAAGGCACTCATCGGCTACTCTACCTATGGGGGAATTAAAAATAATCATTCGCGTGTGCGCACTGTGCGCTGCGTTGAGAAGGTGGGGTATTCGTCGATGCAAAAGCAATATGTCGTGCTCCCGGCCCACGGTTTTCGGTCCCAGGCCCTGGCGCAAGCGACCGCCTTGCGTGCAACAATTCCGCTGGTCGCCCGGGGCGCCGGTGGGCCTGCCGTGGCACGGGCCGTTGCGGCTGACGTAAATGTAATCGACTCGGTCAGCGTTGATGGCCCGAAACTGGTCGAAATGTCGCCCGGGGCCGAACTCAACCTGCGTCTTCAGGAACCATCCCTGAAGATCGTCCCGCTCGTCAGATACGAAAAGATGCGCATGGTCTTCGACATCGAGCGGCAGCCCAGCGAGGCGGTCTCGGCTGCTGGTGCACAGGCGGCCGTGCTGAAGGTCGAGGACGATGGGGGCAATCCGATTGAAAACGCCCGGGTTGTGGCCTTCACCAATTTCCGCAACAGGGCAGGCGACGAAGGCCGCAGCGATGCCGACGGCAAGGTGGCGCTGCGGATTGCAACCGGCACAACGCTGGAACGGGTCTATGTCTACGGTCCCGCCGGATGGTGGGGATATTTCGAGAGAAACTTCAGCTTGTCGCAAAATGTGGTGATCCGCCTGCAGGCGATTGATCTGGCCGGGCAATCCCTGGCTTTGCGACGCTTCCGTACCAACCTTCCCCTGACCGCCGGCGACCAGATCGTCGTTGGCATCGTCGACAGCGGCATCGACCCGCAACACCCGCTGCTGCCCAACGTATCCGGTGGTGCCAACATGGTGCTCGACGAGACGAGAGACGATCCTGGCCAAGTGGCCGACTGGGGACCGGCCACTACCGACGGCGAGCATGGAACACATGTAGCAGGCATCGTGGGCGCGCGCCCGACTGCAGCCCTTGATCTCGCCGGCGTCGCCCCGGGTGTGACACTGAGGAGTTACCGGGTCTTTCCCCATACCGGGGGCGGGGCAACCAATTACGACATCATGAACGCCATCGACCGGGCGGTGCAGGACGGCTGCCATATCATCAATCTTAGCCTCGGTGGCGCAAGCGAGGATGAAGCCGTTCGCGCGGCAATCGGCTCGGCCCTCGATAACGGCGTGCTGGTGATTGCCGCCGCCGGCAATGACGGTCGCAAACCTGTCAGCTTTCCGGGAGCCCTGCCGTTTTGTGTGGCCGTCTCGGCAATGGGCTGGTCCGACAGCTTTCCCACGACCTCCTCGGAAGTCGGCGATATCGCCAAACCCTTTGGCTCGAACAGTACCTTCCTCGGTGCCTTTTCCAATTTCGGACCGCAGATCGATCTGACAGGGCCGGGTGTCGGTGTCGTCTCCACGTTGCCGGGAGGGCGGTTCGGGCCGATGAACGGAACATCCATGGCAAGCCCCGCTGTGGCCGGATACGCAGCCTTTCTTTTGGCCTCGGAAGGCACTATATTGGCATTACATGGTGCAGAGCGCAGTACGGCGCTGAGGGACCGCTTGTTTGGTGCTGCGACCCCGTTGGGCTTCGGGCGCGATTACGAAGGCTTTGGACTTCCGAGTTAGGATGATCATGAGCGACATGATGATGCAACAGGTCATATTGCGCAAGGAAAGCGCTTCTGCGCCATCCTCCAGGGAAGCGGCTGAAAAGCTTGGCCGCGCCGGTGCGACCGTCGTGGACGAACAGGCCTCGTCGCTTCTCGTCGAAGGCGAGGAGGAAACTCTTCGCAATGCCACAGCAGCCCTCAAGGGCTGGAAGACCATTCCGATGAAACGCTATTCCGTGCCGGACACCCGCGAGAAAATCGCTTTGTAGCCGGCTGCCACGTCAGCATAGTTTCACAAGTGGATGACGAGCCGTCACGGCCCGGGCATTCGGCTGTCTGTCCGTTCTAATGCTCGTTATTATAGAATATCTGATATGATTGCGATTTATCATTGCAATCCCGCATCCCGCATGTATAATCCAAGCACATCCTAAAATTCTGCCAGAATAATGCCTGATCGGGGGAGGGCCATGATGTTTGTTCGCAAAGATGTTTGGAAATTACCAAGTGGCGACCAAACGTTACTTTGGTATGGCCGCGCCGTCGAGCGTCTTCAGGGACTGCCAATTTCCGATGTCACGAGCTGGTGGTCACTTGCCGCCATGCACGGCATCGACGAACCGATCTGGCGAGGTTTCAACGTCATCCCGGCTGGCGCAACCTTGCCGGCCGGTCCGGCGCAGATAACGCTTTGGCGGCAGTGCCAACATCTGACCTGGTATTTCCTTCCCTGGCACAGAGGCTATTTGCTTGCCTTCGAGCGTATCGTCCGGAACGCCATTATCGATCTGGGTGGTCCGAAGGATTGGGCGCTCCCCTACTGGAATTATTCGGCCGATGCGCGCAGTCGCCAATTACCGCCCGCCTTCGCGAAGGACAAGCTTGTCAGCGGTCAGCGCAACTACCTCTTTGTGGCGCAACGTTACGGTACGGGGCAGGTGCCCCAGGCGCAATCGCCAATCGTGCTCGACCCCCGCGCCGTTACCATCACGGACACGCTCGCCGAACGGTTTTTCGAAGGCTCGGCCGGTGGCGGTTCGGCGGGTTTCGGGGGCGTTAAGACGCCCTTCTGGCATGGCGACGAAAGCAATGACGGCACCTTCGGCGTGCTCGAAACCCAACCGCACGGCCCCGTCCATGTTCTCGTCGGCGGCGGCTTCAAGGGCAACGGCCTGAGCCAGGATCCGCTGGAAATCGGCTGGATGACCAACCCCGACACCGCCGCCCTCGATCCGATCTTCTGGCTGCATCATGCCAATATCGACCGCCTCTGGAATGTCTGGTTGCGCCAGAAGCGCCGTCCGAACGACAGCGCGGATGTGTTTGCCAATCCGACTGACCCGGACTGGCTCGATGGGCCACAGGATCGAGAATTTGCGATGCCTGCCGTCGATGGCACGATCTATAATTTCAAGGCGCGGGACGTCCTCGATACACAATCGCCGTCGCTCAACTATATCTATGATGACGAGCCGGCCGGCGAGGACCTGACGACCTTGGTGGCCGCTCGTCTCCAGCGGCTCGGAGCAACGCCGGAGGCCGCATTCCAGGTTGCAGGAACTGTGTCAATGGCGCCACCGAAACAGGCAGAGCTCCTCGGAGCCAATAGCGGGACGATCAAACTTGCCGATGATGTCGTCGAGACGAAAGTGCGGCTGGACAAGGACCAGCAGCAGCGGCTGTCCACCACCTTGTCGGTCTCGCCCAGCATCCAGAAGGAACCGGACAAGGTCTATCTCAACCTTGAGAACGTCAAAAGTCCGACCGACGCCGCAGTATTTTACGTCTATGTCAACTTGCCCGGCGATGCCGATCCATCCGACGATACCGAGCATCTCGCCGGCACCCTGTCGATGTTCGGTGTCAGCAAGGCAAGCAAGCGGGAAGGGCCGACTGGCGGTAGCGGCATCAATGCCTCCTTCGACATCACCAGGATCATCGATGCCGCTTTTGCCCGAGAGGGCCTGGCAGAGGAGATTTCGGTCAAACTCGTCTCGGCCGTGCCGGGGGTGACAAGCGAAGGGATTTCCATCGGGCGTATCAGCGTCTACCGACAGGAGCAGTAAGGTGCGGCCCGTCGTCGTCGTTTGGTGTCTCATCACACGACTTCCCAAGCCGCTTCTTCTTGCCACGCTATTCGGCTGGATAGTGATGACGGGCAAAGAGGTTTTGCCGGCCATGCCCGACCTCTGCTTTTCCACGCCTTCCGTGGCAGGCCGCCTGACGACCCAGATCGATGTCGCCCTCGCAGACAAAGGTCTGTTTTTGACGGCGTTGGCCTGGATGGCGATGATCCTGGCAATGATGCCGCCTCTGCTCGCCGGGCCATTGCTGCATGTCTGGCGACGCAGTTTCAGCCGCCGCAGGCCAAGAGCTGTCTGTGCGTTTGTCGTGGCCTATCTCCTCGTCTGGATTGCTGCGGGGACCATGCTCGTTCCTGCCGCCATCGTGCTGAACGCTTGGAGCCAGACCGTCGCATTGGCACCAATCCTGCCCGCGCTGCTGATTGCGCTCGTCTGGCAGGTGACGCCGAGCAAGCAATGGTTCCTGAACTCCTGCCATGGCAGGCCGCCGCTTGCGGCCTACGGCAAACAGGCCGACCTCGACGTGTTTCGGTTTGGTGTGGCCCGTGGACTGTCATGTGCGGCGACCTGCTGGGCCTTCATGCTGGTGGTTCTCGTCTCCGGCGGCGTCGGTCACTGGGCTGTCATGGCCGCCACGATGATCCTCGCTCTTCTTGAGCGAAAACGCGGCCCCCAGCCTGCAACATGGTTCAACGGGATCCGGCTGGCGGTCTGATCCGGGTGTTGAGGAGGTTTTCCATGATCTTGGGCATTCCCGTCTATGACCATGTCGATCTCCTTGATGTCGCGGCACCGCATGAGGTTCTCAAATGGATGGATCCCGATCTTGAGATAAGGCTTCTGGCAGGATCGAGCGATCGGCCGGCTGTCACGCGCGACGGGTTCCGGTTTATTCCCACGCATCCGCTGAGCGACCGGACACCCATCGATATCCTGTGGGTGCCAGGCGGTGATCCGCCAGCGCTCGCAGCCTTGATGAACGGCTTGGATGGCGGGCACTATCTCGATTACCTGCAACAAGTGGGCAGTCGCGCCACATGGGTGTGCTCGGTCTGCGAAGGCGCGCTCCTTTCGGCCGCCGCGGGACTGTTGGACGGTTATGAGGCCACCACGCATTGGGCTTTTCTGCCGTGCCTGAAGAAGTTTAACAAGATCACGGTCGTGAGCGGCTTTCCACGCTTCCATCTCGACGGAAACCGGCTGACCGGCGGCGGCATCTCGTCGGGCCTCGACGAGTCGCTGGAGCTCGTGCGCCTCCTGACCGACGACGAGACCGTTCGAAAGGTCCAGCAGACGTTACAATACTATCCCAAACCGCCGTTCCCGGAAAATCTCCGGGAGCCGCCGCAATGCATGTTTGACTGGTGAGGAAGACGACAACCTCCTGGAGGGAGCAACATGAGCAGTTCAGAATTGGCTGGATCGTGGACATATCGCAGCTTCCGCAATGATCCGACCCCAATCGACGGCGATCCGCAGAAGGCGCTCGATCTGTTTTTCGCGGATGCGGAATTTCGTTTCGACACCCTCACGGACACCGAATTCAAAGGTGTCATCGACTGGGGCAGCGGAGGGCTCGATCTCGCCGGGCGTATTACCCAAGGCGGCGCCGACACGCCCGTTGCCTTTGAGATTGTCGGAACGGGCCGGACAGGCACCGAGACCGATGGTTGGCAATATGACTACAACGGCTGCCTTGCCTATCGCTGGCCGAACGGCACCCGCCAGGTTCCGTCGCTCGTCGGTTCACTCATTCGGGCAAAACCCCACAACGGCGCCCCGGCCGGCTATACGGCATCTTTCATCGCCGTCAGGAAATCCTGACCGTTGCCCGTCAGGCGACGCCGCAACCTGGATCAGTGATGGCAGGGGCCAGTGCGGACTATCACGACGAGTTCGTCCGATATCTGGAAACAGGAGTTCCTTCGGACAACAGAGAGAGAGAGTTTCTGCATTTCCGGCAAAAAACATGACTATTGAACTCATGTTATTTTTGGCTTAGAAGCCGGTACGTGGCGATGCGCCACTGACAGGTTGATGCCCGGTAAGGACGGTCTCTGGTTTGAGTTTTTGGCATTCCATGGTCTGGCATACCGAAGGCATCCGCGTGATGGCGCCGGTCAAATGGCGGCAGTTCGATGGACTGGTCAGTGTCTTCTGGGAAGCCGAAAGCCAGTCAGGCGCGAGGGGCTATTACCTCTCGGACGATCCGCGCATCATGATTTTCTTCAGCGATGTCTCGTCCCAGATCCGAATGTCGAACCGCGATGGTGACTTTAAGCAGCATTACAGGCCTATGACGCGAGCGGTCTATGTTCCCCCCGGCATGCCTATGTGGACGACGAGCGGTGCCACGCATCGCTTCTCGCACCTCAATCTGCATATGCACAAAGATCGGCTGCTGCGCTACCTGGCGCCCTCGCTCGGTAATTCGGCGGCGATGACGGCGCTTCGCAATCCGGTCGAGGTACAGGATACAGAAGCGATCGAAACGCTCGCCCGCCTTGTCGTCGACGAGGTTTCCACTCCATCGAAACATGAAATCTATGGTGAAAGCCTTGTCGGCAGCATCGTCAGTGGCCTCGTGGACATTCCCCGGCAGCGCGTTGAACAGCTGAACGGTCGGCTAACGCAGGCGCAGATGAACAAGCTGATCGCCCGCTTCGACCGTCTCAGCGATTGCCGCCTGAGCGTTGCCGAGATGGCCGAGACGGTCGGTCTGTCGGAAAGCTGGTTTTCCAGTGTCTTCAAGCAGACGACCGGCAAAACGCCGCTGCAATGGCAACTCGGCAAACGCATCGACCATGCCAAGCGGCTGCTCACCGAAAGCGAGCTTGCTGTCGCTGATATCGCCGCCCAGCTCGGTTTCTCCGATCAGGCGCATCTGACCAAGGTCTTCCGCCAGATCGCCGGCGACACACCCGCTGCCTGGCGGCGGCTGCAACAGCTCCGCTAGATCTCAAAAGGGTGGTCCGCCCCGCAAGGATGTGGACGGGACCGGCCGATTACCAGGTCTGGCGCAGTGTTGCGTAGATCGCGCGACCCGGATTGTAGAAATCTGCGCCGAAACCGCCATAGGCGACATGCTTCTCGTCGAAGAGGTTGCTGACATTCACATCGAAGGATGTGTTTTCCTGGATCTTGTAGCTGAAGGCCGCATCGAAGACGATGCTGCTGCCGGTCGACTGAGTGTTTGCGTCGTTGAAGTAGTAGGAGCCGGTGTAACGCGCGCCGAGGCCGAAGTTCATGTCGCCGCGGAAACCGTTGCCGGGAATTCCGTAGTTCACCCAGAGCGAGGCGATGTGATTGGGCACGAATGACATTTCGTTGCCCTCGTTGCCGAGCGTGCCGTTCTCGACGATGTCGGAGACCATATAGGAATAGGCGGCCGTCAAGCTGATATTGTCGGTAACTTCAGCCTTGGCCTCGAGATCGATACCGCGCACGCGAACCTCGCCGATCGTCTCCTGGAAACCGGTTGCCGGGTTGGTGCGGGTAATGTTGTTCTTGGTCAGATCGTAGACTGCCGCGCTGAAGAGGGCAGGGAATTCGTCGGGCCGGTATTTGACGCCGACTTCCCACTGTTCGCCGCGCTCGGGATCAAGCGTCAGCGAGGCGGGCAGCACCGATTCTGCGTAGCTGACATAGGTCGCCACCTGATCGGTGATCTTATAGCTCAACGCGGCGCGTTTGGTGAACTCGCTGAGATCGGCGTCGGAGGTCGAGCCCGCCATATTGTTTTGCTGCAGCAGGTCGAGCCAGTCGTTGCGCAGGCCGACGGAGGCGGTCAGCTTGTCGAAGAAGGTCAGATCCTGCTGCAGATAAAGGGCCGTGGTCTTCTGGTTGTTTGTCAGGCTCTGGTAGAGCGGAACCGAAGTCGGTGCGCCGGTATAGACGGGGTTTGTCCAGTCGATGCCAGGGGCGCCGCCGAAATAGCCGTCATTGTCGGATTGCAGATTGTTGTATTGGAGACCGACGAGGCTGCGGCTGTCGATGTCCTCGAAATTCGTTTCATATTGCAGGCGGGTATCGATGATGAAGTTTTCGACCGCCTGGTCATTGGCGAAGAAGGCACGGTCGGCGATGGTCGAGCCGTTTGTCGGCGTCGCCGAGATATAGGCATAGCCGAAATTGCTCTTGGTATTGCTGTAGCGCGCATTCGAGCTCAAAGTCAGGCCCGAGCCAAAGTCATGATCAAACATGACACTCAGCGTATTTCTGTTGACGTCGCGGTAGTTGAAATCAGGCTCGCCGAAGAAGCGGCTTCTCGCAAAATCCGAACCAACCGGATGACCGCCGCTGCCGGGAACGCCGTCCTTGTCCAAATGGTCATAGACCACCGTCAGATTGGTATCGGCGCTCGGGCGCCAGGTCAGGCCGCCCATGAAGAAGTTCTCGTCGTCCTGCGAGTAGTCATATTCCTCGTCGGCGCGCTTCACCTTGCCGGTGATGCGGTAGGAGAAGGTATCGTCCTCGGTAATGTTGTCGCCGAAATCGACGCCCGTCTCGCGGTGATCAAAGGATCCGCCGGTGACATAGGCCTCGCCGAAGCGCTCGCTCTTCGGCCGCTTGGTCACGAAGTTGACCGCGCCGCCGGGGTCGGAAACGCCAAAGGTAGTGGAATTGGCACCCTTCAGCACTTCGACACGCTCGAAGGCGAAAGGCTCTTCGCGGATGCCGCCGAAGGGGTCGCCGAGCGTCAGGCCGTCGCGGTAGGTATAGGCATCGAAGCCGCGGATCTTGAAGTAGTCGAAGCGGTCGTCCGAGCCGTAGAAATCGGTGGTCACACCGGATGTATATTGCAGTACCTGTTCGGTATCCTGCGCGCCGCGCTCCTGGATCTCCTTCGACGTGATGACGGAGACGGAGGCGGGCGTGTCGAGCAGATCGGTCGCCATACCGTTGCCGCTGATGGTCTTGGTCGCGACGATTGATTTGGAATCATTATCGGTATCGAGGCCGCTGCCTTGAATGACGATCGGCGCCAGAGTGGTTGCCGTATTCGAATTCCCGCTCTCCTGACCGAGCACCGCGCCCGGTGCAAGGGCGACAAGCGCCGTGCAACCCAGAAGGACCGCATTCCGGTAGCGGAGAAGGGTCTGTCGCGAGTGAGCGCCTGTTCTTTCGATGTTCATGTTCACGTTCCAGAAGTTGGTGTCGCCGTTGTGGCCCTTCGGCAGGAGGTGCCGAATGGAATGCCGTTTTGGGGATCGGTCCGAACGGCATGTCGGCAGCCGGTGCGAACGAGAGATTTACCCTCGGACCTGCGGCCACAATGGTTGGTTCGATGTCCCCTGCGACGGCTACTAACTTGAGCGCGCTTATCCAGTATTGTAAATTTCGCGGGTTTTGTAGGATCCTACGGAAATCTCAACGCTGTAGCCTCGAAGTGCCGGCAGGACCGTTGACGCTGGTAGATTAACCTGAAAGTGGAGGTCAACTTAAAACTGGCGGAGTTTGCACGATGCTGCGCTTTTTGCTTCTGGCCGCGAAACTGGCGGTAGCCTGTGTCTGGTTGAATGCCGCTGGGTCCGGCAGTGTCCGGGCTGACGAGGGCACGTCCTATCCCGTTACTATCAAGCATGCTTTCGGCACGACCGTCATCGCCAGGAAACCGGTGCGGGTCGCGACGGTCGCCTGGGCCAATCATGAAGTGCCGCTGGCGCTCGGCATCGTGCCAGTCGGTTTTGCGGTTGCCAATTTCGGCGATGATGACGGCGACGGGCTGCTGCCATGGGTCGCCGACAAGCTCAAGGAGTTGCATGCCGAAAAGCCTGTCCTGTTTGACGAGGGCGATGGCCTCGATTTCGAGGCGGTCGCCGCCACCCGGCCGGATGTGATTCTGGCGGCTTACTCCGGCCTCAGTCAGTCGGATTACGATACGCTGAGCCAGATCGCCCCTGTTGTCGCCTATCCGGAGGCACCCTGGTCGACCGATTGGCGCGAGATGATCCGTCTGGACAGTGCCGGGCTTGGCATGGCCACAGAAGGCGATGCGCTGATCAAGAAGATCGAGGGCGAAATATCAGAGACCATCGCTGGCCATCCCGAACTGCATGACAAGTCGGCGATGTTCATCACGCATCTCAACGCGACCGATCTTAGCACTGTCAATTTCTACACGACTAACGATACGCGCGTGAAATTCTTCGCAGATCTCGGGCTGAAGTCTCCAAAGAGTGTCGTTGAAGCCTCGGCTCCAGGCAAGTTCGCAGGCTCGATCAGTGCCGAACGCATCGATTCCTTCGATGATGTCGATATCGTCGTCACCTATGGAAACCAGCAGCTGCTCGAAGCGCTGGAGAAGAACCCGCTGATGGCGAGAATGCCGGCCGTTTCCAAGGGCGCGCTGGTGACGCTCGGCCGCAATCCGATCGGCACGGCCGCCAATCCGACGCCACTGTCGATCTCCTGGGTTCTCAAGGATTACGTGGCGCTGCTCGCAGACGCCGCCAGAAGGTCTCCCAGAAAGCCCCAATGATCGTACGCAGTCCGAAATCGCCAGCCCGGCAACCCATAACTGCCCGGTCGAAACAAGCCCGCAGCCTCTGGCTTCTCGGGCTCGTCGTGGCTCTTATGTGCCTCTGTGCGCTCTCGGTCACGGTTGGCACGCGTGACGTGGATTGGGCGGATATTTCCGCGGCCCTTGCCGGCCATGCGGACACGATCGGACAGGCGGCGGTGACGGTGCGCATTCCGCGTACGTTGCTTGCCGTCATCGCCGGTGCAGCACTTGGCCTTGCCGGAACGATCATGCAGGGGGTGACGCGCAATCCGCTCGCCGATCCCGGTATTCTTGGCGTCAATATGGGCGCATCGCTTGCTGTGGTCGTTACTGTCGCCTGGTTCGACATCTCCTCGAACGAAGCCTATATCTGGACAGCGATCCTCGGGGCCGGATGTTCGGCGGTCTTCGTCTATACGATCGGTTCGCTTGGGCGTGGCGGGGCGACGCCCTTGAAACTGGCGCTTGCCGGCGCCGCAACCTCGGTTGCCTTTGCCTCCATGGTCATCGCCGTCGTGCTGCCCCGCAACGATATCGCCGGCGGCATCCGCTCCTGGCAGATCGGTGGTGTCGGTGGGGCGACCTTCGAACGTATCCTGCCGGTTCTGCCTTTTCTCGCGGCCGGCCTCCTTATCAGCCTGCTGTCGGCGCGCAAGTTGAACTCTCTAGCGCTCGGCGATGAGCTGGCGGCAGGACTTGGCGAGCGCGTGGCACTAGCGCGCGGCGTTGCTGCGCTCGGCGCCATCCTGCTTTGCGGCACGGCCACGGCGGTCTGCGGGCCGATCGGCTTTCTCGGCCTCGTCGTGCCGCATCTCTGCCGCCTGCTAGTGGGGGTCGATTACCGCTGGCTCCTGCCTTTTTCCGCAATCGGCGGTGCCTGTCTGCTGCTGTCAGCCGATGTCATCGGACGCATTGTCGCAAGACCGGCCGAACTCGATGTCGGCATCGTGACGGCACTCATCGGCGCCCCCTTCTTCATCGCCATCGTCCGGCGTCAGCGGGTGCGAGAGCTATGACCGTGCGTGTCTCTTCCCTCGATCGCATCGTCGACAATCGCCGCCGCAGGGCGCGTCGACATATGGTCGTGGTCGCCATGCTGCTCTGCATTGTTGTCGTGATCTTCGCACTCACCCTGTCGCTTGGACAATCTTTCACACCGCCCGGCGACGTCATCCGTGTGCTGCTCGGTGAGAATGTGCAGGGCGCGGCATTTACTGTCGGCCAGCTGAGGCTGCCGCGCGCTGCATTGTCGGTGCTTGCCGGCCTGAGCTTCGGGCTCGGCGGCGTCGCCTTCCAGATCATGCTGCGCAATCCGCTGGCAAGCCCCGATATTATTGGCATCAGCTCGGGCGCGAGCGCAGCTGCAGTCTTCGCGATCGTCGTGCTGTCGCTGAAGGGGCCGGTCGTTTCCGTCCTGGCCGTCGTCGCCGGTCTCGGAGTGGCCATCATGGTCTACGGACTGTCGTCCCGCAATGGAGTGGCGGGCACGCGGCTCATCCTCGTCGGCATCGGCGTATCCGCCATGCTGGAAAGCGTCATAGCCTATATTCTGTCGCAGGCGCCGGCCTGGAGCCTGCAGGAGGCGATCCGGTGGCTGACGGGCAGTGTCAACGGCGCCCAGCTTGGCCAGGCGGCTCAGCTGCTTCTGGCGCTTGCCGTCTTCGGCGGGTTGCTTCTCAGCCGCGCACGCGACCTGGAGGCGCTGCGGCTCGGAGATGATACGGCCGCTGCCCTCGGTGTCGGCGTGTCGTGCACCCGTATCATGATCATCGTCGCAGCCGTCGGCATGATCGCCTCGGCAACGGCGGTGACAGGCCCGATCGCCTTCGTGGCCTTCCTGTCGGGGCCGATCGCCGCGCGCATCGTAGGGAACAATCGCTCGATCCTTATTCCGGCTGCTCTCGTCGGTGCGGTGCTGGTGCTGGCGGGCGACTATGCTGGCCAGTTCCTGCTGCCGAGCCGCTATCCGGTCGGCGTCGTCACTGGGGCGCTCGGTGCCCCCTATCTGATTTTCCTGATCGTGCGCGTCAACCGGACCGGAGGCTCGCTGTGACCATCCATACTCTCACAGCGAGCGGACTTTCGGCCGGCTACGGTGAAGACGAGATCCTGCACGGGCTCGATCTCGCCGTCCCACCCGGCAAGATCACCGTCATCGTCGGTGCGAATGCCTGCGGCAAGTCCACGCTGCTGCGCGCCATGTCGCGATTGCTTTCGCCGCGCCAGGGGCAGGTGCTGCTCGACGGCAAGTCGATCCATCGCACGCCGCCGCGCGAACTTGCCCGCACCCTGGGCCTGCTGCCGCAATCACCGATCGCGCCCGAGGGCATTACCGTTGCCGATCTCGTCAGCCGTGGCCGCCATCCGCACCAGAGCCTGTTTTCACGCTGGACCCGCAAGGATGACGAGGCCGTCGATGCTGCGCTGGCCGCCACCAAGACCTCGGATCTTGCCGAAAGACCGGTGGACGAACTCTCGGGCGGGCAACGCCAGCGTGTGTGGATCGCGATGGCGCTGGCGCAGGAGACGGAGATCCTCTTGCTCGACGAGCCGACAACCTTCCTCGACATCAGCCATCAGGTCGAAGTGCTGGATCTCCTGACCGATCTCAATCACGCGCGCGGCACCACCATTGTCATGGTGCTGCATGATCTCAATCTTGCGGCGCGTTATGCGGACCGCCTCGTCGCCATGACGGATGGTGGCGTGCATGTGTCCGGCACGCCGCAGGAGGTGCTGACCGAAGATAATGTGCGGCAGGTTTTCGGTCTCGAAAGCCGCATCATCACCGATCCCACATCCGGCCGGCCCATCATGCTGCCGATCGGCCGTCACCGGATGGCGGCGAGCGAACGTGAACCGCAACAGGCATTCCACAAGGAGGACAGATGACCACAGCTCAGGAATTCAAGCTCTCGGGTGTCGCGCTTCCCAGGGATGCCGCAGCCATGCTTGGCGAAATCTGCGAGCATTTCGTCGAACATGCCGAAGTGCGGCGCAGTGACGACCTGGCGCTTCTGACGAGCAAGGCCGGCACTGCCGAAATCCGCATTCAAGACCATAGGCTGCTGATCGAGCTTTCCTGCTCCTCGGAGAAAGCGCTGCAGATGAGCCGCACTATGCTTGCCGAGCATCTCTTCTATTTCGCCGGCGACGATTCGCTGGAACTCACCTGGTCCGATCCTGGCGCACTCGCCGTGCTGCCGAACATCTATGAGGCCACCGTGGTTTCGGCTGAAGATGTGACGCCGCATATGCGCCGGGTGAAATTCGCCTGTGCTGACGTCACGCCTTTCATCGGCGGCGATATGCATCTGCGCCTGCTCGTGCCGCCGAAGGGCAGGGCGCCGGTCTGGCCCGGCCTGCGGGCCGACGGCCGCGTTGCCTGGCCCGGAGGCGAGGACGAACTCTTGGTGCGCGTCTACACGATCCGTACCGTCGATGTCGAAAAGCGCGAACTCTGGGTCGATTTCCTGCAGCATCCGACACCTGGCGTCAAAACGCCCGGTGCCGATTTCGCCCGCGATGCCGAGCCCGGCCAGCGGGTTGCGCTCCTCGGTCCCGGCGGCGGTAACCTTCCGGCGGCACAGTCCATCCTGCTTGCCGGCGACGAAAGCGCGCTTCCTGCCATTGCCCGCATCGCCGAGGAAATGCCTGCAGGGACGCGGCTGCAGGCAATCATCGAGGTCGCGGACGAGACGGAAGAACAGCCGCTGTCAGCAGCCGGTTCACTCGATGTGCGCTGGCTGCATCGAAGGCACTATGCCAATGGCGCCAAGGGCGTTCTGCTGGAAGAAGCCAAACAGGCGGTTGCCGCCACCGAGGGCGAAACGTTCGTCTGGTTTGCCTGCGAAAAGGAGGATGTGCGCGCCATGCGGACTTTCCTGAAGGCACGAAGGCATGACAGGAGGAACATGTATGTGGCCTGGTATTGGGAACGCGAACCCGAACCCGGCTAAGGGCTATCTGAGAAACATGTCTTGCATGGAAGCGCGCGAGCTTGAGCGATCTAGCGCTCCATCGCGATGGTCGACCTTCGTCTCCTCGCCGTGCTGGGGCAGGTCTTCGACGATGCCTTGCCAAGTCTCATTCGTGCAGCGCTAGGCGGCTTTGCTCTCGCGCTCTCGACGGGATTGCTTCTGGTTTCCGTGCGCATCGGGAGTTACGCGGCAAATCCCGCCTTCGTGGCAAAGATGGCGATTTTGCTAACCGCGGGAGCGAACGCGCTCGCTTTGAGAATTGCGGCTAAGTCACCGGAGCTAAGGCCGATCTTGAACACTCGTCAGGCGCGTCTAGCCGGTGGGCTGTCAATTGTGCTCTGGGTGGCCGCAGTCTTTTCGGGACGGTGGATAGCTTTCCTTTAGTTCGGCGCTATCCTTGCGCGGCTACCTTCGGCTGCGGTTCATGCGCCGCTCCAGCCTTCGCCTTTTCCGTCCGCTCCTGGTGCCTTTTGCCCCATTCGGCCAACGGGGTGAGCGCCAGGTCGAGTTCGGCGCCTTCCGGCGTGACCGAATATTCGACGCGCGGCGGTACCTGGTGAAACACCTCGCGGTGGATGACGCCGTCCGCCTCCATCTCGCGCAGATGCTGGATCAGCATCTTCTCACTGATCTCCGGCTGCAGCCTTTTCAGTTCGCCGAAGCGGCAGGGCTGCGCCTGGTGGATCTGCCAGAGCAAAAGTGCCTTCCACTTGCCGCCGATCACCGCGAGCGCGGGACCTAATCCGCAACTGTCTGGCAGTTTCTTTTGTTTTTTTGCCAAGGAACTCTCCTTTTCTGAGGATTTTGTAGGTACCTTACTTTTTTGTCTGTACTTGTGCAATTGAAAGTACCGGCCTAACTTCAAGCAAGGACACCGGCGGTGCGGCCGGATGGCCAGCGGCAAGGCTTCCACCGTTTTTCGCGCGGCATAACCCGCCGCTCCCGACCGTTTCAAATCGACAGATCGCGGCGCCGGTTGCGCCGGGGAAGGAAGAATCATGAGCAGATTTTGGGGCAAGAAGGCCGTCGTCGTCGGTGGCACGCATGGAATGGGCCTAGCAGTGGCACAGGCGCTGATCGCCGACGATGCCGAGGTCCTGATCACGGGGCGCAATGAAAGGAACCTCGCGGATGCTCGCCGGGCGCTTGGCGGCAGCGTCCATGCGGTCCGGTCCGATATTGCCAGCATGGTCGATATCGCCGTGCTCGGCGCGGAAGTGGGGCAGAAGCTCGGCGAGATCGACTTCCTGCACGTGAACGCCGGCGTGTCGGAGCTGGAACCGTTCGACCAGATCACTGAAGCGTCTTACGACCGCCAATTCGGCGTCAACACCAGGGGCGCCTTCTTCACCACCCAGCGCCTCATTCCGCTGATCAAGGAGGGCGGTGCGATCGTCTTCACCTCATCGATCGCCGAGGATTCCGGCATCGCCGGCATGGCGGTGTACTCCGCCAGCAAGGCAGCGCTGCGCGCCTTCGGCAAGGTGCTGGCATCGGAACTCCTGCCGCGAAAAATCCGCGTCAACGTGGTGAGCCCCGGCTTCATCGACACGCCGACCATGGGCGTAGCCAGCGCCTCGGCGGAAGAGCGCGCCGCCTTCATGAAGGTCGGCGACGAGGTGACGCCGATGAAGCGCCACGGCAGGCCGGAGGAGGTGGCGCGCGCCGTTTTGTTCCTCGCCTTCGACGCCACCTTCACCACCGGCGAACGGATCAAGGTCGATGGCGGCCTCGGCCAGGACCTGTCGCCGGTCATGGCGTGAATAGGAACGCCGCATGCATAAGCTCGCAGCCTAACTTCACAATCGAACCGGAAAGAAAGGAAGACAAATGTCCGACGTATCCGTCATCGGCCTTGGTGCCATGGGCTCGGCCCTGGCTAGGGTACTCCTGAAAAGCGGCCTCAGCGTCACCGTGTGGAACCGTTCGCCGGCCAAGGCCGAGGCACTCGTAGCCAAAGGCGCCGTAATCGCCGCGAGCGTCAAGGATGCGGTCGAGGCGAGCAAACTGGTGGTCGCCTGCCTGCTGGTCTATGATACCGTGTATGAGGCGCTCGAGCCGGCAAAGGATGCGCTTGCTGGCCGAACGCTGGTCAACCTCACCAATGGCACGCCGGCGCAGGCGCGCGAGATGGCACAATGGGCAGCTACCCGCGGCGCCGACTACGTCGACGGCGGCATCATGGCGGTTCCGCCGATGATCGGCCAAGCCGAGACGCTGATCCTCTATAGTGGTGCACACGCGGCGTTCGAGGCGCACGGCAAAACGCTTGGCGCGCTGGGGATGGCCAGATATCTCGGCGACGACGCCGGGCTCGCACCGTTGCACGACATTGCCCTGCTCACCGCCATGTACGGCCTGTTCTCGGGCGTCACGCATGCCTTCGCGCTGACCGGATCGGAAAAGGTGCCGGCGGAAGAATTCCTGCCGATGCTGACCAACTGGCTCGGGGCGGTCATGACATGGCTGCCCGACATGGCGCGGCGTATCGATAGCGACGACTACCGCAGCGATGTCGTCTCGAACCTCGAGATGCAGGCGGCGGCTTTCGACAATTTTATCGCGGCCAGCGAGGGCCAGGGTGTCAGCCCCGAACTGATCGCACCGATGTTCCAGCTCATAAAAAAAGCCGTTGCATCGGGCTACGGCGATGCCGACCAGGCGAGCCTGATCGAGATGATCAGGTCGAGGCAGCAGGCCGAAAGGCAGCTGGCGGCGGGCTGAGGGCGCGATCCAGCGCCAGCATCATGCGGGCTTATACTGCCTGTATTTCCCGCCGCAGCCTTGGCGCGTTCTCCGCGTCGGCTGTCACCAGACAGAGATCGACAAGCCTATCCAGCAGGACGCTCAGGAAATGCAGGCGTGCTGGCTCAATCAACCCTGCCGGCAGGACATGGTCGGCGCTTTTGGGTCAGACCGTCGGAACCCGCGGAGCCGATCTTATAGTCCGAGCTTTAGAAGGCATCCATGTCGACATGGATGATTTTCGGACGGGGGTCGAGCTCATGTCGTTCATGGCGGCTTCAGCGATCGCGATGGGATCGGCATCTGAAATTTCGCGCCGAAACAAAAAGAGAACATAGCAGCCTTCGGTACGATATCAACCATTTCGATCGACGGCTGCGCCATCTGGCGAAACTCGCAGCCGCCGGAGGCGTTTCGTTCCGTGAAGATCAACATCATGAGACGGACGCCGGCACTACGCCTCGTACCATGGGAGGATTCGCGAACTTATGGCAGACAATCTTTCGAAATACCGTGCCAAGCGCGATTTCCAGAAGACAAGCGAACCGAGCGGCGAGGCTCGTGTCAAACCGTCCAATCGCCGACGGTTCGTGATCCAGAAGCACGATGCGACCCGCCTTCACTATGATCTCAGGCTCGAGTTCGACGGCGTCTTCAAATCCTGGGCGGTGACCAAGGGGCCATCGCTCGATCCGCACGACAAGCGGCTCGCGGTGGAGGTCGAGGATCACCCGCTTGACTACGGCGACTTTGAAGGCACGATTCCCAGGGGCCAGTATGGCGGCGGCACGGTCATGTTGTGGGACCGCGGCTATTGGGAACCCGAAGGCAGGGCGCCACCGGAAGAGGCCTTGAGAAAGGGCGACTTCAAATTCACACTTGAGGGCAGGCGTCTGCATGGCAGTTTCGTGCTGGTTCGGATGCGCAACGACCGTGATGGCGGAAAACGGACCAACTGGCTGCTGATCAAGCATCAAGACGATCATTCGGTCGAGGAGAACGGCGCGGTCATCCTGGAGGAGCACCCGACCTCGGTCGCCTCCGGCCGGAGCATGGAGCAGATCGCCGAAGGCAAGGGCCGCAAGCCGCGCCCGTTCATGATGACGAATGCGGATGTCGAGGCGGACGCTGTCTGGGACAGCAAGCATGGCCTTGCCGCCGACGAGCGCAAGAAGAGGTCTCGCAAGGATGTCGCGACATCTACTGCCGCCGACCTGCCGGATTTCATTGACCCGCAACTCTGCGAGAAGGTTGCTCGGCCGCCAGCGGGTGACGATTGGCTCCACGAGATCAAGTTCGACGGCTATCGCATCCAGATGCGCGTTGCCCATGGCATGGCGATCCTGAAAACGCGCAAGGGCCTCGACTGGACGGCGAAATACCCGGAAATCGCGGATGCGGCTTCCGATCTCCCCGACTGCATCATCGATGGCGAAATCTGCGCGCTCGATGGTAACGGCGCGCCGGATTTTGCCGCACTGCAGGCGGCCCTGTCTGAGCGTAAAACCGGTGATCTGGTCTATTTCGCGTTTGATCTCCTGTTCGATGGTGGTGTGGATTTGCGGTCCATGCGTCTGGTGGAGCGGAAGGAGCGACTGCAAAACCTTCTCGCCGATGCCGGGGACGATCCCCGCATCCGCTATGTCGAACATTTCGAATCCGGTGGCGATGCCGTATTCCGCTCCGCCTGCAAGCTGCATCTCGAGGGCGTCATCTCCAAACAGATGGATGCCCCCTATCAATCGGGCCGCACCGATACTTGGACAAAGTCGAAATGCCGCGCCGGCCACGAGGTGGTGATCGGCGGTTATGCCAGGACCAACGGAAAGTTCCGGTCTCTCCTCGTTGGTGTCCACCGTGGTAATCGCCTCGTCTATGTCGGCCGCGTCGGCACGGGCTACGGCGCCCGGAAAGTCGAGATGCTACTTCCGAGACTGGAGGCGTTGGAGGCAGCGAGATCACCCTTCACCGGTATCGGTGCTCCCAAGAAGCAGGCCGAAGTTGTCTGGGTGAAGCCCGAGCTTGTCGCCGAAATCGAATTCGAAGGGTGGACCGCGGACGGCCTTGTCCGCCAGGCCGCTTTCAAAGGGCTGCGCGAGGACAAGCCAGCGAAAGAGGTTGACGCCGAGAAGCCGGCATCGGCCGCCAAGACCGATACAGTTGAACCTGCGCGAACCGTCAAGTCCAGACCCGCCCGCCGCAAAGGTGCGAAGGCAGAGGTCATGGGTGTGCTGATTTCCAATCCGGACAAGCCGCTCTGGCCGGACGCTGGCGATGGCGAGCCCGTCACCAAGGAAGAGCTGGCGCGCTATCATGAAGCCGTCGGCGCCTGGCTCATCGATCACATCAAGGGCCGGCCCTGTTCGATCATCCGCGCGCCCGATGGTATCGGCGGAGAGCAGTTCTTTCAGCGTCATGCAATGCCCGGTACGTCAAACCTCCTCGAGCTGGTGAAGGTCTTCGGTGACAAGAAGCCTTACCTGCAGATCGATCGGATCGACGGACTGGTGGCGATCGCCCAGATCGGCGGTGTCGAGCTGCATCCCTGGAACTGCGAACCCGGCAAGCCGGAAGTGCCTGGCCGGCTGGTCTTCGACCTCGATCCCGGTCCTGATGTGCCATTTTCGACTGTCGCCGCCGCCGCGCGCGAGATGCGCGACCGCCTTGAGGAACTCGGTCTCGTCAGTTTTTGCAAGACCACGGGCGGCAAAGGACTGCATGTCGTCACGCCGTTCGCCGTCAACAAGCGCAAGCCGCTCACCTGGGCCGAGGCCAAGGGCTTTGCGCACGATGTCTGCCAGCAGATGGCACGCGACAGTCCCGACCTCTATCTTATCAAGATGACCAAGAGCCTGAGGGGCGGTAGGATATTCCTCGATTATCTCCGCAACGATCGCATGGCGACGGCAGTCGCGCCGCTGTCACCACGGGCGCGGCCCGGCGCCACCGTGTCGATGCCTCTCACCTGGACGCAGGTGAAGTCCGATCTTGAGCCGAAGCGGTTTACGCTACGCACGGTGCCGGCACTGCTTGCCAAGAGTACGGCTTGGCACGACTATTGTGACGGCGAGCGGCCAATTGACCAGGCGATCAAGCGTCTCGGCAAATCAGGACGAGCAGTGTGATCTGCGAAGGGCGGCTCCCGGTCGATGTCACATGGACAAGGAAACGAAGGACAGATCCAGACCACCCCCAGGCGAGGGTGCAACGACCGACCTGCCGCACGACCGGACAACGGTCGAGCGGTTTCGGCAGGCGTTTCCGCGTGCTCGGTGGAGTGACCGTCTCAATGCCTGGTTCGTGCCCGGCCGCACCGCCGAGAGGCGCATCGGCCGCTGGCTCGCCGAAATGGAAGCCGAGGCTGACAGCTTCGCCGACGAGAAGGGCAGGGACGCCTTTGCATTCGAGCCAATCGAAAGCTGCTATCTCGAAACAGCACCCGCGGCCTTCCAGATCCGGACGCCCTATTCACGGACCGTTGTCAACGAAATCCGAGAGATCCCATATGCGCGCTGGGACGCCGATCGCCGCCTCTGGACCGTTCCCTACCGTTCCTTCGAAGAACTTCGGCAACGATGGCCGGCGATCGAGGCGGCGGCCGAGCGCAGCGAGCCGGAGGCTCGGCTGGCGCGGCGCAAGGCGATCAAGGGAACGGCGGAAGAGGCTGCGTCCAAGGCGAGGACAAGGGAGCGCCGGCGGAAACGTTACCCGGTCCCTGCCGAGGACGCCCCGCCGCTCGAGCGCGCGATCAGCACGCATATCGGAGTGATTTTCTTCACCGGCACGGACGGCGAGCTGGCCGACCCGGTGACGATCGATGTCTTCTACTTTCCCGCGGCGGATGGCGAGGAATATGTCTGGGCGTCTTGGCGAACAGGCACGTTGGAAGAACTGGTGACGACCTGGCCAGTCCGGACGGCGCCGGAACAAGGCGAGCGCGACCGCGGTTGGTGGGTGCCAACGCTCGAGGAGTTGCGGGTGGCAAGACGCAACGCTAGATCCAGACGGCGAGCCGAAGAGCGTAAGGGGAAATCATCTGGTGAGAGAACAGCAGACCACCCTTGAGACATTCCTAAGCCCGGCCTCGATCGAGCCGCGCGAACTCGTTGGCTTGTGGAAAGGGCGCGGCATCCGTTCGATGGTGTGCTCGAAAATCTCGGCTGGTTCGGCAAGCGGTTTACCACAATGCCTGAACGGCGACGACGACGAGAAAAGCAACTACCACCACGGAAACCATCCGTAAAACAGTGCGATTGGCCTGGGCGAGTACATGTGGCTTCGGGCCTCGCTTGGGATTGAATTTGTGGCGACGTTTATGCGGCGCTCCCGCCTGGGACGATTTGTTTCCTGCTGCCATGGCTGTTTCGCTCGAAGTGGTTGATTTCTGGAGGGCCAATCTAGCATGAACGCCGTCTCGCGCTTAGTGCGCAATAATTCCCGTCGCCGCATGGACTTGGTGGGCGGGTCGCTGTCGGAGGCCGCAGGCAGTCTTATTGATTGAAGGAACTAGCTGTTCTTTGCGTGGCGGAGAACGGTGACATCTGACGCCTTCAAGAAAAATAGGCAAGACCCCGCCGAGGTGCGAACGGTCGGGGGATGTCAGCCAGGGGCACTCCGCTGCAGGCGGGGAAGAACGCTTTGAGTTCTCACACTTTCGCGACAAGCAGCAGAACGAAGTCGATATCATTATCGAAGACAGAAGAGGACGCATTGTCGGCATTGAGATAAAGGCCTGGCCTTGATCAAGACATCGATCGCCTCGGCGTGAACGTCGACCAGCGCCTTGGTGCCGAGATAGAACTGGTGGTTGGGAACGAGGCCTTCGCCGTTGCTCAGTTCCCGCGCCTCGATCGCGACTTCCGCCGCTGCCTGGAAGGGATCCCAGATGACCTACGCGTCCACCGCACCTTTTCGAAGGCTGCCCGGCCGTCGGCAGGAGCTAGCCTGCTCTTCGGCCGAGGTTCTCAACAATAGAGGGCTCTCGGCACGTTAACGCTATTTTAACTATGTGAAATACAACTACGGCATGGTGGTGTATGAATCCATTTTCAATGGAATGGGTGAAGGCATGACGACGAATAGATATTCGGCCTTTGCGCCGATCGGCCTCAATTTCCATAACAAGCAGCCGCGAACGGTCATCCGCAATGTCATCGACGCGGCACGCGTTCTCATCCAGGATTGGCCGCTCGACGACGGGGAGGACTACGTCATCGCCGTAAAGGCCTGCGCTGATGCCCTCGTTGGGGAAACCAGCCCGGAGGAGCTTCGGCAAGCGCTTTTGCGGGCCGCGAACGAGGCCGGCATTTCCGCCCTTTTGCTTGTCCAGGGCGAGTTCTGCGAGATGAGTGCGTCGAGCCGCCCGGTCGTTGCACGGCAAGTGAAGCCGTAATCTAATGTCTTTCAAGCACCCGCGCTGCTGCAGTGGTTGAGATTTCCAGGCGATCGGGGTCGATATTCACGTAGCCGCGGCGCGTTCCACAAACCGCTCCGCCGTCGGCGAAGATCTCGACGATTCCGCAGTCATGAAACAGACGAAGGTCCTTCGCCTCGCCGAGCTCCGCCACATAGTGGATTGAGCCGTCGTCCTCGGCGAGGCGAATCAATAGGATGCCGTCGGCGACGCTTACCTCGAAAGCAAGCTCGCCACCTTTCGTCGCGACAAGCTTGCTGCCTTCGAGCGGCCCGGCAAGCCGGATTTCAATGGGAGCTTTCGGCAGCGAGTATTGGCCACTTTGGTTTTCAATAACTGGGTCGGCGGCATAGTGCCCGTCGACTTCAATCACCGGCAGCATGAGCAGCCTCTTCTTGTCTTCGCTCAGGCTTAAAACGCGGGGCAGGGACATTTCGCCGGAATAGGATGAACCCTCGGGCTTGCGATATTCCCAGTTGAAAAGCCAGGCAAACGCGATCTGACGTCCGTCTGCCTCGAAACTCTGCATCGCGTAATAGTCAGTCCCAAAATCCAGCAATTGCAGTTCCGGCGTGTCGGGCACGAAATGGTCCTCGTTAAACTCACCGATCAGCGCGTAAAGAAGATTGTGGCGCTGTGTTCGTGGCTCGACATGGCCCACAAAACCCATCACCAGAACCCACTTATCCCCCAGCCGAAGAAAATCCGGGCATTCGACCGCACGTGCGCCTTCTTGGCGGAAGTTGACCGGCGCGCGGTAGAGCGGCCTGATATATTGCCAATCAAGGCCATCGCCGGAGCCAAACAACAAGACCGCGGGATCGCCCTCGATCGATGCGCCGAGAATCATGCGATAGGCGTTGGCTGCGTCGTCCCACCAAACCTTTGGATCACGGAAGTCGTGTTCTACCCCGTCGGGACGCTGTTCCAACACCGTCACAATGGCTTCCGCCTTGATCATCCTCCGATCTGGGTAGGCGATTTTCTGAACTTCTCGATAGCCCTCGAACAAATCATACGCCGGCAAGCGCTCTGTATAGAAGAACATCAATCTTCCATCTCGATCTAAAAAGGCGTTGCCGGAAAATGCTCCTCCAGTGGCGCCAAGACGCCAAAGGTTTTGTTCCGGGTGTAGGAAAACCGGCATGTGCAACCAATTGACCAGATCGCGGCTGGCCGCATGTCCCCAATGCATCGGCCCCCAGTCGCCGCCAGCGGGATGGAATTGATAGAAGAGGTGCCATAGCTCGCCGATCTTGCAGAGACCTACGGGATCGTTCATCCAATGCCGGATTGGCGAGAAATGAAGCGCGGGACGATCCGGAACGGACCGAAGCCAATCTTTTATTTCCGCACCGGTGCGTTGAAGGATCCCTTCTTCCGAAAATTCAAAGACTGTTATGCCGGTCTCGTTCACGGTTTGATGCTGATACCCGTAGGCCCAAAGAACACCGCCCGGCGCATTGGTGACGATGGTGACCTCGCAAGCTTCACTGTGATGATACGTGAAAAACTCCGGATGAGTGGCAAATGACGGAACCTGCCAAACCGTTTTTCCATCGATGCTGATACGAAAAAAGCCGTTGCCGGCGGCCCAAAATTCCAAGCGGTACCCCGCGGGGAGGAATAGGTTTTGCTTCATCAACGGGCCAACTTCCCGTTTTCCATTTGGTTCGCCATGAATACATCTCCAAATAGCCACTGAATTTTCGACCGGCGGTCTAGCTAAGCTCGCTCTACATTGAAAATTGCCGACTATTGCCCAGGAACGGGAGTGCTCCTGAATGCATTCACTGTTCTGTCGATCTCAACCTGTTCGTCATTGCCTGAATCCAGGATTGTGTTCCGTACCGACCCCTGTTGCACTAGCACTGCCGTCACTTCGAGGGCTTTCAGATCGCTGGTTGAAAGCAAGGCGCCGACTTGTGTTGAAAAACAGGCGCTGTTTGGTGCATCGTTGATCTGCGATACTTCGGTTGTGGCCACAATGTGATTGTTGGCAATGTAATTGCCGGTACCGGAAACCACATTGATTATCACCGGCTTGACGGCGTGTGGCTTGATAAACTGCGTGTCTATTGTTTCCGAAATGTGGTTCGCGATTACCGAGTTGTTGCTGCCGTCAATGTGCAAAAGTCCGAACAGATCATCCAGACCGTTATCGTATTTCTGCATCGGCGCCCATGGCTCGCGATCTCGCAAAAAGTGATTTGAGGACACCAAGTTCTCGCAGCAATTAGCAGCAAAAACCAACATTCCCGGATAAAAAGAGTGGAATCTATTTCCCGTGATCGAGGAGCGCACGACGCCGGAGAAATAGACACTGCTCGCTCCTCGAGGGAATACGTTGTTTGAGGATACTAGAATGCCCCCATAATTTTCAGCATAGATTGAATGCCCTCTATATCCGGCTCCGATAAAATTGTTTGCTATTCTTGAGGCCTGCCCCATACCTTTCAATTCGATACAGTTGCCGCACTCCGCAATGAAGTTGTTATCTATCGCCAGCGCATCTGCATCGTGAACAGTAACTCCATGCTCCAGATAGATAAGACCCATCCCCGTTATTCGGAATGAGTCATTGGCGCTGCCGACATAGATTCCCGTTTTGTCATTCTTGTATGTATTTTCCGCATCATTTTGCCCCGAACCATCGTCGGTGAAGTGCAGGCCATCGATGCAAAAGTCAGCAAACTCGACAGAGCTTATACGAGGATTTCCGGTGCGCTTGACATGAAATGCGGCTCCAGCAGCCTCACCGTCAGCGGCCTCAGGAGAAATGTCCACAAGTATGCGGCTTCCGCCCGGCCATACTTCGCGCCACTGTGCCAGTTCGTTTATGGGCGTGTTGAAACGGATGCTCGAGGACGTAAATCCATGTCCAGAGCCCATAATTTTCAGAAAGCTCACGTCTATAACGACTTGAGTGACAAGACGATAATCGCCGGGCGGTATATAGATAACTGCTCCAGGTTTTCCGCCATCTTTTAGGTCGGCAACCGCTTGCCTGCTCTTGATGTCAGCAATGATGCTATTGATGACCGCTCCGATATCCTCATAGGGATTCCCTACGGGATACTTCGTTACGTCGTAACAGTTTTCGCTGACCATTATTATTGTCTCCTCGGACATGTCTTACTCCCCAGCGGAAAGTAGACGGATGTTCTTGATGGGCTTGTCGCTCGCAACCCGCCTGGGCAAATGCGTTCACCGGCTCTTTGTTTGAGTTCGTAGTGCGAGCCGAAAGGGTAGCAGGCGATTGGTTGCGGTAGATGGACTCGTCATTCCTGTTTTTCTGCTGGCTGTACCATCACCAGATGCTGGTGCGGGTATCAGGTTCAAAGAAATGAAGTTCTTCGGCATCGACAGCGATGCGCGCGATCTCACCTGCGCGTGCTGTGCTCTTGGAAGAAAAGCGGGCTACGGCAGCTTTTCTGTCGCCGATGTCGGCGACGGCGTCCAGGTCGCCAGCATCCACCCAGGGTGCATCGATATTCAAATGCACCATGGATTCAGAACCTAGCGCCTCAACGAGGGTGACCGGGGCCGAGATCTCGGCCGAAGACGGCCGGACGGCGGCGTCGTTCATGTGCTCGGGCCGGATACCGACAATGACCTGACGGTTCGACGCACCGCTGAGCGAGGGGCGGCATTCGAAGACCCGGTCAGGGATCTGGAAATTGTTGCTGCCCAGGGTCAACGTCCTTCCATCCAGGACAGCCTCGTACAAGTTCATCGAGGGCGATCCGATAAAGGCGGCGACAAAGACATTGTCGGGGCGATTGTAGAGGTTGTTCGGTGTGTCGACTTGCTGCAGCACGCCGCCTTTCATCACCGCGACGCGATCGCCCATCGTCATCGCCTCGACCTGGTCATGCGTAACGTAGATCGTCGTGACGTTGAGTCTTCTTTGCAGGCTGGCGATCTCGGCCCGCATCTGCACGCGCAGCTTGGCATCGAGGTTGGAGAGCGGTTCATCCATCAGGAAGGCAGCCGGCTTGCGGACGATCGCGCGACCCATCGCGACGCGTTGGCGCTGGCCGCCGGAGAGGAGCGCCGGCTTGCGGTCAAGCAGTACCGTCAGTTCGAGGATGCGCGCCGCCTCGTTTACGCGACTGTCGATCTCGGCCTTCGGCAATCCCGCCATCAGCAGGGGAAACGCGATGTTCTCGCGCACGGTCTTGTGCGGATAGAGCGCGTAGGACTGGAACACCATGGCAATGTCGCGGTCCTTGGGATCGACATGGTTGACGACCCGGCTACCGATCCTGAGTTCGCCACTGGAAATGCTCTCCAGCCCGGCGATCATTCTGAGCGCCGTCGACTTCCCGCATCCCGATGGCCCGACAAATACCATGAACTCACCATCTCTGATGTCGAAGTTCAGATCGTGAAGGGCGTGGAAGCTGTTGCCGTAGATCTTGTTGATATTGCGCAGTTCTATGTCGGCCATGCATGCCTCCTCATCCCTTGACAGCGCCGAACGTCAGGCCGCCGACGATCTGTTTTTGAAGTGCGAGCGTTACGATGATGACGGGCAGCGAATAGAGCACCGCGGCTGCGGTCATCGCTCCCCAGGCAAGCCCATAGACGGAATTGTATTCGGCAATGACGATCGGGGCCGTCTTCGTCGCTTCCGACGTCAGCAGCAGCGCATAAAGGAACTCGTTCCAGCTGGTGATGAAGGTGAAGAGCGCGGTCACCGCGATCCCGCCCGTCATCACCGGAAGTATGATCTTTCGAAAGGCTTGGAAGCGCGTGCAGCCATCGATGCGTGCGGCCTCTTCAAGCTCTTTCGGCACGCCTTCGAAGAAGGCGGACATGAGTAGCAGCGCCAGCGGCACCGCGGCTGAAGTGTGGGCCAGGACCAACCCCGGAATGGTGTCGAGCAGGCCCATGGACTTCAAAAGCTGGAACAGCGGCACGCCCAGAGACACCGACGGCACCATGCGGGTGACCAGAGCAAAAAGCAGGAAAAGCGTCGTGATCCGGCGGCGATACTGCGTCGCAACGTAGGCGGCGGGCACGGCCACCAGCAGCGAAAGCGCCGTCGTCAGGGCCGCCACCGTGAGAGAACTGAGGAAGGCCTTCGGCAAGGCAGAAGATTGCAGGACTTCGCGAAAATTCTCGAACGATATGACGGCGGGAAAGAAGCTCGGCGGGATCTGCTGGACATCGGCCGCCGGCTTGATGGAGGTCATCAGCAGGTAGATATAAGGCAGCGCGTAGGACAGCACCAGCACGAGAGCGGCCGCATTGATCAGGACGCCGCTGGTATTGAGGCGGGACATTCTATGCATGGGCCGGCCTCCATATCCTCCAATAGGCAACGGCCGCCAGAACCATCATGACGAGGAGGAACAGCGTGCCGGAAGCCGAGGCCTCGCCGAGATCGCCGAAACGAACCATGCGCTGATAGATGTTCATCGAGAACACTTCGGAGGCGTGGCGGGGACCGCCCTGCGTCTGAATCCAGATGAGATCGAAGGTCTTGGCGGCATCTACGCCACGTACGATCACCACGACGGCGATCACCGGGCGCATCAGAGGCAGGGTGACGTGCCAGAACCGCTTCAGCGCGTTGGCCCCGTCGATGCGCGCCGCTTCCAGCAAATCCCTCGGAATATTCGTCAGCCCGGCATAGGAGACGAGCGCGACAAAGGAGGTCGTCAGCCAGATGTCGGCGAACGAGACGGAATAGATGACGATGTCCTCGCTGGACAGCCAGGCGATATCATTGGGATCGTCGATAAGCCCCAGGCGAACGAGGCCATAGTTCAGAATGCCGATATTGCCGACCAGCAGAAATCGCCACAACAGGCCCGCGACGATTGGCGGGACCATCAGCGGCAGAGCAAAAATTGTCCGGTGCCAGCGCGATTGACCCACCATGGCGGAGAACAGCAGTGCGGCGCAGAATCCGAAGGTGAATTCGAAAAAGAGTGCAAAGACCGAATATTGCAGGGTCCGCATAGCGCTTTCGGCGACGCGCTTAGAGGTCAGCGCATCAACATAGTTTTTCAGTCCAACCCATTCGCGTATGTGGGGCGTGATCGTTTCGACCTTGAAAAAGGAATCGAATATCAACAGGCCCACCGGATACGCGACCAGCAGGCCAAGCAGGGCGACTGCAGGCGCGAGCATGCAGAGCACAAATCGGTCTTCATCCGACATTTCCGTCTCCGAAAGCTGATAATGCGGGCGCCATTTGATCCTCCCGCGATACTGAGGAACTTACGAGGTCAGTTGAGAATGTCCTCGATCGTTTCCCTGGCTTCCTTGAGCACGTCTCCGACATCGGCCGTGCAGGTCAGCGCCTGCTGAACCGCCGGCAGGACGGCTTCATCGACGATTTCCTGATATTTCTCGTTTATCGGCCGGCCTTGCGTCGCGGGGGCACTCAGCGTCTCCAGGAGTGGCGTGAAATGTTCATAGCCGGGCTTGCCGACATAGCTGCGATAGGCTGAATTCGTCGCCGCCAGGCCGAGCGGGGCCTCGATGCCCAACGCATTGTTGGCGATCGCAAAAGCAATGAACTTCTTTGCGGCGTCCTTGTGCTGGGAGGTCGTCGGAACGACATTGTACCAAGGACCAGGGATCGCAGCGATTCCAGCGTCGCCGGCGAGCATCGGCGCGACGCCGACCTTACCGCTAACTTTTGAATCCGCTGGTGTCATCTTGTAGGCGTGCGCCCAGAATTTCATCATCGCCGTCTTGCCCTGATAGAAAAGGTTCTGCGCCTCGCCCCAACCGATTTCGTTGACGTTCTCCGGGACGGAATGGTCGGTGCAGTGCGGCGCGATATAGAATTCGAGCGCTTTTTTATGCGCCTCGTTGTCGATGATGACCTTGCCGTCCTTGTCGAGGATCACGCCGGGCGAGCCCGCCTGCAGCACATGCGCCATCCATTCCTCCGAAAATGTGCCGATCGTGTCGGTGCCCCAGAAGTCGACCTTGCCGTCGCCGTCGGTGTCGCGCGTGAAGAATTTTGCGATGTCGCGCCATTGCTGCCAGGTCTTGGGCGGCGCGAGAGGATAGCCATACCTTGCCTGGAAAGCCTCTTTTTCCTCGGGCTTGTCGAACAGGTCCTTGCGGTAGAACACAATCTCGGCATTCGCCCAAGCGGGCATACCGATCATTTTCTCGCTGACCTTGGCGTCGGCAAGAAGAGTGGGCGGCAGGTCCGCGCGAACCCCGTCGATGAAAAGAGACGAGAGATCTTCGACATGATCCGCGAATTTCGCATTCCACACGACATCGATCGTCACGACATCGAATGCCGAAGAGCCGGAGGCGATTTCAGCGGAGAACTTGTCAAAGACACCCTGATAGGGGACGACAGTGAAATTCACCTTGATACCAGTGTCGGCGGTGAACTTCTCGGCAACCGCCTTCTGCAGCATCTCGCCGCCGCCTTCGACCAGGATATTGATGGTTTCAGCCTTGGCAGAGGCCGCCATCAGAACGAGCGCAAGTGCGCTAGCGCCAGCCAGTTTCTTCATCGATTCCTCCCTTGATACGCCAGGCCCTCCGAGCGGCCCTCGCTTGTCAAGAACATAGGTGGCATATGACGACGTTGTCAATGCACATTGTCGACGTTGTCAGAAAAATATGTCGACGTTGTCATGCATCTGGTTTAGAACCTATGCCGGCAAGGAGATAGGCGGACATGGTCAGCATTGTCAGCGTCGCGAAAGCGGCCGGGGTTTCGAATAAAACAGTCTCTCGCGTTATTAATGGTGAGCCTTATGTGACCGAGGAAACCCGAGAGAAAGTGGAAAAGGCGATCCGGGACCTTGGCTATATTCCCAACATGGCAGCGCGCCTTATTCGTTCGAGCCGCTCTAACACATTCGGCATCATCACCGATTATGTATCCACCACGCCGTACTCAGTCGATATCGTACGGGGAATTCAGGATTGGGCAAATGCAAACGGAAAAACCATCCTCATGGCCAATACCGGTGGCTCCTCTGAGCGAGAGGTAGAAATCTGGAAGATGTTCCAGTCCCATCGAATCGATGGTGTACTCTATGTGACAATGTACCATCGTGTGGTGGATCCTGACGTCGGCGACGTTCGAATTCCGACAGTGATGATCAACTGCAGACCACAAACAAGCGAGCTATTACAGTCCATTGAGCCCGATGATTACCAGGGCGCCCGCGATCTTACGCGTTACCTAGTTGAGCACGGCCATCGCAGGATCGGATATGTCCGGCTCAATCCGATTCTTCTGGGCGCCGAACTGCGCCTGGAGGCATTCCTCAAGACAACTAGGGAATTCGGTTTCTCCGAGGAAGACCTCACTATCAGACTTGGTATGGAGGGGAGCGTCGGGGCAGAGAGCAACTATGTCTTTGCGGCAGCGACGGAGATGCTCACGCACAAGGACCGCCCCACCGCGATCATGAGCGGCAATGATGAAATGGCGATTCAAATTTACATCGCGGCTTTGTCTCTGGGACTGCGGATTCCAGAAGATGTCAGCATCGTGGGCTTCGATGATTTTCGAACGGTCTCGAAGTCCCTGAAACCGGAACTGACGACTGCGGCACTGCCATACTACGACCTCGGTCTGAGGGGCGCGGAGCGCTTGGACACGCTTTTACAGGGTGATGAAAGTGGCCCGTCCCAGTGGGTTCTGCCCTGCAAACTTATTGAACGGGATTCGGTCAGCCGCCCCCGCGCGTTCGTAACATCTTTTCGCTAGCTTGTTTCTCGCTCGACCCTCATGCAATCGGTCGACCTTCATCGTCGCCACCCCACTGTTGCCGGATCACAGGGAACCAACAGACGTTCGAAGGGTTTGGTGTCAATCTTCAAGGAGTCTGAGCGGCTGCGAGGTATGCGTGCAACCAACGATCCACAGATATGTGACCGTCAACGGCATCGATATCTTTTACCGCGAGGCAGGGCCTGAAAACGCACCCGTAGTGCTGTTGCCGCATGGCTATCCATGCTCGTCGTACGAATTCCGCAATCTCATGCCTAGGCTGTCGGATCGTTGGCGACTGCTTGCGCCGGACTTTCCCGGCGCCGGCTACAGTGCGACGCCTGACGACTTTGACTACAGCTTCGATGGCTATGCCGGCTTTCTGGACGGCTTCGTCAAGACGGTCGGCGTGCAGCGCTTCGCACTTTATCTCCATGACTTCGGATCTCCCATCGGCGCGCGGCTGGCTATCAAGGCACCAGAGCGCATCGCAGCGCTCATCATCCAAAATGGCGATATCCCGTACGAGGATGCGCTGGGGCCGAAATATGCCGAGATCGAGAAGACCTGGCGGCTATCCCGCCCCGACATGAGGCGGAAACTGGCGGAGGCGATCAAAGAACAGACATTCAGGGAGGAATTCCTAAACGATGTGGGGCCTGAGCTCGCCCGGCAGATTCCGCCCGACCTTTGGAAGCTGCATTGGTCGTTGATGACGCCGAAGCGCAAGGAGATTGCGATTGATCTGATCGCGGGCCTGAAAGAAAACCGCGCCTGGTTTCCGCGACATCGGCACTACCTCGCCAAGCATCGTCCGCAGACGCTGATCATTTGGGGACCGCAGGACGGGTACATGCCGGAGACGTCGGCGCGCGCCTACCTCCGCGATCTCCCCGACGCCGAACTGCATCTGCTGGATGGCGGTCATTGGCTTCTTGAGACCAACCTCGATGAGGTGCTCTCACTCGTGCGCGATTTTCTTGGCCGAGTTTATTCCTCCGGCAAACCAACGACCCGATGTGATGATGGCGTGAACTGAACGGATGATCTGCCAGGACGAGCTTCAAACGGGCCGGCGCGATCACAACGATGCTCTCAGCCACCGACCCCAACTTCTAGATCGACCATGACTCCGAAGTGATCGCTGGCCCAGACGCCGTCAATCGGCTTGTCGAAAGCAAGCGTTGCGGATTGGATGACGGCATGCGCCTTGGGATGTGCATCCCACGAGCCGACGAACACGTAATCGAAGCGGCACCGGTGACCGGGCTGCCTGACGATCTGCTCCGAGCCGGAAAGCGCATTTGGGTTGTCGACCGTCCACGTGTAGCCCGGACCTTCGCCAGCTACTGCCCATGCATCGTGGTAAAGGACGCTACGGCCTTGCAGCGATTGCCGGCCCGACAGATAGCGTATGCTCGCAGCATCCGGTGCAGCGTTGAAGTCGCCGGCGATGATGGTCGGCAGGTCGCAGCGATGGCGCACGTCGAGATCGGTGATCGCTATAGCCTGTCGTTCCCGGGCCGCCTCAGCATCAAGCCGCCACGCGGCAGTTGCCCCAATGAAAAGCAGTTCACCCAACCGGGGCAACTCCACGACAACGGCGAGTGTCGCCCAAGGCACGTCGACCACGCCCGCCATTCGCAGGTCGAGGGCCTCAACCGCACGATGCGGCCATCGGGTGGCGACGGCGCTGCCGCCATAGCGCTCGGAGAATGGAGGGTTAAACTCTTGCAGATCGCTTTGATGCGTCCGTTGAAGCGGCAGACCTTCGAGCAGGCGGTCAAGCATTCTGACATCACCCGTCTGGACCACTTCTTGAAAAGCGATCAGATCGGGATTAAGCCGATGCAGTTCTCGGTTGATGATTGCCGGCCGCCGAGAATCGCCTTCGGTATTCCAGACGTTGAGCGTCACGATCCTTATGCGCATCACAAGATTTCCTTTTCGTTGCGCGGCAGCACCGGAAAATAGATGCCTTGGTAATCGCTGATCTGTCGTTCTAACGCATCTTCACACAATTAGCTCCGAACCTTGGTCCTGGCGCGCGGACTAGGCCCGCCAAACGTGGGCAGGGTCACAGATGATGGGTCCCAGCGCACAACGTCCTGAGGGGCTTAAGTTTTCGTTCTCTGATCGAGAACCAGGCTTTCCGTTATTCCGGTGGCCGCTCTGAAAAGAATTTCGCGTGGAATTGAGTGTTCAGTCATGCGCTGAAAGCGCGTGTTTTACGCGCAGTATGGAGATGGTGACGGCTCCGATAACGAGTGGGATCGACATAAGCATCACCAACGGGCTGATGTGAAAGCCAGCGTGATCGGCTGTCTCGAAGGCGACTTTGAGCAGACTCAGAAGATAGTAGCTGATGGCAATGATAGAAAATCCTTCTACCGCCCTTTGGATCTTGACCTGTGTGGCTGCCCGCTCTGCCATCGCCTGGATCTGGATGGCATTCTGATATTCGATCTCGACTTGTATGCGTGTCTGCAGAAGGTCGATCAGGTGCATCGTTGCGTGGGAGAGCTGATCCAAGCGCAACGCGGTCGCTTCGCAGGTTCGAACAGCAGGCCGGAAGCGCCGCGCGACGAAAACGCCAAACCGCTGAAAGCCCGGAACATGAGATTCGCGTAGCTCACCGATGCGCTCCTCGACGATTTTTGCATAGGCGGACGTTGCGCCGAAACGATTACGTGTTTCGGCAGCCGCCGAAATGATCCGGGCGGACAGGTCGGAGATTTCGTCGAGCAGTTTCTTGTGCTCAGTGGTCGGCGTCGTCTGGTTTCGGTTCGTCAACTGCACGAGCTTCTTGTCGTAATCTCCGAGCAGCGGAGCGAGCCGGCGGGCTTCGGGAAGACCGAGCAGTGCCATGGATCGATAGGTTTCGATCTCATAGATCCTCCGAACCATTCTACCGAGGCGGTAGGCATTCAGATCCTTGTTGAAAAGAAGGATGCGGCTCGTCTGGTCGTCCTGGACACGGAAATCCGAACACACCTGTGCCGCGCCGCCGCCGATCAACGACGCAGCGGTATCGCGAAAACCGAGCTTTGAAAGGGTTAATCCGAGTTCTGCCGGTGCAGAGTCGAGCACCAGGATACCCACCCGGGATATGAGCCGTGGCGTGTCCATTTCTACCAGCGCCGCAATGTCTTCGACCGAAAGGCTGGAAACCGGCCACGCGTCGATTTCTGCGCTCAATTGGGTGACACGCGTGATAGTCACGAACTCGGTGTGGTGCTCTACTTGTGTTCGCGGATCGTCATTGTTACCTCCGTCGGGCAAATAGCGGCTGCCATGTAAGGCGGGGAGGGCGGACGGCATGAGCGCGATGTGTTCAACAAAGGCGGGGCCGGTAAAGTAGATGGAAGGCCGGGCATGGAGCTCGGCGTTGAAATCCGACGTCATATAATCTCACCGCAGGAAGGGCCGAAACCGCTAAGAATTCGCCCTCAACGAAAAATCATTGTTCTATCGAAGTACAGCTTTCCAAAGCAGCCAGATCGCAGGAGGTCAACCGTCCCGGATATTGCTAATCGATTTTACTTTGGCCTGACATTAAGACGCATCTGAATAAGGCCTTCCTTCAGCCGTTCGCTCCGCCTGCTTTTCGCAAACGCACCCATCCGTGGGAGACACGCCGACCGCTGACAGGTCTTTGATTGCTAGGCACATAGGACTCGTGCTTCCCGCCCCTTGGACTTTACACAGCAGCTGTGATCTGCCCGGAGAACGACGCTTCATGTAGCGCAAGGCACAGTTGCTGTAGCATGTCGATCTCATCTTCAATCTCTGTCACGTCACCCACCCCCCCTGCGCCGTGGTTGGTCGACTGCTGGAGCGAACTCAAGACTGGATAAGACTTGAGGCAAGGTCATCACCCATCGGGTCATCCAGATTGGGATCGCGCGCGATTGTGTTCGGACAAATCACCTTTCGCCACCATCACTGAACACATGCTCTGTCTCAACCGACACGAGGCCGTTTTGGTCAAGATAAAGCACGCGATCGGCCGAAGCCACGGTTTCAAGTCGATGGGCGACGACGATGCGGGTGATGCCGAGGGTCTTAACCGAGGCGTTGACGCGGGCCTCGTTGGCGACATCCATGTGCGAGGTGCCTTCGTCGAGGAAGAGCATCTTCGGTTTGCGATAAAGGGCACGCGCCAGGAGTACGCGCTGCTTTTGGCCGCCGGACAGGCTGGAACCCATGTCGCCCACCAATGTCTCATATTGCATCGGTGTCGCCATGATCTCGTCGTGAATGGCTGCGGCTCTGGCGGCGGCGATGATGGCGTCCCGGTCCGGCTGCTCGTCGAAGAGGGCGATATTGTCGGCGATCGAGCCGGCGAAGAGATTGTCGTCCTGCAGCACGGCGGCGATCTGGTTATGGAAGGATTTATGGCCGAACTGATCGAGCGACATGCCGTCGATCAACACGTCGCCGCTCATCGGTTCCAAAAGCCCGATCATCAGCTTCAAGAGCGTGGTCTTGCCCGAGCCCGAGGGGCCGGTGATGGCGATATGCTCGCCCACGCCGATCCTCAGGCCCACATCGGAGAACACCAGCGGATCGGTCGGCGAATAGCGGTAAGAGAGGTTCTTGAGCTCGATGGAGCCTTTGAGCTTTGTCATCGAATTCTCGGTTGAGCCGAAGCTGCGATCGTCGGGTTCCAGTGCAATATCGGACAGACGCTCCAGATGCAGGCGCAGCATGAAGAAGGCCGTTGCCTGGTCGACGAGGTTGCCGGTCTTTTCCAGGAACTGGCCCTTGTAGGCGAGATAGGCAAACACCATACCGACGCTGAAGCCGCCATCCATGACGAAACCGATTGCGAGCCAGATCGTGACGATGTTTTCCAGCCCGAAGATCAGCGCATTGGCTGTGCTCTGCCAGATGCCGACGCGGGCAACGCGAATATTGGCGTTAACTGCATCCGTCAGCAGCGTTTGCCACATGCTGTGGCGCATACTTTCCCGGTTGTAGAGCCGGAAGGTCTGGATGCCGCGAATAGTCTCGATCAGCGCCGTCTGTTCCTTGCCATGGGCAATGATGCTGCCCTCCTGCGCCCGGCGTTCCAGTGAGAAGGAGACGAGGCGCACGACGAAGTAGAGGAAGAAGGCGGTGATAGCGACCAGCGCCAGCTTGGCGCTGTAGAAGAACATGATAACCAGCGTCGTCAGCGCCAGCACGCCATCGACCAGCGTTGCCGCAATTCCTTCGCTCAGCAGCTTCTGGATCGGTGTCACCGACTGGAAGCGTGAGAGAATGTCCCCGACCTCGCGCTTCTGAAACCATTCGAGCGGCAGGCGAAAGAGCTTGCGGGCAATATTGGCGGCAATGCCGAATCCGAGGGCGGAACCCGCTGCAAGGATGACAAAGGAGCGCAGGAAACTCGCGGCCGCATTGAAGACGGTGAACAGTCCGAAGCCCAGCGCCAGGACGCTGAGCAGATCGTGGTCGAGAGCCGGCAAGGCAGTATCGATGCCGATCTGTAGGTAGTAGGGCAGCGCCAGCACATAGACCTGCAGCACCAGGCTCAAGACCAGCACCTGCACGAAGGCGCCGGCAAGCCCAGTGATACGGCTCCAGAGCTGCGACCAGCGCAGCGTCTCGCGCTCGCTCTTTTTCTCGAAGGTTTCGTTGGGCCTCAGCTCCAGCGCCACGCCGGTAAAATGGCCCGACACTTCCGAGGTCTGCAGCCACTCGCTTCTTCCCGCAGGATCGTGGATCAGCACCTTGCCGGCCGAGACCTTTTCGGCCACCACGTAGTGGTTCATGTCCCAGTGGAGAATGGCGGGAAGCGCCAGATTGGGGATCTGCTCCAGCGGTAGCTTGACGGCGCGCGGCGACAGACCGATCTGGTCGGCGATCTTGATGAGGCTCGAAAGCGGCGCGCCGCGCAGCGAGGGCGTGAAGCGCCGGCGCATGGTCGCCAGATCAATGCTGCGGCCGTAGAAGCCGGCGATCATCGCAAGGCAGGCAAGGCCGCATTCGCTGACCTCCGTCTGACGGATCAGCCGCACACGGGCGCTGTAGAGGAACCCTGATTGGAGGACGGCAGTGTTCACTGGGGCGCGCCTCCTTACCGGCGCTGCAAGGCGTAGAGCGGCTGGAACAGCCACTCCAGCAGCGACTGGCGGGCTGTCGCGATGCGGGCCGACAGCGTCATGCCGGGAAACAGTGCCTGCGGCTTGCCGTAGGCGAGGATATCTTGCCGTTCGAGCTCGATCTTGACGAGATAATTGAGGTTGGCACTGCCGGCGCCGCTACGCGATACCGGGCTTTTCGACAGGCTGCTGACATGGCCGCCAATAGTGCCGAAGCTCTGGTAGGGGAAAGCGTCAATGGCGAGCCGCACATCCTGGCCGACCTCGACGAAACCGATCGCCGCATTGGGCACGTCGAGCTGGGCATGCAGCACGGCCCGTTCGGGCACGATGCTCATCAGCGCCTGCTGCGGATTGACGGCCTCGCCGATCCTGGCGGTGAGCCCGGATATAGTGCCGGGCATGGCGGCGCGGATAATATAGGCGCGCGACTGCTCGTTGGTCGCCATGCCGCGATTGACGTCTTCGCGCTCGGTCTCCAGCGATGCCTTCTTCTCGTTGGCGCGGGCCTTCACCTGGTCGAGCATGCGCTGCGCATCGGAGAGATCGGAGCGGCGCTCGGACAGCGTACTTTCGATCACCGACATTTGCTGACGGCGCTCGGTCAGCGAGTCCTCGCGCAGCAGCACGTCGCGCTGCGCCACGATGCCCTTGCTGACGAGGCCGCGAATGCGCTCGACATCGGCCTCGATCGACTTGATGAGATCCTGCTGCAGGCCGATCTGGCTTTCGAGCTTGGCAATTTGCGTTTCGAAGCCGGAGATCTGAGCGGAAAACTGCGCCGTCTGGGACGCTTCGTCATTCTTTACTTCCTGCAGCTGCTCGTCGATGCTGGCATTCTGCCGCTGCAGCATCTCGGCGACTTTTTTTGAGGCGGATTCGCCGCTGACGAGATAGTCCTCGGAGCGCACGGCGATCAGTTCCTGTCCCTCGTTTACATGGTCGCCATCGGCCACCATCATCTGCATGATGACGCCGGCGCGGGGCGGGATTACCACGGCAATGCCTTTGTCCGGCAGGATGACACCGGTGGCTTGCACGATGCGCGAATAGCTCGCCGTCGAGAGGAAGATCACGACGGCTGCAAGCACGACGGCCATCAGATAGCCGGTCAGGTGCCAGCCGATCGGTACGGCCATGGAGACCGTTCCAGCCAGCCGCTGGGATTGTCTTTCCAGAGCTTCTCGGCGAAACAGGTTCATCTCAGCGAGACAAGACCTCTATGATCGAAGCAACGGCGGGGCAGGGCGGGTAGGATGCCTGTGTGGACATTCATTTGAATTTCCTCCTCTGTCGTCCTTAAGGGAGCTAGGCAAAGAGGAATATTCGTCAACCTTGAGAGGAAAAATGAAGTTTTTGACGGAGGGGGTGGCCCCTGAGCAATGAGAATGAGGCCGGCGACCCGGCCCCAATCGCGTCAAATTCGAAAGCTCAGCTCCGCCGGGCGAAAAGTTCGTATCCGACGAAGGCAGCGGAGCATGCCAGAAACACGATGACGGCCAGCGGATAGTTTACCGGTGCTGCCGGATCGCTGAGCTTCGGCAATCCGATCACCGCGGCCGCCGCAATGACGGCGGAAAGACCGATTTCGCTGATGATAATGCGTTGGAATGCGGTCATGGCGACACCTCAACCCTTACTGATTTCGGTCCAGAGTGGCGCAAAATCCTTTTGCTTCACCATTGAGCCAATCAAGTAGCAGATCGGTTCGCCGATCAGGCGGACGATCTTACCGGAAATCGATCCTTTGGCGCGACGGCCCGCCTGGAAGGCTATTTCCTCGGCGCGGGCCCTTGCCAGCGGATACATGATCTGTTCTGCGAGCCGGCTGCGGCGCATCAAGCGTACGTAAGGGATTGCCCAGTAGTGATAGCCGCGAATGGTGGTTTCCGACAGGTTCTCAAAGGTGAACTCAAGATCCGCACGCCAAAGATCGCGATCGAGTTTTCCACGTCGATAGAAATGAGTGCAGATCACGCGGCCGCTCGAATTGCCGCTACCGGATAATCCGCCATTGTAGATGCTGTTCCCAGCACCCGCCGCAAATCCAAATCCGCTGGCTATCCCTGCCTTGCTGAGACTGCCTGTCGTCGAAAAGGTAGCGCCGGCCGCAGCCGTGCCGCCGATCATGCCGCGATCGACGTGGCCGACCCAAGAGCCGGCGCCATTGACCGCATCTATCTCAAAGTCTTCGAGGGGAAGGATGTAGTAGTCGTTCGAATTTGCGTTAACGCTCTGAACGTCAGCCATAGGTGCCTCCGAGGTGAACAGAAATCCGCCGTTTCTAGCGAACGAGGGCAAGTTTAGAGCAATCAGCGCGAGCATCAACCCTTCGTGATGAATGAGATTGACGCGCGCTGCGTGTATAAATCACCCGGAGGCGCAAATTTTTCTTATTTCCAATGCCTTGCCAGGGCCGTCCGCCAATCGATTTTTTTTGCCTTTCCGCCAATGCAACCGGCAAGAAAGAGCTCTATCGCCCGGGCTCTGGCCAGTTTCGTCTGCCATTTCGTGTAGCCGTGTGCTTCGCCGGCGAAGTAGAGAGCGGTCACCGCGCGACCGGCTTTGCGCAGCGCCATTTCGTACCGCCTGGTCTGCTCCGCACCGACGATCGAATCGGCTTCGCCTGCCGTCAGCAGGAAGGCGCCCTGGGCGTGCTCGACCTGGTTGATCGGCGAGGATTCAGTGAGCGCGCGGGCATCCGCCTTGTTGACGGGTGTGCCGAAATATTGCTCCACCTGCTCGGTGAAAAGCGCCCAGCCGGCAGGGTTGTGTTCCATCTGGAACGGCAGGTCAACGACGGGATAGTCGATGATGGCGGCAGCAAACAGGCCGGAGTCGCGGCTCATGGAGAGCGCTGCGATCATGCCGCCGAAACTCTCGCCCTGGATGGCGATGCGCCCGGGTATGGCAATGTCCTTGTCGATGAGCCAGCGTGCGGCATCGGCGAGGTCGTCCGGCATGGTGCGGCCGAACTGCCGGAAGCCGAGTGCCTGGAAGCGCTTTCCAAAACCGGTCGAGCCACGATAGTTGACCGACAGCACGGCATAGCCCCTACTTGCCAGGAAGGCTCTGTCGCGGTCGAAGCCCCAGTTCTCATGCCGCGCCGGGCCGCCATGGGCGGCGATGACGGCGGGCATAGGTGTTGTGGCCTTTTCGGGCAATGTGAGAATGGCGCTCAACTGCTCGCCATCGCGCGCGGCAATCTCCACGGGCATGGTTGCCGTCGCGGGTAGCGCTTGCTGCTCAGGCCCGAGCCTCAGATCGGTTTTCGCAGCGAGATCGAAAAGCATGGCGCGCGGTTGCTGCGCGTCGAAGGAGACGGAGGCGGCGATGATCCTGCCACCCTTCGATGCGCCGGTAATCTCGAAATCCGCATGGCGACCAGCACCCGACACGAGTTCGGCGAAGGCCTCACCGCGTTTAGAGATAGGCACGAGCCGTGGAAAGCCGTTGCGGATGACGACAAGGTCGGTCGGCCCTGCGGGGTTGAAACGGATCGCATCGAGGATATCGACGGCATCGCTGCCGGCGATTGCGGTTTCCTGCCCGGTTGAAGGATCGATGCCGACAAGGGCGATCTTGTCGCGGCCGCGGTTCGACAGCGCCTCGTAGCGCAGGCCATGCGGGTCGACATTCCAGATAATCAGCGTTTCCTCGGGCTTAAGCGCCGCAATCTCTTTCCAGCTGCCGTCGCCAAGCCTTGCGACATAGCGCCTGGCGCCGTCCTCGCCGCGCTCGACACGCAGGCAGGGCAGCAGATCGGCATCGAGCAGCCAGCTCTCCGTACGCCCGGAATTCTCCTCGAGCAGTTGCCGTGCCGTGCCGTCGGCGAGCGTCGTATAAAGATCGGTGAAGGCGGGGCTGCGATCGTGCGAGATGACGGCCTGTCTTGCGTCGGGGGCGGACGGCTCCGCAATGATCTGCCAGGTCTGGAAACCCTGCGGCGTGACGTCGATGCGTTCGTTCGGACGTCTGGGATCCACCTCGAACAGCCGGTCGCCTTCCGTCAGCAGCAGCCGGTTAGCGTAGCCGCGCCAGGAAAAATGCAACAGGGGTCCGGAAAAGCTGACGAAAGCTTTGAGCGGCTTTGCTGTGATCTCGCCGACGAAAACCGCCGGGTGTCCGCCCTTCGTGCCCCACCAGGCCAGCAGTGTTCCATCAAAGCTCGGCTCGTATCCCCAGCGTGCCCAGGGATCGGCGTAGAAGCGGCTGGCTGAAAGCAAGCGGTCACGCTTTCTGAGGATGGAGCCAATCGGCCACTTGCGGCGCGGACCGATCTTGAACAGCTCCCCGCCTGACGGCGAAGAGCCTGAGTGATCTAAAAAGGGATTGTCTCAGGCCGTTGCGAGCCTGTAGATGCCGTAAGCTCCGAGGCCCACGGCTCCGACGGCAAGAGCGCCGACACCGAAGGCCGATAGACCGACCCCGGCACCGATTGCGGCGGCATAACCCATAGCCCCGCCGCCGGCCAATGCGGCCGCGCCGTCAATATAGCTTCTGACAGACCCGGTAACGGAAGCGCCGCCGGAGACGTGATCGATTTCGCCAGGCGAAAGTTCTTTGATTCCCTTCACTTAACTCACCATTTGTTTGTTTCAGTAAGGTAGTCGAAAGCACTCTGTGCGTGTGGAAAGCTAATGGCCGATGCCGGAGAGTCAACCTTCAAAGGCTTTGTTGCTGCCCGTTGGAACCGTCGCGGGTGATTTTGGATCACGGTCAGTCACTCAAAGACCCCGTCACCGGAAGCCTCAATGCGTCACTGGCGCAGTGGCTGTTCGCGGCAGGCTCCTGAGTTTGACGCTTGTCGTGAGCTCTTTATTCTATATATTCGGTATATGTCGAATATTTCAAACAAGGGCGAGCACCGCTTCGTGGAGGATGTAGCTCGGCTGCTCGTGCCTTGGGGCGTACCGCCCATCGCCGCCCGGCTTTATGGTCATCTGCTTCTCTGCCCCCGTCCCGTTAGTCTCGACCAGATCACTGAAGATCTCGGGATCAGCAAGAGCAGCGCAAGCGTGGCGGCGCGTTTGTTGGAGACCTACACACTCGCGCGTCGCCACAGCGAGCCTGGAACAAAGCGCGCTCTCTACGTGGTGGCGGACGACTACGAAGCCATGATCCGACAACAGAACCGGCTGCTCGACGCATTGGCCGACCAGTTGAATGCCGGGGCAGGAATCGTCTCGTCCAAGGAAGTAAACGCACGTCTCGAGGAGATGGCGGAATTCTATCGGGTGATGCGCGGCGCCATGGAAGATACCATGAGCCGTTGGAAGCGCAGCCGGCGCCCGCGGTGAAGGCTGAATTCTCGCGGCGCTGACCGCGCGGAAGATTCTGAAGCTTCGACGGGAAGGCAGAAAAATGGGTCTTGTTCTAAATCTTATCATCCAGACGATCGTCTGGTACGGCTTCATGGGTGCGGTCATCTTCGGCGCCGCTGGCACGATGGATTACGCGGGCGGGTGGCTCTATGTCGGTGAAATGGTTGCGCTCTCAATCGTTTTTGGGACGATCATGGTACGCCTTGATCCCGGGCTGCTCAGAGAGCGCCTGAAGCCGCCTGTGCAAAAGGGCCAGCCGCTTGCGGACAAGCTGATCCTCATCCCCGTCCTGCTCCTCATATTTGGAGGAATGGGCTTCATGGCGGCAGACGCCGCGCGTTGGCACTGGTCGGCAATGCCATCTTCCGTGCAATGGGTAGGATGTGGCCTCCTCTTGGGAGCACTTTTGTTCATCTACTGGGTCATGCGGACGAACAGCTTCGCGGCGCCGGTCGTGAAAATACAAAAGGACCGCGGGCAGGCGGTCATCACGACAGGTCCTTATGCCATCGTCCGCCACCCGATGTATTTGGGCGCACTCTTCTATATCGCCGGGACATCGCTGGTGCTCGGATCATGGTGGGGCCTCGCGGTCGTCCCCATCCTCGCCCTGCTATTAGGCATCCGGATCGGTGTTGAAGAAAAAACGCTGCGCACGGGCCTCGATGGCTATGACGATTATGCGCGTCGCGTGCGCTGGCGCCTGATTCCGTTCATCTGGTGAGGAGGTCCGCCATCAAAGCCCTGCCGGATCATTGGGCTACCGACAGCACGAAGCAGTTTCGGTTCGCGGCGCACTCCACTCAGACCCAGCCCCGGAGCCATGTGGGCGGCAGCTTCCAGCGCCTGAGCGCAGATCTCGGCAAGTTCTCGCCGCGTTGCCGCAGCGTGAAGACGGCCGCCGAGGGCATTTATGCGTTCGTACCCGGCAGGCTGTAGGCCTGTTGGAAATACCGGCGGAAGGCAAGCATTGGCGGGCTGAATTCGACATTGGCCCGCCAGGCCAGACCAACATCCATCGGCGGAACCGGATCCTGGATATTCACAGTCTCGATCCGGCGCCCCTCAAGCGACCAGGGGCGATGCACCATATCCGAGAGGATGGCGACGCCAAGCCCGTTTGCGACCATTGACCTGACAGCCTCGACCGAACTTGTCCTCAAGAGTACCTTTGGCTGATAGGAACTTCGGCTCCAGTATCGCAAGGACGAGTGGGCTGCCTCATCGACCGTCAGCATGATGTAGGGTTCCTCGGCGATTTCACGCAAGCCGATGCCGTCGCGGCGCTGCAGGTCGTGACCCGCCGGGAGCCAGAGACGCCTGACCGAACTCAGAAGCGTTTCGGTCGTCAGCATCGGATTGAGGATGTTCGAGGTCAGCAGCACCGAAATGTCGTAGCGATTGCTGAGAAGGCCTTCCTCAATCGATTCGCGATTGACCTCGTAGAGCTGGATTTTCAGTTTCGGATAGAGACGGCGGATACGTTCGATGTGAAGCGGCAGGAAATAGCCGATGACGGTGTAGGTCGCGGCGACGACAAGCTCTCCCTCGATATCGCTGCTGACGAGATCGAGATGGGTTGCTTCGTCGACCTTGGCCAGAATTTCATAGGCGTGAGATAAAAATTGCCGCCCGGCCGTCGTCAGTTCCATCCCTTGCGGCGCGCGATTGAACAGCGACACGCCGACCGTCAATTCGAGATCCTTGATCGCTGCAGTGACAGCCGACTGTGAGATCGACAGGCTGACGGCCGCATGCGAGATCTGCCCATATTCGGCCGTTGCGACGAAGTAGCGAAGCTGCCTTAGGCTCAGGCCCATGATGTCTCCCCATCTATTTATCTGAAAACTACTGTGGTGAATCAGATTCAGCAGGCTTTAAATGAGCAGGTTTCGACAAAAATTTGCGCAACATCTCTATCATATTGATAATTATGCATAGTTTCTGACGCCATTTTGAGCGGCGATATCAATTTATCAGATAATGATGCTTTGAAAATTGTATTTTTCAAGGGATGCCGTTCTCTCTAGCGTTTGTGCACTGCTCCTGACCGGACGCATATATCTGAGGACATGCATGAAGGAAGCTGTCGACATCAACTGCGACATGGGGGAGGCCTTCGGCCGGTGGCGGATTGGTGACGCGCATGACGAGGAGCTCATCTCGCTTATCAGTTCGGCCAATATCGCGACCGGCTTTCATGCCGGCGATCCCAATCTGATGGATGAGACTGTGCGGATGGCGGCCGCTCACGGCGTCGGCGTCGGCGCTCATCCCGGCTACAACGATCTGCAGGGTTTTGGACGGCGCAAGATCAACGGCACCAGCCGCGAGATCATCAACGATCTGATCTATCAGGTCGGTGCGCTGCGGGAATTCGCCAGGCGCCATGGCGTGCCCGTCCAACACGTGAAGCCGCACGGCGCCCTCTATATGGAGCTGGCGGCGAACACGGATCTGTCGCAGATATTCATACAATATATGCGCACGGCGGCGCCGAACACGTTCGTCTTCTGCATGGACGGTTCGGCGACTTGCCTCGCCGCGCAGGAGGCCGGCCAGCCCATCGTGCGCGAGTTCTATGCCGATCGTGACTACGGCGATACGGGCTGGATCGTCTTTACCAGGGATGCGGGTCGTCCCGATCCCAAGGCGATCGCTCGCAAGGTGATCAGGGCCTGCACCGAAGGCGTCGTGCGCACCGTCAATGGTGCTGATATTCCGATCGCCTTCGATTCCATCTGCTTTCATTCCGATACTTTGGGTGCGCTCGATATCGTGCGCCACATGCGCGAGGCCCTGGTTGCCGAGGGCATAAGAATTGCACCCGTTTCACAGATTTTGGACAGTGACGCCGCGCGGAGGTCCCATGAGCAGGCTTGAGATCAGATCACCCCTTCCGGGAACCTTCTACAGGGCCTCCTCCCCTGACACACCGCCTTTCAAGTCCGAGGGCGATACCGTGGCTGCAGGCGATACGATCGGCCTCATTGAGGTCATGAAAACCTTTCAACAGATTCCGGCCGGACTCGACGGCAAGAACATCACCTTCCTCGTCGACAACGAAGAGCCTGTCATGGCTGGCCAGATCATCGCGGAGGTGGATCCATGACGATCCGTTCGGTCCTGGTTGCCAATCGCGGCGAGATCGCCGTCAGGATCATAAAGGCTGCCAAGGCGCTCGGCATTCGCACCGTGCAGGTCCATAGCGCCGCGGATGTCGATATGCTCGCGGTGAAGCTGGCCGACGAGGCGATCAATATCGGCTCGCCGGCTCCGAAGAAATCCTATCTGAACATTGAAGCCATCATATCGGCGGCGCGTTCGGCGGGCGTGGATGCCGTTCACCCGGGATATGGGTTTCTGTCTGAAAACGGAGACTTTGCCGATGCCGTCGAGGCCGCGGGCATGATCTTCATCGGGCCGAGCGGCGAAGCTATCCGATTGCTGGGTGATAAGGTGGCGGCGCGGGCGATTGCGGCTCGTGCCGGCGTGCCGACCGTGCCGGGAAGCGACGGCCGTGTGGCCGATATCGGGGCTGCCGAGGCGATCGCCGGGCGTACCGGTTTTCCGGTCATGATCAAGGCCGCTGCCGGCGGCGGCGGACGCGGCATCCGCATCGTTCGGTCGCTGGCCGAACTCAGGGAGCAGTTTCCGCTCGCCTCGGCGGAGGCGGCCGCTGCTTTCGGCGATGGCGGCCTTTACATGGAGAAGGTCATCACCCGCGCCCGCCATATCGAGGTGCAGATTTTCGGCGACGGGCAGAACTTCGTACATTGTTTCGAGCGTGAGTGCTCGCTGCAGCGTCGCCGTCAGAAGGTCTGGGAGGAAGCGCAAGCCTTCCTGCTGCCCGATGACGTGCGGCAGAGCCTCTGCGCCAGCGCCGTGGCGCTTGCCGCCGAAGTCGGTTATCGCGGGGCAGGCACGGTTGAATATCTCTACGATGAGGACAGCAGGCAGTTCTTTTTCATTGAAGTGAATACCCGCATCCAGGTCGAACACCCGGTGACGGAGATGATTACCGGCATCGATCTGGTGCAGGAAATGTTCAAGGTGGCAGGCGGCGCTCCCCTGTCGCTGTCGCAGTCCGATATTCGGGTGCATGGTCATGCCATCGAGTGCCGGATCAATGCCGAGGACCCGGCCAAGGGCTTTCTGCCGGCGCCAGGCATCGTAACACGGCTTTCCATTCCAGAAGGTGACGGCATCCGTTTCGATACGATGCTTTATGCTGGTTATACCGTGCCGCCCTTCTACGATTCCCTACTCGGCAAGCTCATCGTCTGGGCCGAGGATCGCAATGCCTGCCTCGACAGGCTGGCTGCCGCCCTTTCCAAGCTGACGATCGAGGGCTTGCCGACGACGATCCCTTTGCACCTTGCGCTCGCTCGCGATCCATCGGTGCGCAAGGGCACATTCCATACGCGCTTTCTCGAATCCTGGCTGGAGACCGATTTTTCCGCGGTTGACGGCATATCAGCGGAGGTTGCCTGATGCCTGCTCGCTTTACATTCGGAGGTGACGAACATCTCTTCGTCGAATGCAGCGACGAGATGTCCCTCGAAGCTTTCTTCAAGAGCCTGTCGATGGCCAGGGGCGTGCGCGAGAGCGCCATTCGGGGCGTCACTGAAGTCTGCCCCGCCAACGCTTCCTTCCAGATCAAATTCGATCCGGATCGGATCAAGCCGGACGACCTCTTACGCGAGGTCAGGGCAATCGAGGGAGCGGCCGAAAAGGCAGAGCCTGTCATTACGACCCGTATCGTCGAAATTCCAGTCTTCTACAACGATCCGTGGACGCATGAGACGCTGATGCGTTTTCGCGAGCGGCACCAGGAGCCCACGGGCACCGATCTGGACTACGCCGCCCGGGTCAACGGTTATGGAGCGGTGCAGGATTTCATATCGGCCCATGCAGGATCGCCATGGTTCGTCTCCATGGTCGGCTTCGTCGCCGGCCTGCCGTTCATGTACCAGATGGTCGAGCGGCAGCGGCAGATCGAGGTGCCGAAATATCTGCGCCCGCGCACCGATACGCCGCGGTTGACGGTCGGCCATGGCGGCTGCTTCGGCTGCATCTATTCGGTACGTGGGGCAGGCGGCTATCAGATGTTCGGCATTACGCCGATGCCGATCTTCGATCCCACGCAATCGACGAGCTATCTGCGCGATTTCATGGTCTTCTTCCGCCCCGGCGACATCGTGAAATTCCGGCCGATCGATCGCGACGGCTATGACCAGGCGGTCGAGGATGTCGACAAGGGGCGCTTCGCCCCGCCGATCCGTGAGGTCAGTTTCGACCTCAGGCAATACCAGGCCGATATCGACGGCTACAACGCCAAGCTGGAGGGCGCTTTGTATGGCCATTAAGGTTCTTCATCACGGCCTTTCCACCACTATTCAGGACCTCGGACGGCCCGGCTACTTCCATCTCGGCATCCCCGTCGGCGGCGCCATGGATCGCTATGCCATGCGGGCAGCAAATCTTCTCGTCGGCAATGATGAGGGTGCCGCCGGGCTTGAGGCTGTCTTCATGGGACCGAAGCTCGAATTTCTCGACGATGCTCTGATTGCCGTCACCGGCGCCGACATGCCTGTCAGGATCGATAATGAGCTGCAGCCGGGATGGACCGCGCTCAGGGTCAGGGCAGGGCAGACCGTAAGCTTTGACTTTCTGAAATCCGGGGCGCGGATTTACATTGCCGTATCGGGGGGCATCGACGTTCCCGAAGCGTTAGGCAGCCGATCGACCTATGTGATCGGCGCCCTCGGTGGTCTTAACGGCAGGGCCATCGCTGCTGGGGATGAGCTTCCCGTCGGTTTCGGTTCGATGGCAGGCGCGGGCCGATCCGTTGCCGAAGAGCTCCGTCGCAAACCCGGCGCACCGGCTGAGCTCAGGGTCTTGCCGGGGCTCTATTGGGACCGGTTGACGGAAGAGACAAAGCGCAACTTCTTTGCTGACCAGTGGAAGGTAGCGCCGGAGGCCGATCGCATGGGCTATCGTTTCCGCGGCGGCCGCAAGCTCGAATTCGTCGAGCGCAAGCAGCCTTTCGGCGCGGGCTCGGACCCCTCCAATATCGTCGACAGCTGCTATCCCTATGGTTCGATCCAGGTGCCGGGCGGGACGGAGCCGATCATTCTGCATCGCGATGCCGTTTCCGGCGGCGGTTATTTCATGCTGGGAACAGTGATCTCGGCCGATATGGATCTGATCGCGCAATTACAGCCGCATACGCCGACGCAGTTCATTGAGGTCACGATGGATCAGGCGCTGGCGGCTCGGGCGGATCGGCAGGCGTTGGCTGCGCGTCTTCGCGCGGCCTTGGCTTAGGGGATCATTGGATGATCGCCGTCCCGAACTCTGGCTTCCCAAGCCGATGGAAAAGGGTCGCGATCGCCCGCGCCTCACTCGAGAACGCGGGTCAAATAGGCGGCTGTCACACCGGGGCCGGGGATAATGGCGACGATCTTCATTTGCGCGATCGTCCGGTTGACGGAAGCTTCGAGATGGCTCTCCATCATCGCTGCAGCCGCCTTCACGGCGCCCCGCAGCAGCAGTTCCACGATCAGGCGCAGCTCGGTGATGATGGCAGGATCGCCGGGCAGACCAAGCCGCCGCAGCAATCGTTCCGTCGCCGTCACCGGCAGCAGGTTGTTGCGGATGGATTCCCTCAGTCGCTCGTTCGGCGTCGCGAGGACGCAGATATCGATGAAGTCTGCATGGATGGTTTCCTGCGCGGCAAGATGATCGGCCGCTTCGCGCCGCTCGAGATCGCAGAGGCGCAGGAAAAGGTCGTTCAGCCGTTCCCGGTCGACCCAGCTGGCGCCAGCAACCAGGGCCTGCGGCTCCAACGTGCCGCGCAGGCCGTAGTGATCCTTGATCATCTGCGCCGTCAGCGGACCGGCGATCCAATGGGACGACTGGTTCTTGCGCACGAGACCGCGTTCTCGCAGCCGGGTCAGCACGTCACGCACGACGGTACGGCTGACATTGAAGTGGTCGGCAAGTTCGATCTCGATAATACGATACTGGCCGAAGACGACGCAGCCGGCGACATCTGCCTCGACGGTATTGTAGATGCGCTCCCAGGAGGAGCGGCTCTGCAACGCCTCGTCGGCATGGCGCGGAATGGTCAGGCCGAGCGTCTTGATATCGGTGCGGTTCGGCTCGATGCCCCGGCCGGCGGGGCCGACGAGATAGCCGCGTCCGTCGAAGCGATGTACCAAGCCTTCGCTTTCCAGCGTCTGCAGCGCCCGCTGTACGGGCGCACGCGAAATCTGCAAGATGTCGGCGATCGGACCTTCGAGCAGCACCACGCCTTGCGGCAGCGTGTTATCTTCAATGTTGCTGCGCAGAACATCCTCGGCGATCTCGTATCGCTTTTGCGCATTGGGGCGCGCACGGTCTTCGGTCATCTGATGCAATGGACTCACGTCGTTCTGATGCCTCACTCTTACGCGTTTCGCTGCGCCAACATAGCGCAAAAATAAATGAACTTTGAATACAAAAGATGTTTTTGTCTGCGACTTTTATTGGCAGCGCTGAATGTTCGCAAGTGACCTTGGCGCGGTGCACTTCCTCCGATAGTGCCCGCCATAAGTGGTTTTTTGCCAAATTTGCGCAATGGCTGCAGCTTTCTCTCTTTTCTCGCTTCTCGCGAGGGTATCTATCGAACTAAAGATCTGCGTTTCGAAAAAAAGTCTATTGAATACAAAAATCATTTATGTAATGCTCTTAACATCAAGGCACTCGTCAGAAGCGCCATAGGTGGAACTCTTTGAAACGCCAAGGAACATCTCTTTGACGCGCATGTGATCATGCGCGAGTGCAGACCGACGTCTGGTGTCCGGATCGATGCGATCCTGGCGATGGCGGTGCTTTGCCTGAAGGATGGTCCTTGCCTTGAAACTGGTAGGAAATCGGTGTCGACCGTTCTTCAGCTCAGCCAAGTCACCAAGTCCTATGGCGCCTCAGCCGCGCTGGACAGGGTGGATTTCTCTTTGCCCGACAACGCTTATATCTCGCTGCTCGGGCCAAGCGGCTCTGGCAAGACGACGCTGCTGCGCGTTATTTCCGGCTTCGAGGAGCCGGATGCCGGTTCGATCCTCTTTCACGGCAAACGGCTTGATGGTGTGGAGCCGCATGATCGCGGCATCGGCTTCGTCTTTCAGAACTTCGCTCTGTTCCCGCATCTTTCCGTTGCCGAAAACGTCGCATTCGGCCTTCGCAACCGCAAGGTCGATCCGGTGACGGATGCCCGCGCCTTGGCAAAAAGAGTTCAGGATATGCTGTCGCTGGTCGGCCTCAAGGGGTTTGACGATCGTGCGGTCACGCAGATTTCCGGTGGCCAGCGCCAGCGCGTCGCCTTGGCGCGTACACTGGTGACCGAGCCGAAGATGGTGTTGCTGGACGAGCCGCTCGGCGCGCTCGATGCCAATCTGCGCGGCCGTATGCGAAGCGAGCTCAAGATCATCCGCGAGCGCTGCGGCGTGACGTTCCTCCATGTCACTGGCAGCGAATCCGAGGCCTTGGCGATGGGGGATCTGGTGCTTGTCCTTGATCGCGGACGCATCGCGCAGGCCGCTGCTTCCGATGTCGTCTATAATCGCCCAGCCACTGCCGCGGTTGCCCGCTTCCTCAATTGCTACAACCTCTTTGCGGGCGATGTCGTCAAGGATGTTTTCGTCGGGCCGGCCGGCCGCTTTCCCTTGAATGGATCGCGCAGGAAGGCGCCGCAGCCAGCCTATGCGATCCGCTACGATCGCGTTTCAATCCGCCCTAGCGATGCGGCGCTTTCGGATGACGAAGTACGCGTCGAGGCCGATTTCATCGCCAGCGAATATTCCGGAGCGGCGGTCAATTCCTTCTTTGCGCTCGATGGCGGCCACGTCTTCGAGGTCGAATCCCATCTGAGCCACGCCCGTCCGCCCGCCTTTGTCGAAAAGCGCCGCTACGCTCTCGTCTGGAAGAAGGAAGATGCCCTTGTTTTCGGTTGATACGAGCCCCTCGAAATCTTCCCCCGGCCCCTCCAAGGAGAGCGAGAGATGACCATGGTTGCGACAAGCGAGGAAGCGGTACAGGACAGCCCGACCGTGCGCCGGAAATCGAACAAGACGCTCTGGCTCCTGGCGCCGGGCATGATCTGGATGGTCGCCTTCCTCGTCCTGCCGATCCTGATGATGGTCTATGTTTCCTTCTGGACGCAGACGACCTTCAAGATCGAACCGACGCTGACCCTGCAGAGCTGGGTCACCTTCCTGACGAGCCCCACCTATCTCGGGGCGCTCTGGACGACGATCCGCATCTGGCTGCTCGTGCTGGTATCGACGCTCGTCGTCGGCTATCCGGCGGCGCTCTTCGTCGGGCTCCTCATCAAGAACAAGACGTTGCAGACCGTGCTTCTCGTGCTCTGTGTCATCCCGTTCTGGACGTCCTTCCTGATCCGGGTTCTCGCCTGGCGGCCGATGCTCGGCACCGAAGGCGCCATCAACATGATCTTGATGAAGCTCGGCATCGTGCAGCAGCCGATAGAAGTGCTGCTGTTTTCGGAACTGTCCGTCATCATCGGCATGACGCAGATCTACTGCGTCTTCATGGTGGGGCCGATTGCCTTCATGATGGGCCGCATCGACGCCTCGATCATCGAGGCGGCCCAGGATCTCGGGGCGAGCTTCTGGCGCATCTTCCGCACCATCATCCTGCCGCTTTCCATGCCGGGCGTGGTGGTCGGTGCGATCTTCGTTTCCGTCATGGTTCTCGGCGAATTCGCAACCTCCGCCGCTCTGTCCGGACGCAAGGTCAATCTGCTCGGCAATATCATCGTCACCCAGGTCGGCTCGCTGAAATGGGCCTTTGCGGCGGTTGCCGGTGTCGTCCTGACGATCATCATGGGCGCGGTCGTCGCAGCCCTGCTCAAGGTCGTCGACCTCAGAAAGGAGCTCTGATCATGAATGCTGGCGGCATCAAGCTCGGCCTGGGCGTCTATACGACCCTCTTCTTGATCTTCCTCTACGGACCGCTCGTCGTTCTGGCGATTCTGTCGTTCCAGACCGGACCGGAGGGTGGTCCGCAATTCCCGATCATCGAATGGTCGACCTATTGGTACCGGCATCTCTTCGGTCTGACGCCGCCCTCACGCATCGCGCCCCTTCCGATCGACCAGGCGCTGATCCGCTCGCTTTCGCTGGCCCTGATGACCATGATCGTCTCGACCGTGCTCGGCGTCATGTCTGCGCAGGCCTTTCGCCGCAGGTTCCGCGGCTCGGGCGCGGCCTTCTATCTGATCGTTCTTGGCATGATGGTGCCGGGCGTGCTCGTCGGCCTCGGCATGGCTCTTGTCGCCAACACCTTCGGCATCGACCGTCATTGGTGGAGCACGGCCTTCGTCCTGCATGTCGTCTACACCTTCCCCTTCGCCTTCCTGGTCATGCTCGCCATCTTCAATCGGTTCGATCCGAGCATGGAGGAAGCATCCTGGTCGCTCGGCGTCACGCCGGCGCGCACCTTCCGCAAGATCACGTTCCCGCTGATCTTCCCGGGCGTGCTCTCGGCCATGCTCTTTGCCTTCACGCTGTCTTATGACGAGTTTTCACGCACCCTGTTTGCGTCCGGTCGCGAGCTGACGTTGCCGCTCGCAATCTACGGCACCTTCTCCGTCGAGGTGCATCCGAACGTCTTTGCCTTCGGCGTCCTGACCACGCTCTTTTCCTTCGCGCTCCTCGGCACCTACGCGATCCTGATGGGTCTGTCGGTGCGGCGCGCCAAGCGCGTCAGCATCCAGGAGGACGCATGATGACGCAGAAGGTTTCTGCCATCGTCACCGGTGCCGGCTCCGGTATCGGCCGCGCCATTGCGGTTCGCCTTGCCGCCGACGGTTATGCGGTTCTGGTCAACGACCTCTCGGGGGACCGTGCCCAGGCGGTTGCCTCCGAAATCATCAAGGCGGGCGGCGCGGCGACCGCGATCGCCGGCGACGTTGCGCAGCCCGTGCACGTGGCGGCTATCCATGCCGCCGCCAAGGCGTCGCACGGCGACGTTGCCCTTCTCGTGAACAATGCCGGCATCGCGCATCAGGCGGCGTTCGAGGATCTCGAGCTTGAGGATTTCGACCGCATGTTTGCGGTGCATGTGCGCGGCACCTTCTTGATGACCAAGGCGGTCATGCCCTCGATGCTGGCCCGAGGGGAGGGCGTCATCATCAATGTCGCCTCCCAGCTCGGGCAGATCGGCGGTGTCGAGCTCGTTCACTATTCTGGCGCCAAGGCCGCCATCATCGGCATGACCAAGGCGCTCGCTCGCGAGGTCTCGGGCCGCGGGGTTCGCGTCAATGCCGTAGCGCCCGGGCCGATCAACACGCCGCTCGTAAGCGCTCTTTCCGAAGAGTGGCGCGAACGCAAGAAGCGCGAACTGCCGCTCGGCCGGTTCGGCGAACCCGAAGAGGTGGCCGCGACCGTGGCGTTCCTGGCGTCGCCGGCAGCGAGCCTTTTTGTCGGCCAGACGCTCGGGCCGAATTCCGGCGACGTGATGCTTTGAAGGAGAAAAGCAGATGGACAGTTTAAGCAAGCGGGTCGTCATCGTCACGGGCGCGGGCATTGGCATCGGCCAGGCGGCAGCCAAGGCTTTTGCTGCGCTCGGCGACCATGTCGTCGTCACCGACATCCTCGAAAAGGAGGGCGAGGAGACCGTTCGCGCCATTCTCACGGCCGGCGGTTCGGCCGAGTTCCACCTTTACGACGTGCGCTCGACCGAGGCGGCGAACCGGCTCGTCGCCAATGTCGAGGCGCGCTTCGGCAAGATCGACATCATCGTCGCCAATGCCGGCATCGCACACAGGACACCCCTCGACAAGCTCACCGACGACAAGTGGGACCTGACGATGGACATCGACCTGAAGGGCATCTTCAGGCTGGTGCGTGCCGCCGTACCAGGCATGCGCGCCCGCAGATCCGGTAGCATCGTCGCCCTCTCATCGATCATGGGCGTGGCCTATGGATGGGACGAGCATGTCCATTATTCGGCGGCGAAATCCGGTGTCGTCGGCCTGGTGCGCGGGCTTGCCGTCGAGCTGGCGAAGGACGGCATCAGGGTTAACGGCATTGCGCCGGGCTACATCCGCACGGCTCAGCTTCTTTCGGAAGAGAATTCGCTTGGCCCCGCAGGAGCGGAAAAGGCGGCCGAATTCATCCCCTTGGGCAGGCTCGGCGAGCCCGACGATATCGCCGACGTGATCGCATTCCTCGCCTCGAACGGCGCGAGATACATGACCGGCCAGGTTCTGGTCGTGGATGGTGGCCTCCTCGTGGGGCGGTACTGATCGCCACCGCCCCGGCGAGGGCCGGGCAGAGGCGATATGGCAATGAAGCAGGCCCACAAAGGGCTGAGGGAACAGCAATCAGCACTGGAGAACATGAAATGTCCAAAATGGAAATGAACAGACGCTCTCTGTTGAAGCATTCCGCTGGCGTGATGGCGCTCGCGATCGGGGGCGGCACGCCCTTCCTGTCGTCACGGGCGGCCTACGCGCAGGCTGCCAACCTTGCCAAGGAGCAACTGCGCACCATCGGCCTTTCGGTCACCGTCCAGGAGCGTATCCTCGACGACTTCCGCAAGGTGAGCGGCGTCGGGCAGACCTCCGGCACAGCGGCGACTTTTCCGGACGCGCAGACCAAGATCCTTTCCGGTTCCAAGGATTACGATTGCTGGGAGATCATCGGCGAACGTCTGCCCTCGATCGTCATGACCGACAATGTCGAGCCGGTACCGGCCGCCTCCTTGAAGAACTGGGCCAATATCCGCGATACCTTCACCACGCCCTCGGACAAGTGGGAGCCGAAGCAGCAGATCGTCGGTCAGATCTGGGCCGATGACGCCAAGACGACGCTGAACATGGTGCCTGCTGTCTATAATTACGATTCTATCGGCTACAATCCGGACGTTCTCTCCGCCGAGGAAGCCAACACCTGGTCGGCGATCTTCGATCCGAAGTGGAAGGGAAAATCGGGCCTCAACACCGACCCCCTGATCGCCTTCGGCCAGGCCATCATGGCGATGAATACGCTTGGCCTTCTGAACGTCAAGAATCCCGGCAATCCGAACACGGCCGAAATCGACGAAGCGGCGAAGTTCCTCGTCTCCAAGAAAAAGGACGGGCAGTTCCGCGCCCTGTGGGGTGATTTCGGCGAGCTGGTCAATCTGATGGCATCCGGCGAGATGGTTGTCTGCGACGCCTGGCAGCCGGCTGTCATGGCGGTCAAGGCCCAAGGCAAGGCATGCAAATATGCCGTGCCGAAGGAAGGCTATCGCGGTTGGGCGATTGGTCCGTCGATGATCGCAGGCACGCCGAACAAGGAAGCCGTAATCGCCTATGCCGATTATTGGCTGTCCGGTGAGCCCGGCATTACCGTGTCCGAACAGGGCTATTATTCGCCGTCCACCAACATCCAGAAGGTCATGGCACCGGACAAATATGCCTTCTGGTACGAGGGCAAGCCGTGGGTCGGCGCTGCCGAGCGCGGCATCAAGGAAGGCGATCTGCGCGATGGCGGCTCATTAGCGGAGCGCGCCAAGAATGTCGCCTACTGGCATCAATGGCCGGACGAATACGACCATCTCGTCCAGAAGTGGGATGAATTCCTCAACGCGTAATGTGGCGGCGTCAGCCATCCATTCTCAGCTCTGCGGGGGGCGATGTCCGCCTCCCCGGCCAGGCTCGGAGATCTCTCATGATGTATGATTTGGAACTCATCAATGTCGGCAAGGTCTATGACAACGGCACGCCCGCCGTCATAGACTTCAATCTTTCGATCAAGAAAGGCGAATTCATCGCCTTCCTCGGGCCGTCGGGCTGCGGCAAGACCACGACACTCCGCATGATCGCCGGCTTCGAAAGCATTTCCTCCGGCGACATGATGATCAAGGGCGAGCGCATGAACGATGTGCGGCCGCAGAAGCGGCCGACATCGATGATCTTCCAGAACTATGCCCTGTTTCCGCATATGACTGTGCGACGGAATGTCGGATATGGTCTTGAGGTCAAGGGCATGGCGAAGGCCGAGCGTGACGCGCGGGTCGATCGTATCCTCGCCACCCTGGGGCTGGAGGATATCGCCGAGCGCAAGCCCGACAAACTCTCCGGCGGTCAGCGTCAGCGCATCGCTCTTGCCCGCGGCCTTGTGGTCGAACCGGATGTGCTGCTTCTTGACGAGCCGCTGGGCGCCCTTGACGCCAATCTGCGCAAGGCGATCCAGAACGAACTCAAATTGCTGCAGAAGAAGCTCGGAGTAACTTTCGTGTTCGTCACGCATGCCCAATCGGAAGCGCTGGCGCTGTCCGACCGCATCGTCGTCATGAACCAGGGTAGGGTGGAGCAGATCAGCCCGCCGCATCAGCTTTATACGCGCCCGAACACGCCGTTCGTGGCGCAGTTCATCGGCCGCAACGCCATCTTCGAGGGCGAGGTTGCAGGCACCGAGGCCGACAGCACGTTCGTCTCGACGTCGTTCGGCACGCTGTCGGGCTGCGCCAATGGCGGCCTCTCCAGCAAGGTCAACATCGTCATCCCTTCGGAGGCGATCGAGGTTCATGCGGCAGGCGGCTCGGCGCGCGAAAATCTCGTCGGAGCCTTTGGCGGCAATGTGGTCGGCGCGCACATCGAGCGTTTCGACGTTGTCGGCCATATCTCGCAGATCGGCATCAGCCTGCCCGACGGCCGCGGTCTGACCCTGGAAGCACATGTCGACAAATATCGGCCCGGCGCCTTTCCGATAGGCGCCCCGGTCATGCTTACCTGGGATCCGGCCGACGCGACCGTCATTCCAGCTCACTATTAGAGAAACCGCGATTGAAGGAGATCATCCCATGGCAAAGGAAATCCTGTGTAGTTTTGGCGTCGACGTCGATGCCGTGGCCGGCTGGCTCGGCTCTTACGGTGGGGAGGATTCGCCCGATGATATTTCAAGAGGGCTCTTTGCCGGTGAGGTCGGCAGCCCGCGGCTGGTGAAGCTCTTTGAACGCTTCGGCATCAAGACGACGTGGTTCATTCCGGGCCACTCGATCGAGACCTTTCCGGAGCAGATGCAGGCTGTGGCCGATGCCGGCCATGAAATCGGCATCCATGGCTACAGCCACGAAAATCCGATCGCCATGACGCGCGAGCAGGAGACCGAAATCCTCGACAAGTGCATCGAACTGGTGACCAGGCTTTCCGGCAAGCGCCCGACCGGCTACGTCGCGCCGTGGTGGGAATTCTCCAATGTGACCAACGAACTGCTTTTGGAGCGCGGCATCAAGTATGATCACTCGCTGATGCATAATGATTTCACGCCCTACTATGTGCGCGTCGGCGACACCTGGACGAAGATCGACTATTCGCGCAAGCCCTCGGAATGGATGGTGCCGCTGAAGCGCGGCAAGGAAACCGATCTGATCGAGATTCCGGCATCCTGGTACCTCGACGATCTGCCGCCGATGATGTTCATCAAGAAATCCCCAAACAGCCATGGCTTCGTCAATCCGCATCACATCGAGCAGATGTGGCGCGATCAGTTCGACTGGGTCTATCGCGAAATGGACTACGCCGTCTTCCCGATCACCATCCATCCCGACGTCGCCGGCCGGCCGCAGGTGCTGATGATGCTGGAGCGTCTCTACGCGCATATGATCAAGCATCCCGGCGTGAAGTTTGTCACGATGAATGAGATCGCCGACGATTTCGCCACCCGCTTTCCGCGAAAGAAATAGCCGGCTAGTTTGAAAGACCGAGAGCATCAATTCTGAAGGAGGCGGATCGCCATGTGTTCACTATGCGGCGTGCTCGGCGGCAATGAGCACTGGACAGATGCCGCGGCACGACCGGGTGTGTTCACGCGCAATCATGCCAGCCCCGACAGGCGGCGCGAGCGTGCCGAGCGCGTGCGCGCCGCCAACGAGATGCTCTCGGGCTTTGGCCTTGTGCTCACCGACTGGCAGGGCGCGTCTTTCGTATTGTCGACGCGAACGGGCAGGAGCGAGATCATCGAGGATCTCGGTCATCTCTGGCCAGCGGCCGAAAGGCTTGTCGGCCGGTCCTGCGATCCGCTCGACGTTGCTTTCATCGCCAGGATGGAGGCGCGGCATGTCGATTGAGGCCAGCGGCTTTCTGCCGATTAATCTGCTGACGGGCTTCCTCGGCTCCGGCAAGACGACGCTGCTCAAGCGCATCCTGGTGGATCCGACCTTTGCCGATACGGCAGTGCTCATCAACGAGTTCGGAGAGATCGGGCTTGATCACGATCTCGTCGGAAGTGTCGATGGCGAGATGGTGCTGCTGCGCTCCGGATGCGTCTGCTGCACGGTGCGCGGCGAACTCGCCGCCGCACTCAAGGAGCTTTATTCCCGCCGCGAACGTGGGCTGTTGCCACCATTCCGGCGCGTCATCATCGAAAGCACGGGTCTTGCCGATCCCTTCCCGGTTCTGTCGACCATCAAGGCCGATCCCGTGCTCAGGCATCACTTCTGCGCCGGCAACGTGATCACGACAATCGACGCGGTGAATGGGCTGCGCCAGCTCGACACCTACATAGAATCCAACAGGCAGGCGGCTGTCGCGGATCGGTTGATCGTCACTAAGACCGATCTTGAAGCAGGTTGCGAGGGAGCGGCCCTTCAGACTCGTCTTCGCACACTCAATCCCGACGCCCCGATCCTGATGGCCGCCGATCCGGATCTCGATCTCTCCTCGCTGGTTGCCGTCCAGAGCAGCGTCTCGCCCAGCAGCAGCCTGTCGCAAAGCGGCTTTTACTGCGAGGAGCCGGCGGAGCTCGTCTCTTCGGACGGTGCGCCGCATCAGGCCGCCATTTCTTCGATTTCGCTCAGTATCGACAGGCCTGTCGACTGGACGGCTTTCGGGCTCTGGCTGACCATGCTGCTCAATCGGCATGGGGAGCGGATACTGCGCGTGAAGGGCATACTCAATCTCAGCGGCGAGGAGCGCCCCGTTGCCGTTCACGGCGTCCAGCATCTGGTTCATACGCCGGTGCATATGGATGGATGGCCTTCGGAGGATCACACCTCGCGTCTGGTCTTCATTCTTGACGGGCTCGACGGAGCTCTATTGAAACGCTCCTTCGAAGCTTTCACACCGGCGCGGATGCCGCAGATCCGGTCCGCTGCATCTTACCCGATCGCCGCGGCGCAATGAGACAACCGGTCCATCTATGAACAAGCATCGATCCATCGCAAAAACTCTGTCCGCTCCGGCTTTGCATCTGGCGGGGCGGCCGCGCCTGCGCGTGCTTGGCACTGCGATCTCATTGCTGGAGGAACTGCGCCTGCGAGCGCAGGACGATCTGGGTATCGATGTGACGTTCGACAACAACGACTTCCTGACGACGCAGTACAAGGCGGCCCGCGAACCGGACACCTACGATATCTACGATCAATGCTTCCACAATCTCGATATCGTCTGGCACTGGCGCGCGATCCAACCGGTGGACACCCAGCGCATCGTTTTATGGGATGAGGTCAACGATCTAACAAAGACCGGTCACATCGGCCCCAACCCCCGAATGGGACTTGGCGACGTGCCGGCGCGCAAGCTGTTCGTTCAGCCCAATCTCGCTCTCGGCGATACGCCGTCGCGCTTCATCTCGATGCTACCGACGACGCATAATTTCGATAGTTTCGCTTATCGGACCGATCTGGCACCGAATGGTGTCGGCATGCATTCCTGGAGTGCGCTCTTCGACGAGCGATGGGCGGGCAGAGTGGCGCTGGTGGACGAGCCTGCCATCGGCATCTTCGATGCGGCGCTGGCAGCGCAAGCTGCCGGTCTCATGTCGTTCGACAACATCGGCAACTTGTCCATTCAGGAGATCGATCAGCTGATCGATCTCCTGGAGGAGCGCAAGAAGGCCGGCTTCTTCAGAGATTTCTGGAAAACTGCCGAGGATGCGGCGCGGCTGATGATTGCCGGCGAGACCAGCGTCCAGAGCATGTGGTCGCCCGGCATCGGCATCCTGAATTCGAAGGGTGTGCCAGTCGAGCAGGCCGTGCCTGCCGAAGGCTATCGCGCCTGGCATGGCGGCCTGTGCCTTTCGAAACATTTGAACGGTCGTCTCCTCGATGTCGCCTACGACTATCTGAATTGGTGGGTATCGGGATGGCCAGGTGCCGTCGTCGCGCGACAGGGATACTATATTTCCACGCCGCAGCGCTCGCGCCAGTTCATGACGCCGGGCGAATGGGACTACTGGTACGAGGGCGCTGCTGCTGCCGAAGACCTGCCGGGTCCGGACGGGCAGATCAGGATAAAAGCCGGCTCTCTGCGCAGCGGCGGCTCGTACTGGCAGCGCGCCAATTGCATTGCGGTTTGGAACACGACAATGGACGAGCACAATTATTTGGTGCGCCGATGGATGCAGCTGGTGGGCGGACGGGGAGAGCAGGGTCAATGACACAGGGACATCTCGGCAAATCGATCGCGCAATTGTCGGTGCTGATTCAGTCCGGCAGCCTCGATCCAGTTGCGTTGGTCGAGGAGAGCCTGGATGCGATCCGCGCCCATAAGGATCAAGCGATCTTTACCCGGCTGCTGGAGACGCGTGCGAAGGAGGAGGCGGCTGCTTCGTCGCGGCGACTGCGGGAAGGGCGTTCGCGCGGGCTGCTGGAAGGCATTCCCGTCGCCTGGAAGGACCTGTTTGCTATTGCCGGCCTGCCGACCACGGCTGGGTCGATCGTGCTTGCGAATGCCGAGCCTGCGCAGGATGATGCCGAAGTGGTCAAGGCGCTGAAAGCGGCCGGCATGATTGCTGTCGGTCGCGTCAATATGAGCGAGTTTGCTTTTTCCGGCCTTGGCCTCAACCCCCATTACGGCACGCCGCACAATCCTTTGGCCTCCGATGTCGCACGGATTCCTGGCGGTTCGTCTTCCGGTTCTGCTGTTGCCGTCGCGGCAGGTCTCGTGCCGGTTTCGATCGGCACGGATACGGGCGGCTCGGTACGCATACCGTCGGCATTTAACGGGCTCGTCGGATATAAGGCAAGCCGTGGCCGCTACAGCATGGCCGGGGTCTTTCCCCTGGCGACCAGCCTCGATTCGCTCGGGCCTCTTTGCCGAAGCGTCCAGGACGCCGTCTGGGTCGATGCGGCGATGCGTGGCCGTGCGGCGCCTGATGTCATGCGCGCAAGCCTCGATAGCCTGTCGATCGTCGTGCCGACCAACATCGTCATGGACGATGTCGAGGACGGTGTGGCCGAGGCATTTCAGGCAGGGCTCGCCCGGCTGACGGCCGCCGGTGCCAAGGTGCGGCATGCCGCTTTTCCAGCTTTCGACAGGCTGTTTCAGGTGATGGCGGAGCACGGGCCGCTCGTGACCGCTGAAGCCTTTGCCGTTCATCATCGCCGCCTGGCAGGCCCCGAGGCTGAGCGCATGGATCGGCGGGTCGTCGCTCGCACCCGCCTGGGCGAAAAAATCACACTGGTCGGCTATCTTGAGATCCTGAAGGCACGAGAACGATTGATTGAAGACACCGCTGGCATGATCGGACCGAACGAGCTCGTCGCCTACCCCACGGTCGCCCATGTCGCACCGGCGCTTGCTCCGCTGGAAGCGGATGACGAGCTGTTCGTCAGCATCAACTCCAAAACGCTGCGCAATACCTTGATCGGCAATTTCCTCGATTGGTGCGGGGTGTCGCTACCTTGCGGCACTGGAGAGGCCGGCATGCCGGTGGGATTGCTGCTATCGGCTCCGCGGGGCCGGGACGAGTACCTATTGGCCATGGCAATGGCCTTGGAAGATATCGTTGCTGGGTAGATCGACCCAGCAACGATATCTTGAAACCGTGAGTCGGACCGAGCTTGCTTTCAGACGAATTTGGTTAGACGTGTTCATGGAAGCCTCGCTCGCGTTTAATCAAGCGGCTCCAATTTGGCCAGAGCCGCGGATACCTTTTGATCTCGCGGCGTTAGTTAGACATCGGTGAAAAATTTGGGAACCAAAGAAAATGGGCTTGGGACTTACGATGAGAATCTCAACCACATAGGTGATTAAATGGAAATTGATGAAAATAAAAAGAGAAACTGGACAGAGAGAGGCAAGACAGTAGGAGCACTGATAAAGGAGCTTGAATCCTTTGAAAATCAGGAATTGCTGGTGGTTCTGTCCATTGATGGCGGCGAAGAAGTCAGGCCTGTTAGCTTGGTTGGAAAAAAAGACAATCAGTGCTTGATTGCGTTCGTTCCAGGCTGACAGAGAAATGCCTCGAGCGCGGCTAGGGATATCGTGATCTCGGTCTTCAACCCATAGGTGACCATGATGTGTCTCGTCCACAAATGCTCGATTTCGTCAGCCAGGCTCTTCTTGTCTGAATCGCTGAGGAGAAACGAGCGCTTGCCGGCTTCAGGTGCCGGCCTCCCGGACGGTGGCGGTTCCTCAGGGACATGCACACGGCGAACAAAGCATAAGCACTGGAGCAGATCGCCCGGCAGCAGGACATAAATTCCTCGCCGAACGCTCGGGAGTTGCTCGAGCGTTGTCTCTGTGTCCAGCCGCGTTACAGAAAGTGGCTGGTAGTGTTCGATAAAGAACAGCATCGCCGCGTCGTTCACCTGCGGTGTCGCACGCATTGCAGAAGATTGATATGGATTTGTCTTGGACGGATACGGCGGGCTGCTTCTGCAGTCTTGTAGGAACCTAGCAGCCCCAGCGCAACGCGGCGGTTGCAACCGGCGAGTCCCACAGAGAAATCTCTTCCTCGCTGAGGAAGGCGAGCGTGACGGAAAGCCCCTGCATGTCGAGCGAGGTGGCATAGGCGCCAACAAGTGAGCGCTCAATCCGTAAGCCATGGTTAACCATGAAGTCGCGAGCGATTTTGTAGGCGAGATAGAGTTCGGCGGGTGGCGTGCCGCCGAGTCCGTTCACCAGTAACAATCCCGTGCCCGTGGTCTGCCGGATGTCGTTGACGATTGTCTCGCTTAGACGCCTGACGATCGTGTCAGCGTTCGCGAAGGGTTCTCTTGAGTGGCCGGGCTCACCGTGAATGCCGACGCCCATTTCAATCTCGTTCGATCCGAGCGTGAACGTTGTGCGCTGCGTGTGCGGTACCGCTACACCAGTCAGGGCGACGCCCATCGAGCGAATGCGCGGCGAAAGGCTGTCGCCGAAGGCTTTCAGTGCCGCGAGCGGCGCGCCCTGCTCGGCCGCAGCGCCAAGAAGCCTTTCTGTGATCAGCGTACCGGCAACGCCACGCCGCCCACGACCGTCGCCGGCTCTGACCGTTTCGATGTCGTCGCAGGCAAGAACGATCTCGATTCTGTGTCGGCCGGCCGCCATCTCTGCCGCCATTTCGAAGTTCATCACGTCGCCGTCGTAGTTCTTCACGATCAGCAGGCAACCGGCGCCCGTGTCTGTTTCCTCGATCGCGCTGACGATCTGGCTTGGCGTGGGTGACGTGAAAATATGCCCGACACAGGCAGCATCGAGCATGCCGCGACCGACAAAGCCGATATGCATCGGCTCGTGACCTGCGCCGCCGCCGGAGATGATCGCGACCTTGCCTGGAACCAGGTGGCGCCGGCGTATGCATTTGCGGTCGATGCCGAACGCAACGAATTCCTCATGGGCGCGCACGAAGCCTTCTGTGCTTTCAGCGACCATGGTTTCCGCCGTGTTCATGAATTTCTTCATCAAGCCCCTCCCAAGGCGACGATCATCTTAGTCTTGTTGCCCCGTGTGCAATGCCCCAGTTCATTCGGGCGGTCCGGAAAGCGCGGCAATCTTCAGCACAAGATCCGCGATTGCTTCCTCCAGCAGCCGGTTGCGTCGCTCGTCACCGAAATCAGGGACCATCAGCGAAAGGTGCCGCAGCTTTTCCGAGGCGCCAAGCTCCGGCAGTTTACCAGGATGGGCGGCCTGGTAAGCGTGCAGAAAACGCTCCTGTTCGGCACCGCTGAAATGACATACCCGGAAGATCGTCGCGAGGTGCCGGGCAGGAAGCGGTGTCGCGTAGGCTGGACTTGTGATCTGCGTGACGAAGCTGCGATGTTTGCCCAGTTCCGTAGCCAGCCGCTGACGCGTTCCCGACGGTCGGTTGTCGATGATTTGCGCCAGGATGGACTTGTAGGCGATAATGGCGTCTTCGGTCTCTTCGCGCGCCATATTATTCTCCGGCTGCCTTTGTCCCATCGGCATTCAGACCGACGATTGCCGATCTTATCGCGGGAAGTCGAGCTGGCGCCACGGAAAAATGACATATGCCAGCGGCAAGAAGATCTGCGGTTCGGGCTGGATCGCCGGCCATGTCACCGCAGATGCTGACTGGTTTGCCGCCGGCAAGCTTCACGGCCTGCGACAGCAGGCGCAGCACGGCCGGCACTGCGCGGTCCTGATAGAGAGCGAAGTCGGCATCCTCACGTGCCGAAGCGATGAGGTATTGCGCAAGGTCGTTTGTACCGAACGAAAAGAAGTCCGCGCTTTCGAACCGGTCGAGCATGAGCGCCGCAGCCGGAACCTCTACCATCATTCCGATCGGTGGTATGCGGTGCGGCACGCCCCGGCGCGCGAGCTCACTGGCTTCTTCGCGATAGATTTGCCTGATATCGTCGACATCAGATGGAAACGTCACCATCGGCAGCATGACGCGGAGATTGCTGAAGACGGCTGCGCGCAGGAGTGCGCGGGCTTGGACACGCGCAATTTCCGGCCGGGCAAGGAGAAGGCGGACGCCGCGCAAGGAAGGCGCTTCGGTGAGGCCGGAGAGTGGCTTGTCGCCGCCGATATCCAACATACGGATCGTTACCGCTCGGCCATCCGCCCACCCCAGGAGCCGGCGGTAGATCGCGAATTGCTTTTCTTCGTTTGCGGCATCACCAAGTGAAGTCACCGCGAATTCCGAGCGCATCAGCCCGATGCCGGCGGTTGTTGCGGCAAGAATCGAATCGACTTCATCGGGAGCGTTGACGTTGATGGACAACAGTACCTGCGAGCCGTCGGCCGTGCGCAGACTGCCGTTGTCGGCTTCCGGTGCCGTGCCTGTTGCAGGATGGTCGAACTGGGCCGGCATTGTGTTCTCGTCAGCTGTCTGAAGGACCACGACGCCTGCATCGCCATCAACCCCGATATGCTGTCCCCGATCTGTCGTGAACTGGCCGGCACCGATGACCATCGGAATAGACCGGGATTTGGCAAGCAGGGCGACATGACCGACGGCGCTGCCGGCATAAAGAGCGATACCGCCGCCTGCCGACCAGTCATGAGCGAGGAAGCGGCTGGGTTCCATGTCCCTTCCGACATAGATGGATCCGGCCGGAAAGTCGTCGAGCGACGTTCCCGTGAGGACCGACAGGACGCGATTCTTGATGTCGAGGATGTCGACGGCGCGCGCCCGCATCTGGTCCTCTTCCGAGCATTCCAGTTCACCGATGTATGCGTCGAGTGTCCCGACCCATGCGAATGCGACGTTCTCGCCCGCATCGATCCGCGCGCCAGCCATCTCCGTCAAAGTCGGATCCTGGAGGACTTCGATCTGAAACTCGATGATATCGCTGCTCTCGGGATCTGTTCCGGTCGCAAGGTCCTGCAACTCGCGGATGGCTGTCTTGATCGCGTCGTCGAGTTCGGCATGTCCAGAAAGGCCTGATGGCGGTGACGCGGCGGCGGTCAGCGGTGCGGCTATATAGGCCGGCCCGGTTGCAACGCCTGGCGATGCGCTTGTGGCTTTTAATCTAAGCGGTGCGGCCATGCCTCTTTTCCTCATCGAAGTTGCGCTCGACGAGGTCCTTCAATGCACGGATCGCTTCTTCAGCGAGGATTCCATCGGCGCGGATCCTGATGACCGAACCCTTGCGGATCCTCGCACCCATGATTTTGATAATGCTCTTGCCGTTCAGCCAGATGTCGCTGCCATTGACCGCGACCTCAATAGAGCAGGGGAACGATTTTGCCAGCCGCGTGAACGTGACTGAAGGCCGGGCGTGCAGTCCCACGCCGTGCTTGACCTCGACCTCGGTCTCACAACTGGCATGCACCTGCTCGGTCTCCCGGCCTCCTATGCGCAATCCGCCGCTCATCAGGGTGACAGCTCCTCTGCGGTTGCAACCACCCTGCTTAGCGGAGCGCCGCCAGAGGCCTCGGCCGCCGCGACGACGGCTCCCTCAACGACAGGGGCGTTGCAGATCGATACCTTTTTCGATCGCGGCAGACCGAGCATCTCGATTGCCATTTCGCTGTTTGTCTCGGCCCCACCAAGGTCGACGAAGACGGCGACGCCCGCTTCCGACCAGGCCGCCTCGATGGCCTCGAGAATGCCGCCGGCATCGGTGCCAAGATCGCCCTGGCGGTTGCCGCCGGACCAGGCAAGCGGCACGCTGTCGCCGACCATCTGCCGCACCATGTCGGCAGTCCCACGCGCGATTAGCGGCGAGTGGGAAACGATGACAATCCCAACGTTTGGCGTCTTCTCATTCATGCCGGGGCAGACTCCTCAAGATAACGGCAGATCGCGGCTGTCAGGAGCGCACAACTTGAGGCGCCCGGATCGACATGACCGATCGACCGATCGCCGAGATAGGAAGCGCGCCCGCGCATGGCTCTCATCGCAGCAGTCAGCTCGGCAGCAAGTTCGGCCTGACGTGCAATGTCTGTCAAAGGCAATCGATGTGCGAGCGCGTCCTGAACAGGATAGAGAACATCGAGAAGCGTCTTGTCTCCGACATGCGAGCGGCCACGGCGCGCGACGGCATTGATCGCCTGTTTCAGTGCCGAAGGAAAATCTCTCTTCTCGCCCGGGGCACGGAGCTCGCGACCCATCTCCATGAGAAGCGTTCCGTAAAGCGGGCCTGCCGCACCGCCGATGTTCATCACGAGTGTCAGCCCAATTTTCTCAAGCGCGTCAGGCAAGGGAAGGGCTGAAACGGAGGCGTCTTCGGCGCTCACCGCTTCGCAGCCGCGTCGCATGTTCGTTCCATGATCGCCGTCACCAATGGCGCGATCCAGCGCACACAGGTGCTCGCTGTTTGCCGCGATCGTCGCACGGCAAGTCTCGATCAATCCCATGAGAAGAACCGGTTCTGCAAGCACACCCGAAACCCTCCCGTGGCCAGAACTCATACGAGCGCCGCCACTACCTCGAACACGCCTGCCACGGCGACAGCACCGGGATCGGGCACGCCTTCAAGATCCCTTTCGCCAACGTAGGAGGCACGTCCGGCCTTTGCTTGTCGCATTGCGGCCGTCGACTGAGCACCCGCCGTTGCCGCTCCTGCCGCGGCTGCGACACCCCCCGATGAGAGGGCCGCGAGCGCCGGAGCCAGCGCGTCGACCATTGTGCGGTCGCCGATGCCTGCGCCTCCATAGAACGTCATTCGATTCAGTCCGGCAAGCAGGGCTGCAGCGATATCTTTTTTTTCGGCCATAGCCTTGGATGCGGCGGTGAAGAAGATCGATAGCAGCACGCCGCTGGAGCCGCCCATGCTTGTGCTCAGGATCTCGCCGATCGAGGCCATGGTTGCGGCAGGATCCTTCAGCGGCAGCGTGTCCATGCGGGAAAGAATGCTGCGGGCACCCGTCGCGACCGTAGAACCGGTATCACCGTCACCGACGCGGCCGTCCAAGCGATTCAGCTCTTCTTCGAGGGAAATCAGATGCTCGCAAAGTGCGGTCAGGAGACGACGATTGTCCTTATCGTCGCTGGCCGGTGCTGCTTCGCTCTGCGCCAACGAACGCGCAGGTGCAGGGAGGACAGCGATCTCGTGCCGTTCGGTCACAGGCGGCCAGGCATGGGGCTCGACGGTGGCCCTCAAGGCGGCTTCGCGGTTGGCGTCCAGTCGGATGAGCGACAGGGAAAAGCCGTTCATGTTGAGAGCGGTCATCATCGGTGCCGGCCCAATGATCAACCGAACACGGTTGGCGATAGGTGACGACAGTACAGCATTGGCGATGACACCCATTTCGAGTGGCGGTACGGCGCCGAGGTTGTTGATCAGCAGCGCATGATCTGCTGCACCATCGAGCTTTGCCGCCAGCCGGTCGGTCATCGTCGCGACCAGATCGGCAATCGGCTGCAGGGAAATACGCTCGACCCCGGGCTCGCCGTGAATGCCGAGACCGAGTTCGCCTTCATTGGCGCCCAGTCGATCCTCATGCGTTTGGCCCGGTACGCTGCAGGTTGAGAGCGACATGCCGAGCGAAACGATACTGCCCGCTGCTGCGGTCGCCAGGCCCGCAACCGTCTTGAGCCCGGCGCCGGCCTCGGCATGATAGCCGGCGATCTTGTGCACGAATAGTGTACCGGCAACGCCGCGGGGCTGGATGATGCCGGGGATCGCGATATCGTCGGCAACAATGACCATCTCAACGTCGAAACCCTCTGCACGTGCCTTTTCGGCGGCGAGACCAAAATTGAGGCGATCGCCCGTATAGTTCTTGACGATAAGCAGGACGCCCTTGGGACCGGTTACGGCGCGGATTGCCGTGAGTACCGCATCGACGCTCGGCGAGGCAAAAATTTCGCCCGATACTGCTGCTGTGAGCATGCCCTTGCCGACGAAGCCTGCATGCGAGGGCTCGTGCCCGGCACCACCACCGGAGATGATTGCGACCCTGGATTTATCCCAGTCCGCACGGAGGATCACCTTGATATCGGGAAAGGTGTCCAGCCGGGCCAGCCGGGCGGGGCTGCTCGTGAGGAGCAGACCATCCAGGGCTTCGGTGACGATGGTTTCCCGGCGATTAAAGAAGTGTTTCATGGAGTGAGACCCGTCGTTTATGCCACTATTGTCCGTTTCGTTCTGTTTTCACCCGAGGCGCTGGCCGCTGGCATCGAAATAGAGCGGATCGCGCAGTGTCAGGCGGATTCGATCGCCCGGCCGAATTGCAAGATATGGATCGGCAAGCGTGACGAGCTTGTGGTCGCGCACTCTGATGTGCAGATGGTTCTGGTCGCCCAGATGTTCGATCCAGTCTATTTTGGCGTCGGCGTCCTGATCGAGGATGATATCGAGATGCTCGGTTCGCGCGCCGATCGTCTTGGTTCCGGGGGGCGGATTGGCGCCGGCAAGAAGATCGGTTGGCAAGAGGTTGATGTGCGGCTGGCCAAGACGTGCCGCAACATGAAGACTGGCCGGATTGCCGTAGATTTCGCGGGGCGTTCCGACCTGCAGCAGCCGTCCTTCGGCTACGATGCCGATCCTATCCGCCATCGTCATGGCTTCGACCTGGTCATGGGTGACATAGAGCAGGGTCGAACCGAGCTCCTTCTGGATGCGCTTCAGTTCCAGACGAAGCTCCGCACGCAGCTTTGCGTCGAGCGAAGAGAGCGGCTCGTCCATGAGATAGATCGCGGGACGACGCACCAGCGCCCTGCCGATCGCAACGCGCTGCATTTCGCCGCCCGACAGACGTGTCGACCGGCTCTCCAGCTTGTGGTCGATCCTGACCATGCGCGCAATGTCTCTGACGCGGCGGTCAACCTCTTCGGTTGTGAGCTTGCGCACGGGCGCACGCAGCGGAAAAGCGAGATTGTCGTAGACCGTCATGTGCGGATAGAGCGAATATTGCTGGAAGACGAAAGCAACATCCCTGTCGGCCGGAGCTTCGCCCGCGACGTTGCGGCCGCCGATTTCGATGCGTCCGCTGTCAGGGCGCTCCAGGCCGGCAATAAGGCGCAGTGTGGTCGTCTTGCCGGCGCCCGTTGGCCCAAGCAGGACGACAAACTCACCGTCACGGATCGAGAGGTCCAGATCAGCCAGAGCCTGCGTATCGCCGAAATGCTTGCTCAGATCCTTGAGAACAACATCAGCCATGTTCAACCTCCGAGTAGAGCGCCGAGGCAACGGCGCGGCCCGACTTGCAGTCGAACAGCGCAAGCTTGGCAGGATTGAACTCGAGGCCCACCGTCTCACCGATGCGGAAGTTGCGGTTTGCGGGAACGCGAGCTTTGATAACGCCGCTCGATGTCTCGATTGCCACGACCTGATTGGTTCCGAGATATTCGCTGCCGTAGACCGCTCCCCGCAAGGGAGAGCTATCGCTGAAGCGTATATGTTCCGGCCTGACGCCAAGTGCCAATTCGGCTTCGGCCAGGTCCTGGTGCACCTCGGGAATGCTGACATCGACGCCGTCAAGCGAGACGGATCGTGCCCCGCTCTGGAGGCCGGAGGTGAAGCGCATGAAGTTCATCGGCGGCGACCCGATGAAATCGGCGACATACATGGTGGCCGGCTTGCTGTAGATTTCCTGCGGCGTGCCGAATTGCTCGATGACGCCGTGGTTCATCACGGCGATCTTGTCTGCCATTGCCATGGCCTCGTGCTGATCATGCGTCACATAGACCGTCGTGGCATGAATGCGGTTATGCAGTTCACGCAGCTCATGGACCATCACTTCGCGGAATTCCGCATCGAGTGTGCCAAGCGGTTCATCCATCAGAAAGCACTTCGGACGACGCACGATCGCACGGCCGAGGGCGACGCGCTGGCGATCGCCGCCGGCAAGACCGGAGACAGAGCGGTTCAGGATGTGATCAATCTGGAGCAGCCGCGCGGTCTCCTCGACACGCTTTCGAATTTCAGCCTTCGACATGCCTTGCGAAAGCAGCGGGAAGCCGATGTTCTTGCGCACGTTCATATGCGGATAGAGCGCAAAAAGCTGAAAGACGAACGCGATGTCCCGGGCACTGGCGCGGTTGAAGGTGACGTCTTCGCCGTCAAGGTAAATCTTGCCGCTGGTCGGCAGCTCAAGCCCGGCGATCATGCGGAGCGTCGTCGTCTTGCCACAGCCGGACGGACCGAGCAGTGCGAGGAACTCGCCGTCATGGATGGTGAAGTTCGAATCCTCAACGGCGACGAAACCACCGAATTGCTTGCGGAGATTTTCTATTCTGATGTCCGCCATGGCTCACTCCGGAAACTTCGAAACAATGATGAACATGGCCGTGCCCGCAAGCAGCGTCACCAGCGAGTAGGTGTAGAGTACCAGCAGGAATGGCTGGAAGAGCATGAGGAAGCCGATTGCAATCAGCGTGGTCGCGATGTTCTCCATAGGGCCGCGACGCAGGAAGAAGGGGCGCTTCGGGCGGGATGGCGGCGGTATTTCGATGAGATGCGTCATTTGCGGACCGCTCCGAAGGTGATGCCACGCAAGAGCTGCTTGCGCAGGAGAATGGTGAAGACGAGGATCGGGATCAGGAAGATCGTCGTTCCTGCGGCGACAGCCGGCCAGTCCTGGCCGCCTTCGCCGATGATGGTCGGAATGAAGGGCGGCGCCGTCTGGGCCTCGCCCGAGGTCAGCAATGCCGCGAAGGCATATTCATTCCAGGCAAAGATCAGGCAGAAGATCGCGGTGGCTGCAATGCCCGTGGTTGCCTGCGGCAGGACGACTTTCCAGAAGGCCTGCAGGCGGGTGTAGCCGTCGATCATCGCGGCTTCCTCGTATTCCCGTGGGATTTCGTCGATGAAACCCTTGAGCAGCCAGACGGCGAGGGAGACATTGACTGCGGTATAAAGCAGGATCATGCCGACCGCCGTATCGGAAAGACCGAGCTCACGGTACATGAGATAGATCGGGATTGCGACCGCGATAGGCGGCATCATGCGCGTCGACAGGATGAAGAACAGAAGATCGTCGGCAAGCGGCACCCTGAAGCGGGAGAAACCGTAGGCGGCCAGCGTTCCCAGCGAAACAGCGAGGAACGTGGAGCCGAAGGCAATCACCAGCGAATTGGCAAAGCGCGGCAGGAAATTCGAGGGGCCGGCAATCACCATATTTCGCTTGCGGGTGACCTCGTCGCAGGTGCCGCTTGGTGCGGGCAGCGCGGCGATATATTCCGGCGTCTGTCGCGTCCTCGTCGTCAGGAGGTTGCAATAGCCCTCGAGCGTCGGAGTGAAGACGATCTTCGGAGGATAGCTGATGGAATCCGGCGGTGATTTGATGCTGGTCAGAAAGATCCAGACCAGCGGAATCATGGTGATCAGGGCATAGAGGATCACGATGGCACCGGCGATGCGCTTGCTGGCTGGGCTCGGCTCGACGACCGAGTGGGCTGAGGTGACGGAGCTCATCGTTGCTTCACCTTGTTGAGCGCTTTGACGTAAATGTTGGCGAGGCCGAACACGGCGACGAAGAGGACGATGGCGAAGGCCGACGCCCTTCCCGTCGCCCAGCTCTCAAAGGCGGTGCGTTTCAGGGTGATGGAGGCAACCTCCGTGGTCGAACCCGGACCGCCTCCCGTCAGCAGCGTGACCATGTCGAACATCTTGAAATTTTCGATGCCGCGAAACAGCACGGCAAGCATGATGAAGGGCAGCGCCATCGGCACGGTGATCGACCAGAATTGCCGCCACGCGGAGGCGCGGTCGACCTCGGCAGCCTCATAGATGTAGTCGGGGATGGAACGCAGACCCGCCAGGCAGATCAGCATGACATATGGCGTCCACATCCAGGTATCGACGATGATGATTGCCCAGGGAGCCAGCGAGACGCTGCCGAGCATCTGGATGTCGGCCGTCGGGATGCCGGTGACGAGGGAAACGGCGTAGGCGAAGAGACCGATCTGCGGTTCATAGAGGAAGCGCCAGAAGTTGCCGACGACGGCCGGAGACAGCATCATCGGGATCAGGATCAGCGTCGTCCAGAACGCGTGGCCGCGAAACTTGCGGTCGATAAGATAGGCGAGCGTAAAGCCGATCACCGTCTGCAGCAAGATCGTCCAGAACACGAAATGCGCTGTCGTCTGCATGGCCTGCCAGATATCAGGGTCGGTCAGGACGCGCTCGTAATTGCTCAATCCGACATTCTGGACCGGCGCATTTGGACGGTTGGCGCGATAGTTCGTGAATGAGAGATAGATTGCCCAGATCAGCGGGAAGATGTTGATAGCAAGAAGAAGGATGATGGTCGGGGTGACAAATATCCAGGCAATCGCTCGGTCGGATAGGCCGCGGACGCGGTGAGCAACCGATGTCGGCGTCGCCCTTGCCGTTGCGTCCGCTGCCTTTTCGACCATGGAGGAAGAGGAAATGTTCAAGATATCACCTGGTCTTTGCGGATGTGAGATATGTGGCGGCCCGGCAGTCTTGGCAATCCGGGCCGCCATTCTGGCAAGGATGCTGTGCGTCCGGCCGGACACTAGATCTTGCCGTCGTCCTTGAAGACCTCGGTCCAGTCCTTCACGAGGCCATCGAGCGCCTCCTGAGCGGTGCCGTTGCCTGCCACGACATAGTTATGGACACGCTTCTGCATATCCTGAAGAAGGGTTGCGTAGCTCGGCTCGGCCCAAAAATCCTTCACGATTGCCATCGAGTCCAGGAATGCCTGGGCATAAGGCTGGCTGGATGCGAAGTTCGGGGCGTTCACGACTGATTTCAGGCAGGAGTAGCCGCCGAGTTGCCACCATTTCGCCTGCACCTCGGGCTGGGCGAACCATTTGATGTATTGCAGTGCAGCGTCCTTCTTGTCGGAATAGGAGACGACTGAAATGCCCTGTCCGCCAAGCTGCGCGAAATGCTTTTTTTCAGCTGGATTGGGGAAGAAGCCGATCCTGTCGCCGCCGACCTTCTCGTCCTTATAGAGGCCCGGCCAAGTGAAGGCGAAGTTCATCTGCATCGCGACCTGGCCGGATTTGAAAGCATCCGCCGACTCCACCATGTAAACGTTGGAGCTGCCGGGCGGCGTGCAGCAATCATAGAGTGACTTGTAAAATTCCAAGCCTTTTACTGCATCGGGAGAATTCACGAAGCCATTCATTTCATAGGGCTTGTCCGGATTGTCGTACTGGAAGCCCCAGTCGTACAGGACGTTGGTCACACCCATTGTGATGCCTTCAGAGCCGCGCTCGGTATAGATCGAAGCGCCATAGACGGTCTTCCCGTCGATTTCGCGCTTCTGGAAGAACTCGGCGATCTGCTTCAGTTCGTCATAGGTCTTGGGTGCGGCAAGGTCTCGGCCGTATTTTTCCTTGAATTCCTTCTGCAATTCCGGCCGCTCGAACCAATCCTTGCGATAGGTCCAGCCAACCACGTCGCCCATGGCAGGCAGCGCCCAGTAGTTCGGCGTGTTCTTCGGCCATTCCGAATAACCAACGACCGTCGCCGGCACGAAGTCATCCATCTTGATGCCTTCCTTGTCGAAGAAGTCGTTGAGCTTGACGTAATGGCCGTTTTCCGCCGATCCGCCGATCCACTGGCTGTCGCCGATGATCAGGTCGCAGAGCTTTCCGTGCGAGTTCAACTCGTTGAGGAAACGGTCCGCATAGCTCGTCCACGGGACAAACTCGAATTTCATTTCCGTCCCGGTCTTGGCGGTGAAATCTTTCGACAGCTCGACGAGCGCGTTTGCTGGATCCCAGGCGGCCCAGCACAACGTCAATTGATCGGCTTTTGCAATATTGGGCAGCGCCAGCGGCATGATAAGCGCCGAGCCCAGCCCGAGAAGGGCTTTCAATGTCTTCTGCATGAGTTCCTCCCAGAACCAAAGGCCAGCTCCCCGCCGACCCCGCAAGTCCACAACTATCAGAGAATGCCTACATGAACTCCTCAACCCTCATGTTTAGCAATATGTTTAGTGAAGTACATTTTTATAAACATTGCAAGTCACAATCGTTGCTGCGCTGCATATGTGGAGAGGACAGTTCGTGGAACTACGCCAGCTGCGGTGGCCGAAGAGCTGTATTTCGGCAGGGCGGCAGGTGCATATCGCGCAGTCCGCCCTGAAACGAACGTTTGGCGCTGACCGATCCGCTGGCCCAACTCGGCTTGGGTAACATTCGCGGCTTTTCAGCCGGCATCAGCTGAAGCTGAGACGTTGAGCCGCTATTGAGGCGAGAACCGACAGGACAGTTGACAGTAAAAGAATGCCAGATGTTGCAAATAGCGAGCCGGTCGTGCCTGGCTCTTGCACAATTCCAGCAACATGACTGATGAGAGAGGCAAATGCTGCTGCCATCGCCACTACGGTTGCCGCACTAAGGAAGATAACGACGGCTACCAAGCCATCCAGCACAACTTCAATAAAGGGGTTACCATCGTTCACGATTGAACCTCCACGCCCGCTGGGACAGGCCGCTGGAGAGAACACAAAATTGGATAAAACCTGGGGGCAAGGTCACTAGGCCCTCTCACCCCGAAATTACTCCGTTTTTCGAGGCTGGCCTTCGGTAAGCGCCCATCCGTCCGGCACGCCGGTCAGCCACGCTGCTGGACGTGTAGCATGCGCTCGCGTGTCGCGAACCATTCCTCGGCGTAATCGTCGTTCCTGTATTCGTCGAAATAGGGTCCCCCATCTGTGAAATGCACGATCTTCGCGTCATCGCGCTTGTCATATTCGTTGACGAGATAGTTCCAGATGATGGGTAGCTCGCCGATCAGATCGTCGCCGTCGAGCCACTTGAACTGGTGCAGCTGCAACCCGGTTGCAGTGTTGACATAATCAGGCGTCAGCGCCCTGCATTTCGCATTGTTGAAGAGGATCAGGCTCGACCAGTTCTTCTTTTCGTATTTCGTCTGTACTTGGCCGAGAAACTTCGTTTCGACCTTCGGCTGGTAATCGTGCTTCACACACATGACGGAATAGCGGTCGTCGCGTAGCGCCCAGAGGTCGGCAATATCCGCGCGCGCAAGCATGTCGCAATCCATGAAGAGGCTCCATCCCTCATACTGGCTGAGATAGGGCGTCAGGAAGCGCGAGAAGGAGAACTCGGTCGACTGCAGGGCGTTGCGCTCACGCGTGAATATGCTTGCGACATTGTGCAGGTAGATCGGCGTGATTCTCACCGGCGCGCTCGATTTTTCCAGAATGCTTTGCGACAGCACGTGATGGGCGACAATTTCCTTTGAATCAAAACCAACATAGACGTTGACGATATCGGTCATATCAATTTCTCCTCGGGACGAATTATGTGTTGCCTTTCAGGAAGCTTGCTTCTTCTCGCGGTCGAGCGCGCGCTGCTTGCGGGTCTTTGGCCGCGCCTTGCGGAACGCCTGATCGAGCGCCCGCTGCCATTTGGTGAGTGACACCAGGCCGTCGATGAGGGCCAGCGCATGATCGAGCCGTGTGGAGAGTGCATCGTTGATCGCCGCCTGGATCTCCTCGCTTTTCGCATCCGGAAAATGCCGGGTCAGAAGATCGAAGCGTGACGGCGTCGCATGTTCGGCGCTGGTGATGATACCTCTTCGCGCCAGAAGCCTGAAAAAGGTCCGTTCGAATGTCCAGTCATGAACGTCGAAGACCTTCCATCGCTCACTCCGTTTCCCGGAAAATCCGGCGAGCACGATCTTCGGCGTCAGCTGAAGCTCCCGCATCCACGCAACCAGCGCAAAGCCGCTCGTCGGAATCTTGTCCGGCGGATAGTGCTCCGATATCAGCGTCTCGAGATCGCTGTACATGACTGTCGCACCGTTGAATGCGCCGACGGGGCTGAAGTGCTCTTCGGGTGCCGTACGGATATTCAAAACGCCGAGGAACTTGTCCGACGTGAAGAATTTTAGGACCTCGTCCACCTCCCGCCGATGGACGATATTGGCGCCCATCATGCCGCTGCGTGCCACAAGAATGGCATGCCCGGGGAAACTGTCGTCGAGAACCTTGTAGACCTTGTTGAAGAAGACGAACAACGTATCGCCGGGAAACTCCGTGCGCATCCGCTGCGGATCGAGCGCCTCGCTATTGGCGACCAGAACGATGTGCGAATAGCGATTGAAGAATGCACGCCACGCATCGGCGCCCCGCGTGTGAAAGACGTGGCTTCCGGAATTTTCGGATCCGGGGTTCCTTTCAGCCCTCGGTATCTCACTCGCGCCAAAATGTGCCTTCAGTTGTTGGGAGCGGTTCATCGCGCCGGCGCGCTTGCCGAGCGCCAGGAGATAGTCGGCTGCTTTCCGGATGGCGCTGCGCTGGCTGACAAATCCCGACCACGGCGTTTTCGAAAGCATGTTCGAATAGATCTCGGCATAGGCCGACTGCCCAGCCTGAACCGAAAAATCCCACGGCTTGCGACGTCCGGTGAAATGCAGGAGCACTGCATTGCGGATATACGGCATGATCCCGGTCTGGACATTCCATCGGTTGTCGAGCCGCTGCCACATCCCGCGAAAGGCGATATTGAGAATATCCTGGTCGTTCGAGGCAAAGCATTGCCCTGATCTGAGCAGCGAACGCGCCGTCTCGAAAAAGCCGCCGGCCCGGATGGCGGCGCAATCCATGAGAAAAACCCCAGCATTGAAATATCCCGCTCCCGGGTCGAGGCCGAGCTCCCGTTCCAGCCGTCCGATCTTGTCGGGGAAGGCAATGAGGTAGTCGTTAACCGCACCGATCGCCTTGCCGTTGAGATCGACATCGAAGAGTGGATCGACATTGCCGACGGCCAATATATCCGCATCAAGGTAAAGAACGCGCTCCAGCTTCTCGCCCATCAGCTTATCGAGATAGAGGCGCGCAAGCGTCGACTTGTGCCAGCGGCCTGCCGTCTCGGGTGTATCGGTGGGAAAAGTGAAATCGACGACGTCGATATCGATGCCGTTGACGACGTTGAAGGTCGCAACCCGAGCTTTCTGGTCCACAGGCAAATCGATGCCGACAATTATCGGCTTGATATCGTTCCTTTGACTGTTGCGTTGGACAGAAAGAAGTGCGCAGCAGGCTGCCGGAAGCATTCGCGCATCCGTGAACACGTATATGGCCTTGCTACGTATAAGAACCGACATCCCGCCCACCCGAGATATGCAGTATTGAACGACGAGGGAAGCCTTATCGAGATTTGATATTCAATGAAAATTCGGAAAAGCTAGCTGAACTTAACCGCGTTAACGCTCAAACCTTTGTACGTAAGAGAGTTTTGTCAACGCCATCAGTTTTTTACCTTCGCTTCAATCTGTTTCCACATTTGACCGCCGTGGAAAATGTCGTCCTGGTGCAGATGCACGCTGTTGCCGTCGACGAGTACCGTCGCAATTCCCGCAATAACTGACTTTACGAGAGCTCTCCCTAGCCGAGCGAATACCGCCATAGATGCACGCTGAGATTGCCTATCATGTTTAGATAAGTCGAGTAGCCCTTTTGGGTGAGGGATATTGTCATCCATGGCGGGAGGCAAATCCTCTTGTCGTCAGGAAAGACGGATCATGGAACTACGCCAGCTATCCTACTTCGTTGCGGTGGCCTAAGAGCTGCGTTTCGGCAGGGCGGCAGCCAAGGTGCATTTCGCCCAGCCCGCCCCGTCGAATACGGTGCTGGCGCTGGAGAAGGAACTCGGCGTGTAGCTGTTCATCCGCTCGACCAGGCGGGTGGAGCTGACGCGGGCAGGGGCGGCCTTCTACGAGCGCCAAGGAGGGCCCTCTGTCATCGAAGAGCGAGATCGACATCGAGGATCTGCGGGGTCGCACTTAAACTTATTGCGACTGCTATGTAGGCTTAGTTGTAGCGTGACAGTATACCACCATCGAAAGCATAGGGTCACCAGAATGTTTCGAAATGCTACTGTCCAAACAGGTTTCCATTCGCATGGAGATGGCATGTTGGAACGATTGGAGCGCGTTCTTCAACATCTAAAGTCTGCCCGACCGATCGCCGAGAAAAACCCAACGCTTGGCAAGGTTGTGGAGCTGATAGACGCGGCAATAATCGAGGCCGAGAGCAGGTTGAAGGCATTGCGCAGGGACGACGGAAGAAAGCAGTAGAGCAGCAATGATTGCAAGCTCGTTCGAGCGGGCCATGTGAGGGCAGTCCGCGCGCCCGCTATGCTGAAAGCTCCGATACGTTTTTTTGTTTTCCGGCGGATTCAGCGACGAGCGACTCGACGCATTCGAAACTCGTCCCATGTAAGCCTGTCGAGACATCGAGAGGTACTGCATCATGGACAATCTTCAGAGCTCAACACCGATCCGTCCGCTTCACGTCGAGATCGACGGCGTGGGGAAATATCGCCAGGCACGTAGTGTCGAGGATCTCGCTGCATTCCTCCTCAGTGAACAATGGCCGCATCTCGAAAACGACCCCGCTCCATTCCATCACGCGTTGATGACCTCAATCGACGCCATGCAGCTCTATCTGGATTCGGAGGTGGCGCGCCAAGCGTTCGTGGAGGCAGCCCATGCATCGAGGATGCACGTCCTGCCGGATGACATGCAAGAGGAAAAGAAGGCCGGTAGACGACGACAAAAGCCTCGCCGAAGCGGGGCAATGAGAGGTCATCACACTGGAGGAGCACACACCCGGTAAGGTGACTGTCACCGATGCTACCACCCCCCTTATACGAAACAACCTTTCTCAGCGGGGCGCGACGCCGAAATTCGACTCCGTGCTTTTTGTGTAGACGCCGGCGATACCCCAGAAAGTTCGCCCGCCTGGGGTAATCCATTGGCTAAGTTGTTCCCCGGTGGTTTGTTTTGCGCCACTCTTCGTACTCTCCGCGGGCATCGTCATGCAGCGGGTAGTAGCGCTGCAACGACCCACCTTCCATAAGCTTCGCTCGCGAGAACTCTTCCCAATCATGATGCTTTTGCGATTCTTCGATTACCTTGGAGGCCATTGCGACTGGAAGCACCACCACCCCGTCATCGTCGGCAACGATGATGTCTCCGGGGATCACCGTGACACCGCCGCAGGCAATCGGAACGTTGACGGCGTTGGGATAAATGCTGGTCTGCACATGGTAGTTGGGCGTCCAGCCGCGCAGCCAGAGGGCGAGATCCAGCTTTTCGACATTGGGCCGATCACGCATACATCCGTCGATGACGATGCCGGCACCGCCCCTGCCTTTGAAATAGGTCGACATCATATCGCCGAAGACGCCAGAACTCATGTCGCCGCGCGCGTCGACCACGACCACGTCGCCCTCCTGCGCGTGATAGAGCACGTGCCGGTGCAACTGCGTCTCCGGATCGGCATATTCTCCCTCGTTGAAAAGGTCCGGCCGCTGCGGCAGGAACTGGAGTGTCAGGGCCGGGCCGACGATCGACTTCCCGCGGCTCTGCGATACTGGGCCGACCATGTGCGGATTGCGGAAGCCCATGTGGCCGAGCGTACCGGCAATGGTCGCGGCGCCGATCTCCTTCAGCGCATCGATCAGCTCTCTGGGCGGTCGCGTAATATCGGGCGTATGCGTCATTTTAGGCTCCGGTGGATGAAACTACCAATTTGTGACAGAACCGTCGCGGCGCTTCAGGTGAGGCGCTTCCCAGAAGCGAAAGCTCTCCGCCTTGACCGCCTCTTCGTTGACCTCGACGCCGAGCCCCGGCAGGTCGCTCACCGGATAGTCGGGGCCGTCGAGCCGTGGTTGCACGGGGAAGAAGTCGGAATTGTCGAAGCCGAGCTTTGCTTCGGGTGCCCTGGTCTCAAGCCAGGCGAAATTCGGCACCGCAGCAGCAAGATGGATGGTTGCCGCCGTGCAGACTGGACCAAGGGGATTGTGCGGCATCAGGTCCACATAGTGTGCCTCGCTCCAGCCAGCGACCTTCATCGCCTCAGTGAGCCCGCCAACGTTGCAGACATCGAGCCGATTGAACTGATGGATGCCACGCTCGATATAGGGCAGGAACTGCCACTTGCTGGCAAATTCCTCGCCAATGGCGAAGGGGATGTCCGTCATCCTGCGCAGGGATTCATAGGCCTCCGGCGTTTCGTCTCTTATCGGTTCCTCAAGAAAATCAAGCACGCCACGGCCGAGCTTGTTGCAGAAGCTCGCCGCCTCTGCCACCGACAGCCGATGATGATAGTCGATGCCGAGGACGACGTCGTCGCCGAGCACCTCGCGCGCCTTGTTCAGCATCCGTGCGGTAGGCCCGATCGACTCGCGCGGCTCAAAGATGTCCTTGCTGCTTTGCCCAATGGGGAAGAAGCGGATCGCCTGCCACCCCTGGGCATGGAGTTCGCGGGCTCGTTCGATGGCAACATCGCCCTCGGCCTCGTCGCCGGTGGAGGCAAAGGTTGGAATGCGGTCGCGCTGCTTGCCGCCCAAGAGTTCGTAGGCTGGCACGCCCAGCGCCTTGCCCTTGATGTCGTGAAGGGCAATGTCGATCGCGGAAATCGCTGCTTGCAGAACGCGGCCGCCTTCGAAATATTGGCTGCGATAGACTTCCTGCCAGATCCGTCCGATCTGCATCGGGTCGCGGCCGATAAGGAACTCGCGATAGTGCTCGATCGCGCCGGTCACGGCCTTCTCGCGACCGCTCAAGCCACTCTCGCCCCAGCCGAAGATGCCGTTGTCGGTCTCCACCTTGACCAGCATCTGGTTGCGCGTTCCTACCCATACCGGATAGGGCTTGATCGCCGTGATTTTAAGCTTCGCAGTCATAGACGCCCTCGTTTCACGCGTATCCGCGTGTTCTCAGTTGGCCTTGAGGGCCATTTCCGTTTCGCCGTCGAACAGATGCATCCGCTCCTGATCGAACTCGAGCCAGATCTGTTCGTCGGGCGCGACGGCAATGGTCGGCGGGACGCTGACATTGACGATGGCGCCGGAGAGAAACGCCTGTACGAAAGTCACGTCTCCGGTCGGCTCCACCGTGTAGGCCTTGGCGGGGACGGTCCCAGGCATCGCACTCTTGTGCAGCTTGATCGTCGAGTGACGTGCGCCGAGCACGACTTTCCTGCTGGTCGCCCTTGCGACCTTCTGGGCGTTTTTTGGCGAAAGCTCGAGGCGCCAGCCCTCTGCGCTGGTCAACACGGTCTCGCCGCCTGCCGTTGACGCCTCCAGTGGGACAAGGCTCATCGCCGGGCTGCCGACGAAGCTGGCGACGAACATGTTCACCGGATGGGCAAAAACCTGCGCCGGAGTGTCGTATTGCTGCAGGTAGCCGCCGTTCATCACCGCCATCCTGTCGGCCATGGTCACGGCTTCGAGCTGGTCGTGCGTCACATAGATGATCGTCGCCTTGAGGTCCTGGTGAAAACGCTTGATCTCCGAACGCATCTGCACGCGCAGCTTTGCGTCGAGGTTGGAAAGTGGTTCATCCATCAGGAATACCGCCGGATCGCGAACAAGGGCGCGGCCGAGCGCCACGCGCTGCTGTTGCCCGCCCGAAAGTTCGCGTGGCTTGCGCTCCAGCAGCTGCGTCATGTCGAGTACGCGCGCTGCTTCCCTGACCTTCTTGTCGATCTCGTCCCTTGGCAGTTTGCGCATCTGCAGCGGGAACGCCAGATTTTTGTAGACCGATTTCTGCGGATAAAGCGCGTAGTTCTGGAACACCATTGCGATATCTCGATCCTTGGGATCGAGGTCGTTGACCACCTGGTCGCCAATGACGATGTCACCGGATGTGACCGGGATAAGCCCCGCCACAAGATTGAGCGTGGTTGTCTTGCCGCAACCTGAAGGGCCGACAAGCGCAACGAATTCGCCGTCATTGACCGTCAGCGAAACATCGTTGACAGCTTTGAAGGCGCCATAGGTCTTGACCAGATCTTTGAGGACCACGTGGGCCACCGGCAACTCCTTAGTGCTTGACTGCGCCTTCCGTGAGGGCGCGTACGAAGTAGCGTTGAAGAACGAGGAACAGGACCACGACGGGCACGCTCATCATGAAGCTTGCCGCCATCAGGCCCGGAAAGTCCGTCGTGTTTTCCGAGAAGAAGCGCTGAATGCCGACCGGCAGAGTCAATTGCTCGTTCTTGGAGAGGAAGGTGTAGGCGTAGATGTACTCGTTCCACGCGCCGATGAAGGAATAGATTGCCGTGGCGATGATGCCCGGCGCCGAGAGCGGCATCACGATCAGGACAAAAGCCTGAAACCGCGTTGCTCCATCGATGCGTGCGGCCTGCTCGAGCTGCACCGGAATGTTGTCGTAGAAACCCTTGAGGAGCCAGATTGCCAGCGGCAGGCCGAACGTGAGGTAGGTGAGGACGAGCGACCCGTGCGTGTTCACCAGTCCGATCGCGCGCATCAGGATGAAGAGCGGCACGAGAAAGATCACTGCCGGGAACATGTTGCGAAGCAGGACAGCGAAGAAGAGAAAGTTCCGGCCGGGAAAGGTGAAGCGCGAAAACGCGTAGGCCGCAGGAACTGCCACGATGACCGAAAGGATGGTCGTGGTAGTCGAGACGAAAAGGCTGTTCCAGAAGAAGCGCAGGAAGTCCTGGCCGACGCTGTTTTGCGGGTCGAGCAGCTTCTGATAACTGGCGAGCGTGGGTTGGTCCGGCCACAATTGCGGCGGGAATTGCATGGCCGCAAAGCCGGACTTAATCGACGTGCTCAGCATCCAGACCATCGGTAACGCGGTGTAAAGCAGCATGAAAACAAGGAAGATGCGTCCGCCCCACCGCCATCCGTCGATGCGCATACTGCGACGTGCCTGGCCTCGATGAGCTGTTTCGGCAATCGCACTCATTCGCTCCCGTCCTTCCGTTCGTTGCCGGTCAGCGCGCGGACGTAGAAGTAGCCGAGCGACATCAGGATCAGGAACAGCAGCACCGAATAGGCCGATGCCACCCCCCAGCGCTGGCGGCCGAAGGCGAGTTCATAGATGTGGGTGATCCAGATATGCGATGCGTTCGACGGGCCGCCGCCGGTCATGATCCAGGGGATGATGAAAGAATTGAAGTTGGCCACTGCCAAGAGAAGGATCGTCACCGTCGAGACGTTTCTCAGGTGTGGAAAGGTGACGTGCCAGAACCGCTGCCATGCATTGGCTCCGTCGACTTTTGCAGCGCGCAGCAGCTGGTCGGGAACGGTCTGCAGGCCAGCCATCATCATGATCATCGCAAACGGAAACTCTCGCCAGATATTGACGACGATCAGCGAGGGCAGCACCGTGCTGACGCTGTCGATGAAATTCGGCGGCCGGTCCGCCCATCCGAGGCCGACCAGCACTGCGCCAATGATCCCGAAGTCAGAATGATAGATCCACTTCCAGATATAGGACGCGGCGACTGCGCTGATGACCCAGGGAATGATCAGGATGGCGCGCAGGATGCCACGGCCGAGAAAGTCGCGATGAAGCGCGAGCGCGCAGGCAAACCCCAGGACAAATGAGATGAATGTGGATCCGATTGTCCAGATAAGTGTGTTCGAAGTTACACGCCAGAACACCGGACTTGTTAGGATGGCGACGTAGTTGTCGAAGCCTACGAAAATCTTGTCCCGGAGCTGCAGGCCGGGCGGTGTATTAAAGAAAGAAAGCTCGATCGTGTAGTAGATAGGGTAGGCTATGACGATGAGCATCACCGCGATCGCAGGAAGCACATACGCGTAGTCAGAGCGATGCTCCCAAATCTTCCGCAGCACGCCGGACCTATCGGGTTGCAGTCTTCGGCGCGCCTCGGCCTTGCCAGTCAAGATCGTCACTATGCCTGCCCTCGTTCTTCGGAAGAAACCGGCTGCGGTCTCGGCGCAGCCGGTCAGATCGTGGTCAGGCTTGGACTAGAGTCCGCCGTCCATCAGGCCTTTTACCTTCTTGGCTGCATCATCCGCTGCCTGGTCGACGGTCATGGCTCCTGTTAGGGCATTCTGCAGCATGTCCGGGACGATGATGTTCATGATCTCGGGGGACTGTGGGAGTGCCGGGAACGGGATGCCGTATGGCAGCATCGAGGTCGTGACATCAAGGAACTTGATGCTGTCAAGACGTTCCTTCATCCATTTGGTCTTGAAGCCATTAAGGTTGCCTGGGTTCGAGCCGGCATAGGCCATCTTCAGCGACCATTCGGGGCTTGTCCACATGCAGACCATAGCCTTTGCAGCCGGCTCGTCCACCTTGCCGCCTTCGACATATTCGGGCTTCAGGATATGAATGTTGGAGCCGCCGAACACGACGGCACGCTTGCCATCGGGACCAGTCGGAATAAGGCCGTAGCGCATGTTGTCGATGACGGTCTGCGCTTTTTCCTTGTCGCTGCCCGTCGTCTTCTTCTGCAGGTCGAGCATGACATTATAGTCGGACGGGTGCGAGATCATCATGCCGAGCTGGCCAGCCAGGAAGAGGGGCTGGTTATCGGCCTGCTGATTGGTCAGCGCTGAAACCGGAACCGACTTGTCGCGAACATACATATCGTACGAGGCTTGCAGTGCAGCCTTGCTCTGCGAACTATTGAGCTCAACTTCCTTATAGGCCGGGTTCGCGGTGGCCTCGTCAAAGACGCCGCCGCCATAGGCCCACAACTGCGGCATGAAACGATACGGCGTATTGCCCGCATTCTTGCGTGCCACGAGGCCGTAACCCGAAATGCCGAGCTTGTCGTGGATCTGCTTGGAATATTTGACAACATCGTCCCAGGTTGCCGGAGCCTTGTCCGGATCGAGGCCTGCACGCTTGAAGACATCGGCGTTCCAGATGAACGCCATCGTCTCGTTGTTGGTTGGGATGCCGTAGGTCACGCCCTCCCAGGTTACAGCCTTCATTGCGCCGGGCCAGAAATCGTCGGTCGAATAGCCTACATCCTCCGGTTTGAGTGGCTCCAGATAGCCCTTTGCGGCGAACTCGGTGCCACCAAGGATTTGCAGGCGGACCGCCATGGGCGCTGCATTACCAAGGAGCGCGGTCCGGAACTTGTCCAGAAGGTCATTATAGGTGAGGGCTTGTTCCTCAAGCTGGATGTTCGGATAGGTCTTGCGGAAGGTCTCGAAGAAGTCCTTGTAATACTGCCGCAGGAGGTCGGGGTCGCCCTCGAACACGCCCTGATACCAGAAAGTCAGTCGCCCCTTGTAGTCGAGCGGAGTGACCTTGGAGCAATCGCCGGCCGTGTCGAAATCCTGTGTGCCGGCGATGGAGCGCACGTATTCCGGCGACCACTTGCTCAGGTCGACCGGCGCACCCAGCGCAGACACTGATGTCAACGATATCATCAAGGCAGTCGAGACAGTGCCGTGCAGGACAGCACGGCCGAGTGAAATCCTCGTCATAGGTAACCTCCCAGGTTTTCTCCCATGCCGCTCTGCGTCAAGGCGAGCGGTCTTTGCTCCCCGGCCGCGAGATTTTCCCTAATGTATCCCTTCGGCCTGATCATACGTTTTCAGATCAGCGATTGCCTGTCAATGACAGAAATCGTACATTGTTTTGGGAAGTATTGCGTGATATTTGGGAAATCTGTGTATTTATTGGGGACAATCTTGGCCGAAACGAGCGATTTTAAAGCGCAGCCACCCGAAGGCATCGACGCTATCGGGGCCTCCAGCGAAGGCGCTTCGCTTTTTCAACTGATCAGGGATGACATCATCGAAGGGCGGCTTGCTGCCAACGAGCGGCTTGTTGTCACCGATCTCGCCCGGCGTCACGGCACCTCGACCAACCCTGTGCGCGAGGCTTTGCAACTGTTGCGCGGGGAGGGCTTTGTCACCTTCGTTCCCAACCGCGGAGCGCGCGTGAGGCCCATAGATCAGGACTTCGTTCGGGACATCTATGAGATCGGGGTCTTGATCGAGCCGGCACTGACGAAATGGTTCGTGAATATGGCCACCGTCGAGGACATCGCTGAACTCGAGCGCATCCAGGACCTGATTGAAGAGAACAACTTCGCCGACCCGTTCAGGCACAGCGAGCTGGACACCGCCTTTCACACCGTCATGTACCAGAAGCACTATAACCGCCATGCCGCCGAGCTTTGGTGGAAGCATCGCGAAGTATTGCGCGCCGTAAGTCGTCGTTTCGACTTCACGCTCGCCCGGCGTGCCGCGATCCTGAGCGAGCATCGCGAGCTCATCGCCCACGTAAAAGCGGGACATGCGAACGAGGCAGCCGAACTCATTGCACGCCATGTCGAGGGCTCCGGCCGGCACATCCTCGAACACATGCGTGCGCGTAATGCCGCTCGGGCAGGATAGAATCCATAACCCTTGATATCGTTATCCCGACCACTTCAGTTAAAGGCAGTTGAGATGAAAATCACCAGCGTTCGGCCGTGGCTTATCAAATCCGATGCTTCTTATTGGGGAGAGTTCCTGTTCGTCGAAGTGACGACCGACGACGGGGTGAGCGGCTGGGGCGAGATCACCACCACGACAAGGCTCGCCAATCGCGCCCTCTGCACGATCCTGCGGCAGATCGGTGCCGCTATTGCCGGCGAAGACCCGGCGCGGATCGAGTATCTGTGGCACAAGATATTCCGCAGCTTCACCTACATGGGCAGTCGCGGTGCGGCAGTCGAATGTATAAGCGCCATCGACATCGCCCTCTGGGACATCCGCGGCAAAGTTCTTGGTAAGCCGATTTATGAGCTCTTGGGCGGACCGGTACGCGATGAAATTTCGCTCTACACCCATCCCGACCAGCGCAAGTTTACCAGCAAGGAGGCTGTGGTCCGGGAAATTCGAGACATCGTCGAGTCCGGCCACACCGCGCTCAAGTTCGATCCTTTTCCCCACCAGGGCCGCACCGCCGGCGGACAGGCTCGCGAGCAGCGGGATGGCTATCTCGATGGCAGCATGACCCGCAAGGACGAGCGAGAAGCTGCCGAACTTACGGCTCTGATCCGCGAGACGGCGGGGCCTGACATCGACATCCTCATCGATGCCCACGGCCGTTTCGACGTTCCGACCGCCATTCGCCTTTGCCGGAGCCTCGAGGAAGCCTGTCAGATCGACTGGTTCGAGGAACCCTGCCCACCGGAGAGCCTAAACGCCCTCAAGCAGGTTCGTGAGAAGGTCAGCGCAGCTATCTCGTGGGGCGAGCGCGGCCACACGAAGTGGGATTTCGTGCCGGTGCTCGAAAACAAGCTTGCCGACTACATCATGCCGGATGTCACCTGGACCGGCGGCATCACCGAACTCAAGAAGATTTCCGCCCTCTGCGAAGCCTACTACATCCCGGTCTCGCCGCATGACGCCGCAGGGCCGATCAACGTGGTTGCGGGAGCGCAAGTGATGATGACCGTTCCCAATTTCTACAAGCTCGAAACGTCGGAGTGGAACCTGGGCAAATACGATCACCTCATCGATAGACCACTCGACGTTTCGAACGGCAGCCTCAAGCTTACACTGAGGCCTGGTCTCGGCGTCGAAATGAACCGCGACTACCTTCAAAGCCACGAGATAGAGCTGGATTAGCCAGCAACGCTCTATGCCGCCCACCGTGTGCGGTGACGTACCCTCCCGACCAAACGAGGATAAACCATGCTAGAGGCAGATGGAGCCGACGAGGCGCTCAATCGGGTAAACACGCATTCCAAGCCGTCCGAACTTCGCATCACCGACATGCGGGTAGCCGAGATTGTCGGAGCGCCGTTCACCTCAGCGCTGCTCAAGATCTACACCAACCAGGGCATTGTCGGGCTTGGCGAGGTGCGCGACGGCGCCAGCGCCACCTACGCGCTGATGCTGAAGAGCCGGTTGCTCGGCGAAAACCCATGCGACATTGACCGCCTGTTTCGCCGCATCAAGCAGTTCGGCGGGCACGGCCGGCAGGGCGGCGGCGTCTCGGCGGTCGAGATCGCGTTGTGGGATCTTGCCGGTAAGGCCTATGGCGTGCCGATCTACCAGATGCTCGGCGGCCGATTTCGGGAGAAGGTGCGCGTCTATTGCGATACCGATGCCACCGTGCCGAGCGGTACGGCGACCGGCAAGCGCCTCAAGGAGCGAATGGAACTCGGCTTTACCTTTCTCAAGATGGATTTGGGGCTGATGCAGATCGCGGATGTGCCCGGCGCCGTCGTTTTTCCTGCCGGCTCACTCGAAGGCTACCGCGACAGTCCCGGTCGTGGGCCGCTGAAGACGATGGAAGAGCGGCGCTTGCGCAACGCAGCGTACGATCTGCACAATGTCCAGCACCCGTTTACCGGCCTCCACTTTTCAGACAAGGGCCTCGACCTGCTTGAGCAATACATTGCCGAGGTCCGCGAGGTGATCGGTATGGAGGTTCCGCTCGCCATAGACCATATCGGCCATATCTCCATGCAGAACGGCATTCGCCTTGCCAGGAGAATTGAGAAATACGTGCCGGCCTGGCTCGAGGATGTGATCCCCTGGCAGTACGCCGAGCAATACCGACACCTGCAGGACTCCACCACGGTACCGATCTGCACCGGCGAGGATATATATCTCAAGGAGGGCTTTGAGCCTTTGCTGAAGAGTGGCGGCGTCTCCGTCATTCACCCGGATCTGCTCACCAGCGGCGGCATCCTCGAGACCAAGAAGATCGGCGATATGGCGCAGGACCATGGCGTCGCCATGGCCATCCACATGGCAGAAAGTCCAATCGCCGCAATGGCTGCCGCACATGTCGCGACGGCGACCGAAAACTTCATGGCGCTCGAATACCACTCTGCAGATGTCGACTGGTGGGACGATATCGTCACCGGCCTTCCTAAGCCGCTCGTCAAGGACGGCTTCATCACTGTTCCGGACAAACCGGGCTTGGGGATCGACGACGTCGTCGACGAGGTGATCTCGCAGCATCTGCAGGCGGGCGTCACCGGCATCTGGCAACCTACCGATCATTGGGACGACGAGTACTCCTGGGATCGAACCTGGAGCTGAGCCGAAAAGGACCGAAGATGAAGATCACCGATCTCCGCTGTGCTGTCATCGGCAAACACCCGATCGTCCGCATCGTAACCGACGAGGGCCTCTATGGCTTGGGTGAAGTCGAGTTCACCAAGTCCTACCTCAAGCCCTGGGTACTGCATTTCCGTGAGGCGCTGATCGGCGAGGACCCGACCGACGTCGAGCGAGTCATGCTGAAGATCCGCCAACGCGGCTCTTTCAAGCCGTACGGCGCGGCGGTGAGCGCTATCGAGCATGCGCTTTGGGATATTGCCGGCAAGGCCGCGGGCGTGCCCGTCTATAAGCTCCTCGGCGGCAAGGTGCGCGACAAGGTGCGCGTCTACAACGGCTCGATCCGCCAGAAACGCACGGGCGACCGGCCGGAGGATTACGCCGCTGACGTCAAATGGATGATGGAGCAGCCGCAGAACTTCTTCATGATCAAGCAAGGAATCTCGTTCCACTCCAACATGAAGGACACGATCGAGGACTTCCATTACGGCGTGACGCAGAAGAAGGCCGGCTATCACGGTGCCATGGATCAGGGCGTGATCAGCGAGCGTGGGTTCAATCACATGCTCGACTGCGTGATCGCGATGAAGGAGGTACTGGGCGACAAGGTCAGCCTGGCGCTCGACTGTGGCCCCGGCTGGATGCTGCCCGACGCGATCAAGTTCGCTCGCGCGGTTGAGAAATACAATCTGATGTGGCTCGAGGATATGCTGACCGGCGACTATGTGCCTTGGGTCAATCCGCAGGCCTATCGTGAGCTGACAACCTCCACCTCGACGCCAATCCATACTGGCGAGCAGATCTACCTGCGGCACAATTTCAAAGAACTGATCGAGACGCAGGCGGTACGCGTCATCGGCCCCGATCCAGCCGATATTGGCGGCATTGCCGAGCTCAAATGGGTCGCCGAGCACGCTTACATGCATTCAATCCTGATGGCACCGCACGGCACGGCCAACGGCCTGCTAGGCCTCGGCGCGTTGATCAATGTCTGCGCCACCTTGCCCGCAAATTACGTCGCATTCGAATATCCAAGCGCCTCCGACCCTTGGTGGGAGGATCTGGTCATTGGCTTGCCGCCTCAGATCGTGAAGGACAGCATGGTGGACCTACTGGAAGCACCGGGGCTGGGCCTCGATATCGACGCTGGAGCGGCCAGGAAATATCTTAGCGAAGAGGATGCGGGCTTTTTCGACTGATCTCCTTCCGCCTACCGTGCCTATCCTGTGCGCCACGGGTGGTTTATGCGGAAAGCCGCGTCAAGATCGGCAGGTTGTCGTGGAGAGGTCATGGCGTGGCCAAGGTGTCGCTAACGCTACAAGTTGGTCGAAGCCCGTCAAGGCGCTTATCGGAGGAACTTTCCGTCACGAATAAACGAGAGGGCTTGCGTCCACATGACTTTGTTCGACGGAATGAAAGTGTGATTGGCCGCGATTGCGATATGGTCGGTAGCTCCGGCAAGTCGCGTGCTTTCGACGGTCACCTTGCCGTCGTTGGTTATTTGATGGCCAATGATCAATGACGAGACGGGATCGATGGTTCGGGTTCCGGCGATGATGCCCAGTTCGAAATCCACCGGACCGAAAATATGAGCGAACGTGCTTTGATCGGTGACGAGCTGCTGGCCGGCAGGGCCGAACGCTGCTTTATACAGTGGCACCTTTTTCAAGAAATCCGCGACCTGGCTGCCATTATTTGGAGTGCCGACCATCACCACTCGCCCGAGATTTGATGGTCGGTAGTTCTTCAACATGGCCCTGATGACCAATCCACCCATGGAATGCCCTATCAGGTGAAGACGGCCTTCTCTGTTGTTATCAGCCGCTTCTTCGACTTCCTCAGCAACGATCTCTGCCAGTCGTTCGATTGGGTATCGGGTCGAAGGATAGTCAAGGTTGCGAGTAATGTAGCCTTGGGCCTGCAGATGGTTCTCAAACTTGCGCATGGAAGCGCTGGTCCTCCTGATGCCGTGGAGAAGGACAATGGTGTCGGTCATGTCGAGACGGTCTCTTGGTCAAAGGGAAACCAGGCGCTGCTGGGGTACCGGGGCTGCTTCGCCGCCAACGTGAGGGCTTTTGATTGTCTTCCAACTCGATGATGTTGGCAACGTTGGCGTTTTTCTAATCCTGATTGGCAACCACCGGCAATGTGCCCTCGTCCGGAACACGCGCCTCGGTCTGCCTCGCTGCTGACACCAGGCGCCGCTGTGCGCGGATTGCATGCCATTGTTGGTCGATGAGGACGCCAATGAGGATTACACCACCCATGACGGCGAAATTGAGCGACGAGGGGATGCCGAGCAGATTAACGAGGTTCTGCAGCTCCTGGAGCAGGACCGTTCCGAGTACGACGCCGACGATCGATCCTTCGCCACCGCGGAGCGAAAAGCCGCCGAGTACGGCAGCGGCAATCGCGTAGAGTTCATAAAACTGGCCATGGCTCGCCGGCGAGATCGAGCGCGTATACATGGCGAAATAGATTGCCGAAAGCGCCGTCAGCAGCCCGCAGATGACATAGGCCGACATCACCATCCGGCCGGTCCGGATACCGGAATAGCGGGCCGCTTCCTCATTCTTGCCGATCGCGTAGAGATAGCGCCCAAAGATAGAGCGATGCAGTACCACCCACATGACCACGGAAATGATGACGAGCGCGATGAAAGTGTTGGGAACGCCATAAAACCGTCCGGCCGTCAGGAATTCAAGGTCCGGGAAATTCTGACCGAACGCAAACCCCGCCGTTCCGTCGGCCGTATAGAAGCGCGCCGCCCCGCGATAGATAAGGAGACCGCAGAGGGTGACGACGAAGGGTTGCAGGTTCAGCCGGGTGATCAGCAAGCCGTGAATGGCACCTATGGCGGCGCCGAGCATGAGAATGAGCGGTAGCGCAAGCATCCATGGCATATCCTGGACCGCGACGAAATCGACAAACAGCACTCCGAGAAGGGCTACGAGCGAGCCCACGGAAAGTTCGATACCGCCCGTAATGATGACGTAGGCCTGGCCGATCGATAGGATACCGAACAGGCCGATCAGGTTGGCGGTATTCGCCAGGTTGATCGGCAGCAGGAAGCGCGGATTGATGATGGCGACGACGATACCGACGACGACGATGAGAAGCAGCAGTCCAAGATCTTTTTTGACCATGCGAGATCCATCCCGATACCCAATTATATTGTCGCAGCTGCTATTTTACGCCTTTACCGACAGCAAGCAAAAGGACGCTTTCCTGACTGAACTCGTCCTCATCGAGGATGCCGGCGATCTGCCCTTCATGCATGACGGCAATGCGGTCGGAAACGCCGATCACCTCTTCCATGTCGCTGGAGATCATCAGGATCGCAACTCCGGCATCGGCAAGCGCCCGCATAAGTCCGTAGATCTCGTTCTTCGCGCCAATATCGATGCCGCGTGTCGGCTCGTCGAAGATCATCACCTTCGGGCTCATCGACAGCCATTTGGCAAGCACGACCTTTTGCTGGTTACCGCCCGACAGAGTGCCGGTTCGGGTCGAAACGGAGGGGGCCTTGATGCCTAGGCGAATGCGCTGCTTTTCGGCCGCCGCCATCTCCCGATCGGCGGACAGCATGAAGCGGCTGGCGAGCGCGGGAAGGCCGGCAAGGGTTATGTTCTGGGCAATCGGGAAATCAAGAAGTATGCCGTTACGCTTGCGATCCTCCGGGACCAGGAAAATACCGCGAGCAACGGCGTCCCGGGCGGAACGAAGCACGATTTCCTCTCGGTCCTGCACAATAGCTCCGCCGTAACTCCGGTCTATGCCGAAGAGCACCCTTGCGAGCTCGGTGCGGCCCGACCCGACGAGGCCCGCAAGCCCAAGGATTTCTCCATACCGCATTTCAAGATCAACGGGGCGGCCGGGATAGGCCGCGGTGCGCACGCCGCTTGCTTTCAGCGCAACTGATCCCGGTGAGCGCTGCGGCTTTGCCGTACGGGCCGCAAGCTCCCGGCCGATCATCAGCTTGACCATCTGATCGTGACCAATGTCCTTTTTGGCGAGCGTGCCGACAAGGGCACCATCGCGCAGGACTACGACCCGGTCGGCAACGCGCTCAACCTCGTGGAGGCGATGCGAGATGAAAATCACACTGATGCCATCCGCCTTCAGCAGCTTGATGATCTTGAGCAGCCGTTCGGTTTCCGCCAACGGAAGGCTGGACGTTGGTTCGTCGAAGATTACCAGCCTTGCGTTGATGGATAGCGCCTTGGCAATTTCCACCATCTGCTGCTCGGCAAGCGAGAGCGACGCCACTGGCGTGTCGGCGGAAAAATGCGCGCCCACGCGCTTCAGAAGCGGCTTTACCATGTCCCTTAGTCGATCGCGATCGACGAGCCTGAAAGGTCCCGCCTTCAGCGGTTCGCGCCCGAGGAAGATGTTGGCGGCGACATCGAGATTCTCAAAGAGATTGAGTTCCTGATGCACGAAGGCGATGCCGGACGAGATGCTCGATTCCACAGTGAGGTGACGAAGCTCTGTCCCGTCGAGCAGGATCTTTCCCCGGTCGGGGGCAATCACGCCGCCGAGGATCTTCATCAACGTCGATTTTCCGGCCCCGTTTTCGCCGACAAGGCCGATGACCTCGCCTGGCGCGATGTCCATTGAAAGACCCTCGAGCGCAACGACGCCTGGATAGGTCTTGCCAACTTCGGAAAGCGAAAGGAACGGCGTTGAGGGCACGCCCGGTGACGGGATGTCGCTGCTATGATTCATCGCCTGCCCATGACTGCTGGTAATGTCGACGTGTTCAGCGGCAGCGGCGAGGGCCGCCGCCGCTGCGAAGCCGGGCTATTTTCCGGCCATGGCCTTCAGGTTGGCGGCATATTTGTCCACGTCATCCTTGCCGATGATGACCGTGGGGATAATGATCAAGCCATCGGCGGGAACGCCGGACTTGTCGCCCTTGAGGTAGGCGGCCATCAGTTTCATGCCCTGATAGGCCCATTCGAACGGCTGTTGTACGACGGTCGCAGCGATCGTGCCTTCCTTGACGCCGCCGAGTGTAATCGGGTCGTCGTCAAAGCCGACGACGGTGATCTGGCCGAGCTTGCCTGCGTCGCGCAGCGCCTCATAGATGCGCGGCGTGTTGTAGGAATAGAAGCCTACCATGCAGGTCAGATCGGGGCTGGCTACCAGCGCATCCTCAACGTTCTTCTTGGCACGGGTCTGGTCGATGTCGTCCCCGCGAACGTCGACAAGCTCGATCTTGGTGCCCTTGAGCCCCTCCTTCATGCCTTCGATTCGTTCGCGAGCGTTATCGGCACCCAGCAAGCCGACGAAGCCCATGCACTTGCCGCCGTCCGGCATCGCCTTCTTGGCGATTTCGGCGGCCTGCTTGCCGGCATCGACGTTCGAAGAGCCGATGTAGGCGACGCGATTGGTCTTCGGTGCGTCGCTATCAGTGGTGAAGAGAGCCGTCTGCGAGCCAATCTTGTTGAGGCCGTCCGTCTGGGTCTTGGGATCGACCGCGGAAACCATAATCCCCTTGACGCCAGCACTAACGAGATCTTCCATCAGGCGCTGCTGAATGGCGACAGCCGCCTGTTCAGGATACTTCAGCTCCATGGTGTAATCAGGCATTTCGCCCTGCGCCTTCTTCACCCCCGCCTCGGCGGCTTTCCAGAAGTCGGACGCTCCGTTGACGACGAATGCGAGCGTCGGCTTGTCGGCAGCGTGGGACGCAGCCATAGGTGCCACGCTCAGCATCAACCCGGCAAAGAACAAGGCAGCATTCTTGCGTTTCATCTGTTTCATAATACTCCTCCCGAAGGCCGCAATTGCGAGGGCCCGTTCGCGACTTACGGCCGGCCGAATGCGCACCCCCTCCAAGGGCCCGTCGCAAGGCGACGTCTGGCATTGGTACCGATCGTCCTCCGACGGTATACCAGAATCTTAATTAGTAAATAGTAATATTAGTGAGGAGTCGGGCGCAACGCGCGCGGCATTCGCCATTGAAGGCTGAGGCCAAACCGAGCTGACCTTTCAGCGTTTTCCATAACGGAGCATTCGGCGACCGTGTCGCGTGGAGCGACCGGGCCTCATCGACAGTGCTCGGAGTGGGTGTGTCGATGGAAGCCTCCGCACTTCCGGCGATACTCTTTCGAGTTGCGAACCTGATCGGAACATTCGCGCAGAGGGCTATTGCAAAATGCCACCTCTCATAAATTATAGATAAAATAAGTTTCTATCTATTGCGAGGCGACCAGATGATGAACGATGTAGCGCTGCCGGTCAGGGTATTTCAAAGCAATGCGCTGGATGGCGTCCCTATCTCATTGGAGCAGGCCGCAATTATCTATAACTTGCCGTTCAACGATCTTCTTTTCCGTGCTCAGCAAATTCATCGCGCGCACTTTGATCCCAATGCCATTCAGATGAGCAGGCTGCTCTCTATCAAGACCGGTGGCTGTGCCGAGGATTGCGGCTATTGCAGCCAGTCCGCCCACTATCCGACGGGTCTCAAGGCGTCGAAGCTGATGGAAGTCGAACGCGTGCTTGGCGAGGCGCAGAAGGCAAGGGAAGGCGGTGCGACGCGCTACTGCATGGGAGCCGCGTGGCGCAATCCCAAAGAGCGCGACATGGAGGCACTGGTCGCCATGGTCGAGGGCGTAAAGGCGCTCGGGATGGAAACCTGTATGACGCTCGGTATGTTGACGCCGGCGCAATCCGAAAGGCTCGCCGGGGCCGGCCTCGACTACTACAACCATAATGTCGATACGTCCGAGCGCTATTACTCTGAGATCATCACCACGCGCACGTTCGAAGATCGGCTGGAAACGCTCGCCAATGTCCGTGATGCCGGCATCAAGGTCTGCGCTGGCGGCATCCTCGGCATGGGCGAGACAATTGAAGACCGGATTTCGATGCTGGTCACGCTGGCAAACCTGCCTGTGCCTCCGGAAAGCGTGCCGATCAACATGCTGATCCCGATCCCCGGCTCCAAACTCTCCAATGCTGAGCCGGTCGACCCGATCGATTTCGTCCGGATCATTGCGCTCGCCCGTATCCTGATGCCGCGCTCCCATGTCCGCCTGTCGGCCGGCCGCACCGAGATGAGCGATGAAACGCAGGCCCTCTGTTTCTTCGCCGGAGCCAATTCGATTTTCGTCGGCGACACGCTGCTGACGGCCGACAATCCCGGCGAGGATCACGATGCGGCCCTCTTCCGCCGGCTCGGGCTGAAGCCGATGGAACTGGAGCAGTCTCGTTGAGTTCGCCGGCGCTCGCCCGTTATGAGGCCACACTTGCGGGCCTTCAGCGCAAGTCGCGACTGCGCGCGCTCAGCCCGCAGCAAGGCGTGGATTTCACCTCCAACGACTATCTTGGGCTTGCCAATGCCCCCCGCCTGAAGGCAGCGATATCGGCCGCCATCGACAGAGGCGTTCCGGCAGGTGCAGGCGGTTCGCGGCTTTTGCGCGGCAATCACGCCGAGCATGAGGCGCTCGAGGCGGAAGCGGCTGCGTTTTTCGGGGTCGAGAAGGTCCTCTATTTCGGCAGTGGGTTTGCGGCCAATGTGGCGCTCTTCTCGTCGCTGCCGCAGCGCGACGATCTGATCGTCCATGATGCGCTGATCCATGCCAGCGCCCGTGACGGCGTATCGGTCAGCAAGGCGGAGGCGGCTGCCGTGCCGCACAACGACGTCGAGGCTTTCGATCAGGCGATCCGTCGCTGGCGCGGGGTCGGCGGCAAGGGGCATCCGTGGATCGCGGTCGAGAGCCTCTATTCGATGGACGGGGACAAGGCGCCGCTCTTTGAGCTCGCCGGGCTCGCCGACCGGCATGACGGCTTCCTCGTCGTCGACGAAGCGCATGCCACCGGCATATTCGGCCCCGGCGGCCGCGGCCTTGCCTCGGGGCTGGAGAGCCGCGACAACGTTCTGGTGCTGCACACCTGCGGCAAGGCGCTCGGTGTCTCCGGCGCGCTTCTCGGCCTGCCCGCCATCCTCGCCAACTATCTCATCAACCGCGCACGCAATTTCATCTACTCGACCGCCCCGTCGCCGCTGATGGCATCGGGAGTCCGAGAGGCTTTGCGTATGATTGCCGACGAACCTGAGCGGCAGCTGCGGTTGGAGCGCCTCAAAAACTTCGCCGCCGAACAATTGTGCTCCCGGCTCGGCACCAGCCCCAGCGGCTCGCAGATTCTGCCCGTGATGATCGGCGACAATGCCCGTTCGCTGCGGATTGCGGAACGGATGCGGGCCGCAGGTTTCGACATCAGGGCGATTCGGCCACCGACCGTGCCGGAGGGCACCGCGCGGCTCAGGATTTCCATCACACTGAATGTCTACGAAGAGCAGATTGTCGACATGGTCCGGCGGCTGGCCGCTGCGATCGAGGAAGACAGGCCATGACCCGTCGCTTCGTCGTCTCCGGCACCGATACCGGCATCGGCAAGACGGTTTTCGCAGCCGCCCTTGCCGGTGCGTTGGAGGGCTATTATTGGAAGCCCGTGCAGTCCGGGCTCGAGGACGAGACCGACAGCGAGACGGTCGTACGGCTCGGCGGCGTGCCGCGCAGGCGCATCCTGCCGGAAGCCTATCGCCTTGCCACACCTGCCTCGCCGCATCTTTCAGCCCGTTTGGATGGCGTTGCGATCGATCCGGAAAGGCTGGTGCCGCCGATGACAGACCGGCCATTGGTGATCGAGGGGGCGGGCGGGCTGCTCGTGCCGCTCGCCGACGATCTTGTCTTCGCCGACATGTTTGCCCGCTGGCAGGTTCCGGTCATCCTCTGCGCCAGGACATCGCTCGGCACGATCAACCACACGCTGCTGTCACTCGAAGCTCTGAAACATCGCAACATTCCGGTGTTCGGCGTCGTGTTCGTCGGCGATGAGAACCAAGAAACGCAGCGCATCATCGTCAAGATGGGCCGGGTTCGTTCGCTCGGAAGGCTGCCTTGGCTTCAGGCCATCACCGCCGACGGGCTTCGCCAGGCGTTTCGCGGCAATTTCGATCTCGCTTCCTTTGCAGAGGTGTCCGCATGACCCGCTCGGCCATCTGGCACCCCTTTACCCAGCATGCACTCGAACCGCCGATGAAACGCATCGCCTCGACCGAGGGCGCCTATCTGGTCGACGAGGACGGCAACCGCCTTCTCGACGCGATCTCGTCTTGGTGGGTCATCACCCATGGCCATCGGCATCCGGCGATCATGGCGGCAATCCGGGCAGCGACGGAGGCTTATGACCAGATCATTTTCGCCGAATTCTCGCACGCCCCCGCCGAAAGGCTGGCGGAAGGATTGATCGAGATCGCGCCGGCGGGATTGAGCCATGTTTTCTATTCGGACAGCGGTTCGACCTCGGTCGAAGTGGCACTCAAAATGGCGCTCGGTTATTTCCACAACAGGGGAGAGGCGCGCGACCGGATCGTGGTGATCGAGGCGAGCTACCACGGCGATACGATCGGCACGATGTCGACCGGCGAGCGAGGTGTTTTCAACGCCGCCTATGAACCGCTGCTCTTCGGCGTCGACCGGCTTGCCTTCCCGGAACCGGGCCGCGAGCAGCAGACGCTCGACATGTTCGAGGATTTTTGCCGCTCAGGCCGGGTGGCGGCCCTGGTGATCGAGCCTCTGGTCCTCGGGGCGGGCGGTATGAAGATCTATGATGCCGGCACGCTTGCCGGGTTGAAGGAAATCGCCCTGCACCATGGCTGTCTGCTGATCGCCGATGAAGTGATGACCGGTTGGGGCCGGACGGGAACGATGTTCGCCTCGGAGCAGGCCGCCATCACGCCCGATATCCTATGCACATCCAAAGGACTGACAGCCGGCGCCCTGCCGCTTGCAGCAACCCTCTGCACCGGCGACATCTTCGATGCCCACCTCTCCACCGATCGGCGCAAGACCTTCTTCCATTCGAGCTCCTATACCGCCAACCCGGTCGCTTGCGCTGCCGCCGTCGCCAATCTCGACATCTGGCGCAACGAACCGGTCTTTGAACGTATCGAAAATCTCGCGGCACTGCACCGACAGAACCTTCAGCGTTTTGAAGGCGACAAGCGGTTCGCCAATATCCGGCAGTCCGGAACGATCGCGGCGCTTGATCTCGTCGTGCCCGCTGGCGGTTATCTCGCCGAGGCCGGCCCGCGCATGCGGCGGCTGTTTCGCGAGCGCGGTCTGCTGATCCGTCCGCTCGGCAACGTCGTCTACCTGATGCCGCCCTATTGCGTGACGGCAGACGAGATCGGCAGCACTTATGACGCCATAGACGAGGTCGCCTCGATCGTTCTCGGGAGCGCAGGATGATGTCGGGTCGTTCTTCCCGTATGGCCGGTTTCGGGCATGCCGCGCCGGCTCGCTGCGTCGATAATGCCGAGATCGAGGCTCGCCTGGGCCTCGAAACGGGCTGGATCGAGCGGCGAACCGGCATCCGCACGCGCCATTGGGCGGAGGATGGCGAGACGCTGAGCGGCTTGGCCGCCGCGGCCGGACAGATGGCGCTCGACGATGCCGGGATCGCCCGCAACGAGATCGCACTGACGCTGCTTGCGACTTCGACACCGGATCATCTTCTGCCGCCCTCGGCGCCGCTCCTGGCCCACCGGTTGGGTCTTGAAAACTCTGGCGCGATTGATCTCGCCGGCGCCTGTTCGGGCTTTCTCTACGCGCTTACGCTGGCGGACGGTTTCGTCCGCGTGCACGGCCGCACCGTCCTCGTGGTGGCCGCCAATATCCTGAGCCGCCGCATCAATCCTGCCGAGCGGGCAAGCGCCGTCCTCTTTGCGGATGCGGCCGGCGCCGTGGTGCTGGCTCCCTGCACGCATGGGCGAAGCGGCCTCCTCTCCGCCGATCTCGCATCCGATGGCAGCGGCTATGGCCTGATCAACATTCCGGCTGGCGGCAGCAACCGGCCGTTCTCTCCCGAAACCAGTGCCGAGGACTTTCTGATGACGATGCAGGACGGCCGCGAGGTGTTCTCGCGCGCCGTCGCCCTGATGACCGAAACCTCGAAGCGGGCGCTGGAGCAGGCAGGAATTGTCGCGGCCGATATCGACCGGTTCGTTCCGCATCAGGCCAACGCGCGCATGTTCGACGCCGTCTCCGGCAACCTCGGCATCGCGCCCGAAAAAACGATCCGCACGATCGAGAGCTTCGGCAATTCATCTGCCGCGACCATCCCGCTTTCCCTCTCCGTCGCCCATGTGGAGCGGCGGTTTACGGGAGGAGAGACGCTGCTGCTCACCGCCGCCGGCGCCGGTTTGATGGGTGGTGCTGTGGTTTTTGGCACGTGACCAAACCGACAATTCTGAAAGGAATACGCAGTGGAAACGTACGGGGCGGGAGACAGCGTGGCATTCGTGCGACGCACGCAAAACTGAACTGCCCTGGATCGATCACGACGAATGGCTGTCTCGACATATCGGCTATGACGGAACTTGCCAGCAATGATTGCGGATTTCCGGTAGCACTGACAGCCAGCCGGGATAAGGCTTCGGGAATGGTGCCCTATAGGCTTGACGAAGCGCCGTTTCCCACAATAGCCTAGCCCTATTCACCAGGGGGGTCCCGCCAAGGGGCTGAGATACTGCTGAGCGATTGCGCGGCGCAGTGACCCGTTGAACCTGATCCAGTTCATACTGGCGTAGGGACGGTGCAAGCGCTGATGAAACGTGGATTCACGCCAGGAATCCACGTCGGCGTTCTTCCATCATTCCGGCTCGATGACTGGGTCTCCAACGCGAAAACTTTGGAGCCTCACGATGAATATTGCCGCAAAACCGCAATCTCCCGCCGTCACCGCCGGTCCGCTTTCGGCCTCGGAGAAGATCCATATCGAAGGCGCAATCCACCCCAATATCAGGGTGCCGATGCGAGAGATCGCGCTGCATCCAACATCGGGCGAGCCGCCGGTCAGGATCTACGACCCTTCCGGTCCCTATACGGATCCGTCCCATACAGTGGCCATCGAAAGCGGTCTGCCACGTCTGCGCGAAAGCTGGATTGCGGCGCGCGCCGATGTCGAGGCTTATGACGGCCGTATCGTCAGGCCGGAGGATAACGGCTTCGTGTCCGGCGACCGGTTGACGCCAGAATTCCCGGTGCGGAACCGACCGCTGAGGGCGAGGGACGGTAAAGCCGTTACCCAACTCGCCTATGCACGCGCCGGCATTATCACACCGGAAATGGAATTCATTGCCATCCGCGAAAACCTCGGCAGCGAGGTGGCGAAGGACACGCTGAAGCGGGACGGCGAGAGTTTCGGCGCTCATATCCCGGATTACGTCACCCCCGAATTCGTTCGCCGCGAAGTTGCGGAAGGTCGGGCGATCATTCCCGCCAATATCAACCATCCTGAATCCGAACCGATGATCATCGGCCGGAATTTCCTGGTGAAGATCAATGCCAATATCGGTAATTCGGCTGTCACATCATCCATGGCGGAAGAAGTGGAGAAAATGGTCTGGGCGATCCGCTGGGGCGCCGACACGGTCATGGACCTGTCGACCGGCCGTAACATCCACAATATCCGCGAATGGATCATTCGCAATTCGCCGGTGCCGATCGGTACCGTGCCGCTCTACCAGGCACTCGAAAAGGTAAACGGCATTGCCGAGGACCTCACCTGGGAGGTTTATCGCGACACGCTGATTGAACAGGCCGAACAGGGCGTCGATTATTTCACCATCCATGCGGGCGTGCGGCTCGCCTATATCCCGCTGACCGTCAACCGTGTCACCGGCATCGTTTCCCGTGGCGGCTCGATCATGGCCAAGTGGTGTCTTCATCACCACAGGGAGAGTTTTCTCTACGAGCATTTCGAGGAGATCTGCGATATCTGCCGGGCCTACGATGTTTCGCTTTCGCTCGGTGACGGCCTGCGCCCGGGTTCGATCGCCGATGCCAACGATGCGGCCCAGTTCGCGGAGCTGGAAACGCTCGGCGAGTTGACGAAAATCGCCTGGGCGAAGGATTGCCAGGTGATGATCGAGGGCCCTGGCCATGTGCCGATGCACAAGATCAAGGCGAACATGGAAAAGCAGCTCGCGGTCTGCGGCGAGGCGCCCTTCTATACGCTCGGGCCGCTGACCACTGATATCGCACCGGGTTACGACCACATCACATCGGGCATCGGAGCTGCGATGATCGGCTGGTTCGGTACCGCCATGCTCTGCTATGTGACGCCCAAGGAACATCTCGGCCTGCCGGACCGCAACGACGTCAAAGTGGGCGTCATCACCTACAAGATCGCCGCGCATGCCGCCGATCTCGCCAAGGGCCATCCGGCAGCGCAGGTGCGCGATGACGCGCTGTCGCGCGCCCGTTTCGAGTTCCGCTGGGAGGATCAGTTCAATCTCTCGCTCGATCCTGAAACGGCCCGTTCCTTCCACGACGAGACCTTGCCGAAGGAAGCGCACAAGGTGGCGCATTTCTGCTCCATGTGCGGCCCGAAATTCTGCTCGATGCGGATTTCCCACGATATCCGTGCCGAGGCGCAGAAGGAGGGTCTGGAAGCAATGGCCGCCAGATATCGCGATGGCGGAGATCTTTATATGCCGGTCGAGAACCTTCCGGGTAACGCATAATGCCTACGTTTCTCGTCAAAGGGGCCGGCGTTGCCGGCCTCGCGGTGGCCCATGAGCTCGTCAAACGGGGCTTTTCGGTAGAGGTGATCGAGAAGGCCTGCGCGGCGGGGCTTGGCGCCTCCCATTTTGCTGGAGGAATGCTTGCTCCCTATTGCGAACGAGAGGCGGCCGAAGAGGTTGTCCTGACATTGGGCCTGGATGCGGCCCGATGGTGGGAGGAGGCCGTGCCCGGCGAAGTTCATCGCCGCGGTACGCTGGTGGTGGCGCAGCCGCGCGACCTGCCGGATCTCGCCCGGTTTGCCGCGCGCACGACCGGTCATGTCTGGCTCGATGGCAAGGGCGTGAGCGACCTCGAACCCGCACTTGCCGGCCGCTTCGAAAAGGCCCTTTTCTTCGAGCAGGAAGCGCATCTCGATCCACGCCTTGCGCTGACGAGGCTTGGCAACAGTCTCCGCGAACGCGGCGTCGTCTTCCATTTCGGCGCACACCAGCCGCAGGATCGGCAATTTGCCGGCGTGCTCGACTGCACAGGGCCGGCGGCGATATCGCGACTTTCCGGCCTGCGCGGCGTGCGAGGCGAAATGCTCTATCTGGAAACCGCCGATATTACGCTTTCCAGGCCGGTCAGGATGCTGCATCCGCGCCATCCGATCTACATCGTGCCTCGCGACGATCACCGTTTCATGGTCGGGGCGACGATGATCGAGGCGGAGGATGACGGACCGATTACCGCGCGTTCGCTTATGGAGTTCCTGAACGCGGCCTATGCGCTGCATCCGGCGTTCGGCGAGGCGCGCGTCGTGGAGACCGGGACGGGCATACGTCCGGCTTTTGCAGACAACATTCCGCGAGTGATCGAAACGAAGGAGGGGGTCGCGATCGCCGGCATGCACCGCCATGGCTTCCTGCTGGCACCCGCCATGGCTGCGCGGGCCGCCGATATTCTCATGCGAGAGGCATTCGCTTCTGAAAGGCTAAGCTCATGAAACTGATAATCAACGGCGAAACCCAGGTCTGCGAGGCTGCAACCCTTTCCGAGCTTCTTCATGTTCTGGAATACGAGGGCGACTGGCTGGCGACGGCCGTCAACGGCGATCTTGTGCATCGCGAGGACCGCGCCTGCTGCCGGCTCGACGACGGTGACCGCATCGAAATCCTGTCCCCGATGCAGGGAGGCTGACCCATGCTCTCCATTTATGATGCTGAGTTGTCTTCGCGGCTTCTGCTCGGTACCGCGCGTTATCCGTCACCGGCCGTCCTTGCCAAGGCGGTAGGCCGGTCTGGCGCAGGAATCGTCACGGTCTCGCTTCGCCGGGAAACGGCCGGCGGAAAGACGGGTGGCGCCTTCTTCGACCTCATCCGCCAGCTCGCAGTACGCGTCCTGCCCAATACCGCGGGATGTCACAGTGCGTCGGAGGCGATCCTGACCGCCAGGATGGCGCGCGAAGTGTTTGGTACCGACTGGATCAAGCTCGAGGTCATCGGCCATCACGACAGTCTCCAGCCGGATGTGTTCGAACTGGTCGAAGCCGCACGCGTTCTTTGCGCGGAAGGGTTTTGCGTATTTCCCTATACCACGGATGATCTGGTTGTCGGTGAAAAGCTGCTCTCCGTCGGATGCCGGGTCCTGATGCCCTGGTGCGCCCCGATCGGTTCTGCGGCCGGTCCGCGCAATCCTTCCGCGCTCATCGCCATGCGATCCGCTTTTCCGGACGTTCCGTTGATCGTGGATGCGGGGATCGGCAGACCGTCGCATGCGGCAATGGTAATGGAGCTCGGCTATGACGCGGTGCTGCTCAATACGGCGGTCGCGGTCGCAGACGATCCGCCTGCCATGGCCGAGGCGTTCGGTAAGGCGATCGAGGCCGGAAGGCTCGCCTATCTCTCCGGCATGCTGGAGCCGCGCGACATGGCGGTGCCGTCCACTCCGGTTGTCGGGAAGGGCGTGTTCGAATGAGGCTCGATCCCTTCTATCTTATCGTCGGCAGTTGCGAATGGATCGAACGCCTCGTGCCGTTGGGCGTCAAACTTGTGCAACTGCGCGTGAAGGATCGCCCGGACGAGGTCCTGCGCCAAGAAATCCGCCGTTCGAAAGCCGTTTGCGCAGCTGCGAATTGCCAACTGGTTATCAACGACTTCTGGAAACTGGCGATCGACGAGGGATGCGATTTCATCCATCTGGGCCAGGAGGATCTTGTAGAAGCCGACCTTGCTGCCATCCGCCGAGCCGGCCTGAAACTCGGCCTCTCCACCCATGACGAAGCGGAGCTCGAAACGGCTTTGGCCGCAAAGCCTGACTATGTGGCGCTCGGCCCGGTCTATTCCACCACTCTCAAGCAGATGAAATGGGCGCCGCAGGGTCTGGAACGGATCAGGGAGTGGAAAAGGCGCGTCGCACCGCTGCCGCTGGTGGCGATCGGCGGGCTGAATGTCGAAAGGCTGCAATGCGTGCTTGACGCGGGCGCCGACACCGCGGCCGTTGTCACCGACATCACCATGAACATCGATCCCGAAGCGCGGACGCTCGAATGGATCGAACGGACGGCACCGTGGCGTTAGGAGAAGGGCACTACGTCGAGCTGTGCCTCTCGCCAGGAAGCCGTCAGCGCAGTCTCGAAGTTAGAAGGCACTCCAAATCGTGACATCTGCCAAGCTCAGCGATATTCGACTACCGCTGGACGATCACCTGGGTCCCCGGCTGCACCATCTCGTACAGCTCTTCGACGTCTTCGCGATACATCCGAAAGCAACCGCTCGACGCGTTGGTGCCGATAGAGGAGGGGTCGTTGGTGCCGTGTATGCGTAGCAGTCCGTCGGCGAGGTAGATTGCTCGGGTGCCGAGCGGGTTACGGGGACCGGGTCTTACGACCGCCGGAAGCTTCGGATTCTTCTGCCGCATGCTAGCGGTTGGTCGCCATTCGGGATGCTCGCGCTTGGATACAACTCGCGTGGATCCGTACCATTGTTTGCCTTCGCGCCCGACGGCGATCGGGTAGGCAAACTGTTCACCCCATGCCGTCGTGTAGACAAGCGTATGCTCGCGTGTCGCGATCACGATCGTTCCCCGTGCGCTCTGTGTCGACGGTTGCCTGCGCTCACGCGAGGGTTCCTGATACCGAGGCGCTGGCTCGTAGTAAGGGGGAGGTGGCGGATAGGGACTATATGGATCGTCATACCCATAGCCACCGTAATCGTCGTAGCCGTCGTAGGGCCCGTAAACTTGAGCTTGAGCGTTAAAGACCGTCAGCAAAAGGGCCACAGCGAGGAATGCCAGCAATCTCATTTTATGCCATCCGCTTGTTATACCGGCACGATTGCACCGAACTCTGTGGCGGCACTATGGCCGCTAACGCGCAAAAACGCAGGGCCCAGCCGGGTTCACGCAGACTTTGGTTCAATGTGACTTTCATGCCTTTGCCCCTTGCCAATGGTCTGAAGAGCAAACCCCGGGGAGCTTGGCCCTCCGTGTAGAGTTTTGGATCCGACCGGTGAAAATGTGTGACGAGTCCCTGCCCGGTCCTTTCGAGAAGCCTTCCAGTTTTTGCCTCTTAGTGGATTTGAGCCCATGTCGTGAAATATATTTCATTGCGTGAATTATATTGACACGGCCGAGCTTCCAAGGCTAACTGCCATTACCGGGGTTCGAGGAGGAAGTCCGGTTTCACGAACAAGGCGCGATGCGCGCCATCGGCTTTTTGGCAGGGGCTTCGGCCTCGAGGAGGAACTTTGCGCAATTTTCTGGGCACGACAGCGATGGCTGTTTTGGCTGTCGCGACATTGAGCACGGCTGCGTCAGCGGCTGAAACGGAAAATCCGTTTCGCTGCAAGCCGGGAGAGAAATACGTCATGAACGTCATGGTTTCGGGCGTCGAATACTGGTTCCCGGTCTATGAGATGTTCAAGCAGGCCGGCCGACAGCTTGGCTGCGAGACCGCCTATACCGGTACGCCGGAATATGACGTCAACAAGCAGATCGCCACCTTCGATCAGGCGCTCGCGCAAAATCCGGCAGGCATCCTTGTCCATCCGATGAATTCCGACCCCTTCATCGAGCCGATCAACCGCGCCATCGATCAAGGCACGGCGGTGGTCACTTTCGCGGCCGACGCGCCGCTTTCCAAACGCATCTCCTTCATCACCTCGGACAATACGCGTGAAGGCACCTACGCGGCCGACGCGATTGCTGCGAAGCTTGGTGGTAAGGGCGAATATGCCGTTCTGGAAAATCCGGGTCAGGACAATCACGACAAGCGCATCGCGGCTTTCATTGCCCGCATGGAAACAAAATATCCTAGTATGAAGCTCGTCGGACGGGCTGCGTCGAACCAGGATCCAAACAAGGCCTATCAGGGTCTCATGAGCCTTGTGCAGGCGCATCCCAACCTCAATGCCGTGTTCATGCCGGAGGCAAACTCAGCAATCGGGGCAGCCCAGGCCAATAAGGAAAGCGGCGGCAAGATCCTCGTGATGTGCGCGGACGTCAACGCCAACATTCTCGATATGATCAAGGCCGGCGAAGTCTTCGGTTCGATCAATCCGAACCAGGGTATGCAGGGCTATATGGGCTTCATGATGCTGTGGCTTGCCAAGCACCCGGAACTGATCGACCCAATGAACGACGCCAAGCGCTCCGGCTTCAACCCGATGAGCATTCCCTTCGTCGATAACGGCCTGTCGATCGTGACAGCCGCCAATGCCGACGATTTCTATTGGGACAAGTACCTGAAACGCCGCGGTACGAAGGGCATTGAGGAGTAGTCCTGACAAATCGGCTGGCCGGGATGAGGAGATCCCGGGCAGCCGATGCAGGGTAGGGAGGGGAGAGGATGTCATGACGCCAGCGCCGGTCTTGGAAATACGCAACGTCAGCAAGCGCTTCGGCGCGATCAAGGCGCTGACGGATGTAAATTTCAGTCTCGAGAGGGGTGAAGTGCATGCCCTCTGCGGCGAGAACGGTGCGGGCAAATCGACCTTGATGAACATAATCGCCGGTGTCCTGCAGCCAAACGAAGGAGACATCGTCGTCGACGGTGCGGTCGTTAAGATCGCTTCTCCGGCTTCTGCCCAGTCGCTGGGTATCGGTCTTGTGCATCAGGAAATCGCGCTTTGCCCGGATGCGACGGTTGCTGAAAACATGTTCATGGCGACGACCAACCGCCGCCGCACACCGTTTATGAATTTCGCCCGGCTGGAACGCGAGGCGCAGGTGGTGATGAACCGTCTTGCCCCGATCGACGTTCGCCAAAAGGTGGGAGAGCTGCCGATTGCAAGCCAGCAGTTGGTCGAGATCGCCAAGGCGTTGACACTCGACTGCCGCGTTCTCATCTTCGACGAGCCGACCGCGGCGCTGACGGAAGCGGAAGCGCAGGTGCTTTTCGGCATCGTCAACGATCTCAAGGCCCACGGCATATCGATCGTCTACATCAGCCACCGCATGGCGGAAATCTTCAATCTCTGCGACCGCGTCACCGTCTTTCGCGACGGACATTACGTCTCGACGGAAAAGGTCTGCGAAACAACGGCCGAGGATGTGGTGCGCCGTATGGTCGGCCGCGAAATCACGCAGCTCTATCCTGAAAAGCAGCCCGTGGCCGAGCGCCGTGGTGAAGCCATCCTATCCATTCGGAACCTTGGCGACGGCAAGCGCTTTCAGGACGTCAGCTTTGAACTTCGCAAGGGTGAAATTCTTGGTATCAGCGGCCTGATCGGTTCCGGCCGGACGGAGATTGCGGAGGGTATTTGCGCCTTGCGCCGGGCGGCGCAAGGCGAGGTACGGCTGCAGGGCAAGGTGCTGCGGGCGACATGCTATGCAGACGCGGTGCGAGAGGGGCTCGTTTACCTTTCCGAGGACCGCAAGGGGTCCGGCGTCTTCCTCAATCTGTCGATCGCCCAGAACATCGCAGCTCTCGACCTGAAATCGCTGACAGGACGGTTCGGCCTCTTGAACGCGAAGGCAGAGGCGGCGCTGGCAAGAGACCTGGCACGCGACCTTGGCGTTCGCATGGGCGGCATCGACATGCCGGTTTCATCACTTTCCGGCGGCAATCAGCAGAAGGTGGCGATCGCCAAGCAGTTGGCGGTCGATCCGAAAGTGATCCTCATGGATGAACCAACGCGCGGTATCGACGTCGGCGCCAAATCAGAAATTCATCGACTTCTGCGTGATCTTGCGCGTTCGGGGATAGGGATCCTCGTCATCACATCAGAGTTGCCGGAACTGCTCGGTCTCTGCGACCGGGCGATCGTCATTCGGGAAGGCACCGTCGCGGGCGAACTCGAAGGCGAGGCGATGACCGAGGAAGCCGTCATGAGGCTCGCATCCGGTATCGGCGCGAGACGATATATCAAATCGAAGGCATCAGAGCATGCCGTCTGAAGAAGAAGCAGGGATGGGAGAGCGGGCAATGACAGACTACGCATTGGGGGTGGCGAAGGAGCGCCCATCTTCCTGGAGAAGGCTCGCAACGATGCGCGAAGCGGGGTTGATCGCGATCATCCTGGCACTCTGCATGCTCATGAGTTTTGCTTCTCCGCACTTCCTGACGCTCGGCAATTTCAGAGCGATGCTGATGTCGTTCTCGGTAGAAGGCATCGTCGTTGTCGGCATGACGATCTTGCTTATCGTGGGCGGCATCGACCTATCGGTCGGCTCGGTCGTCTGCTTCTCTATGGTGCTGTCGGGATCACTTTTCCTCATGGGACTCGATCCATGGAGCGCGTCGTTGATCGGAATTCTCGCAAGCGCGCTGATCGGTTGCGTAATGGGCTTCTTCGTCACGGTGATCGGGCTCAACCACTTCATCACCTCGCTTGCGGCCATGGTCATCGTGCGTGGCGTCTGCCTGATCATCACCAAGGGAACGCCGCTTTCGCTGTTTACGTTGCCTCCATCGTTCAAGGCAGTCGGGCAGGGTACGCTCTACGGAGTTCCATACGTCATCCTGATCTTCGTCGCGATTGTCGCCATCTTCGACTTCCTGCTGAGACGTGCCACCGCCTTTCGGAAAGTGTTCTACACAGGCAGTAACGAGAAGGCGGCGCTCTATTCCGGGATCAAGACCAATCAGGTCAAGTTCTGGGTCACCGTTCTTTGCGCCACGTTGTCGGGTGTCGCCGGCGTCATCTATATGTCGCGCTTCGGTGCCGCGACCCCGACCTTCGGCGTCGGCATGGAGCTGAATATCATTGCCGCAGCGGTTATCGGTGGTGCCTCGCTCAGTGGTGGTTCCGGCACGATCCTTGGCGCCATCCTCGGCATTGCGCTCCTGTCGGTCGTCACAAGCTCGTTGATCCTGCTCGATGTCTCGGTCTACTGGCAAGACATGATCAAAGGCTGCATTCTGCTTGCCGCCGTCTCCATCGACCATTTCCTGCACAAGCGGAAGGCTGCCTGACATGCCGATTGCAAAACCAAAATCCGCAGCCGTGCCGCGTGAGGAAATCGTGATCGCGCGGCAAATGCATCAGGCTCTGGTGTTGCACTTCCTGGAAGGTCTGACGCAGGCGCAAATCGCCGACCGGCTCGGCATCTCGCATGCCACCGTCAATCGGCTGATCAAGCGCGGCCGCCAGCTCGGTCTTGTCGAGATCAAGATCAAATCCCCGGTCGAGCCGCTTGTCGATATGGAAGAACAACTTCTGGCACTTGGCGGCATCAGCCGAGCCATCGTTGTGCCGACCGTGTCCGATAATCTGCAAACAACGCTGCAGACGGTCGGCGAGGCCGCGGCTCGCCTGCTACTCGAACACATCGCGGACGGCGATACGATCTGCATCACCGGCGGCAAGGGTGTCAGCGCAGTTGTTGCCGGCCTTCAGGCGCCGCGTCGCTTCGACGTGGCGGTCATCCCGGCAACGGGCTGCGTCCAGGGCAAGCACTATACAGATGTGAATCACGTCTCGACGATGATGGCCGACCGCCTCGGCGGTCGTTCGTTCCAGATCCATGCACCTCTCTTTGCCGATAGTGCTGCAGAGCGCGACATGCTGATCAACATGCGTTCTGTTGCCGATGTTTTCAGGCGGGCGCGAGAGGCCAAGGTGGCGGTCGTCGGCATCGGCTCCATTCTCTCCGATGACTCCAGCTATTATGATCTGCATCCCTCGTCGAGCACGGACCGCGCAGCAATCGAGCGCTCCGGCGCCTCGTGTGAGCTACTTGCGCATCTGCTCGATGATCGGGGCAGTGTCTGTGACTACAGCCTCAACCGATCACTGGTCTCGCTGACCCTTCCGGAGTTTGCCTCGATCCCGACGAAGATTGGTGTGGCAAGCGGTCCGAACAAGGCAGGTCCGATCCTCAGCGTTATGCGCGGTCATCATCTCGATACGCTGGTCACCGACGAAGCGACCGGTGCTCGTGTTCTGGCGCTGGCAAACGGTGAAGGACAACGCGCATGAGCGAGCAGCAGTTGATACGCGATATCGGCAGGTCGGGCATCACCGCTTCGGCTGTCGGCCTTGGAACATGGGCAATCGGCGGCTGGATGTGGGGAGGCACGGATGAGGCGGAATCGATCGCCGCAGTCCAGGCTTCACTGGATGCCGGCGTCACGCTGATCGATACGGCGCCGGCATACGGCCTCGGCCGGTCAGAAGAGATCGTCGGCAAAGCGCTTGCAGGTCGCCGCGATAAGGCTGTTATCGCCACCAAATGCGGCCTCGTGTGGCATGCCGACAAGGGCAGACATTTCTTCGATCAGGATGGCAGGCCGGTTCACCGTTACCTTGGTCGCGATGCGATCTTCCACGAGGTCGAGGAGAGCTTAAGGCGCCTCGGCACTGACTATCTCGATCTCTATATCACCCATTGGCAGGATCCGACGACGCCGATCGAGGAAACGATGCGGGCGCTGGAAGACCTGAAGATATCGGGTAAGATCCGGGCGATCGGCGCCAGCAATGTCAGCGCCCCTGAGCTGGAGACCTATATTGCCACCGGCGGTCTCGATGCTATCCAGGAGCGCTTCAGCATGATCGATAGGGAGATTGAGAGCGATCTCCTGCCGTTGACCCGGGTGAATGGCGTGTCGACGCTGAGCTATTCTTCGCTGGCGCTCGGCCTTCTGTCCGGTGCTATCGGACCGGAGCGGATATTTTCCGGTGACGATCAGCGGCGGGACAATCCGCGCTTCTCCGTCTCGAACCGTAAAAAGGCCGTGGATTTTGCTTCCGCGATCCGGCCGGTTGCCGACAAGCACCAGGCCAGCATCGCACAGACAGTAATCGCCTGGACGCTTGCCCAGCCAGGTATCACCTTCGCGCTTTGCGGCGCCCGCAATAAAGCGCAGGCACTCGACAATGCCCGGGCCGGGACCATACGGCTGGATGTGGATGATCAATCAGCCATCAATGCAGCCATTTCAGCGAAACTGACTGCCATGGACAGGTAACGGATCGTCATCATGAATCGTGAAGAAACGTTGGACGGGCTTCGCCGGAGCCCGAAGGTGGACGTGTGTGTCATCGGCGGCGGCATCAACGGCATCAGCGTCTTCCGGGAACTGGCGCTGCAGGGGATCAATGTGCTCCTTGTCGAGAAGCACGACTACTGCTCCGGTGCAAGCGCTGCTCTCTCACGCATGGTGCACGGAGGCCTTCGCTATCTCGAGAACGGCGAGTTCAAGCTGGTTCAGGAATCCCTGGCCGAACGCGACCGTCTGTTGCGCAACGCTCCGCACTACGTCGCACCTCTGCCCACGACAGTTCCGATCTTCGACATCTTTTCCGGTCTCGGCAACGGTCTCGTCCGCTTCCTCGGTTTGACCCGGCGACCAAGCCGCCGCGGTGCTCTGGCGATCAAGGCGGGGCTCAGTATCTACGACTTTCTCACGCGCAAGCGGGCCATGATGCCGCCTCACCAGTTTCGCGGCCGGTACACAACGCTTGCGAAATGGCCGGCGCTCCATCCTCAGATCAGGAGTTCCGCAACCTACTATGATGCTTGGGTAAGCCACCCGGAGCGGCTCGGGATCGAACTGCTGGCCGACGGCCTTGCCGCCGGACGAGAGGCACGCGCACTAAACCATGCCGAGATCAGCAGGAGTGACACCGGCCAGCATGTCATCCGTGACGACATCGGCGGCTCTCTGGTCGCAATCGAACCAAAACTTATCATCAACGCAACCGGCGGATGGATCGACATTACCAACAGCACGCTTCTAAAGCCCGATGACCGTCCTGGGAACCTGATGGGGGGAACCAAGGGCTCGCATCTTATCATCGACAATGCTGCGCTCTACGACGCGCTGGCCGGTCACATGATCTATTATGAGAACGAGGACGGCCGGATCTGCATCCTGTTCCCCTATCTTGGAAAAGTGCTTGTCGGCTCCACCGATATCCGCGTTGAGAACCCGGAAGCGGTGCGTTGCGAGGCCGACGAGCGCGACTATATCCTGCAATCCCTTTCCTTCGTCCTGCCTGACGTCGTAATCCGGCCGGAAGAAATCTCCTATCAGTTTTCCGGCGTGCGGCCATTGCCGTCGAGCACCGACAGTTTTACCGGCCGGATCCCTCGCGACCACTTCTGCACAGTCGTTGAAGCTGCCGATGGCGGGCCTTCGGTTCTCTGCATGATCGGCGGCAAATGGACAACTTTTCGCTCGTTTGGCGAACTCGCCGCCGATCTCGCCCTTCAGCGACTGGGCAGGGAGCGCCGGATTTCGACGGCCGATAGGGCAATCGGAGGCGGGCGGCGATTTCCCCTCGATCGCGCAGCCTGGATTGCACAAACTTCGGCAGAAATAGGAATAACGGCGACGCGTATGGCAGCGCTCTTTTCCCGCTACGGCACCGAGGCGGAGGCGATTGCCAGCTTCATAGCCACTGGGCCTGATGAAGTCATGCCTCATCCCGACTATTCAACGCGTGAATTGCTTTTCCTCATCCGCAACGAAGCGGCCGAACGACTGGACGACGTGCTCCTCAGGCGCACGACGCTTGCCATAACAGGCAATCTTTCCCTGCAGATGATGGATGCGGTGCTTGATCTTCTCGCGGCCGAGAAGGCCTGGATACCGGCTCAACGCGCCGCGGAGCGCAGCCGTTTTCTCACGCTTTTACGCGAACGCCACGGCGTTGATGAAACCACTCTTTTCGAACGGAACGACCAAAGGAGCATGGAATGCGAACCAACAACAAAGTCCGGATGAACCGGCTGTTCGGCAGTGGGCGCTGCCTCGACGTGGCGATCGATCACGGTGTCTGCAACGAGCCGTCGTTTCTCACCGGTCTCGAAGATATGCAATCGGTGGTCAAGGTTCTCGTCGATGCAGCGCCCGACGCGATCCAGATGAATTTTGGCCAGGCCGATTTGCTGCAGAACGTTGCGGGAAAGGACAAGCCGGCACTGGTGATGCGCGTCGACATGGGCAACCCCTATAACAGCACACGCCACCGGCAGATGTGGGCCGTGCTGCAGAACGAGGCGGAGCCGTTGATCGGTGCCATCGAGATGGATGCGGCCTGTGTCGTCGTCAATCTGTTCATGCTGCCGGACGAGCCCGACCTCTTCCGTCAATGCGTCCAGAACATCGCCCGCATTCGTGCCGACTGCGATCGGTACGGCATGCCGCTGATGATTGAACCGCTGGTGATGCAGCCGATCGACAAGGCCGGTGGCTACATGGTCGATGGCGATGCCGACAAGATCGTGACCTTGACCCGGCTTGCTCGCGAGATGGGTGCAGACATCATCAAGGCGGATCCGACAACGAATGCCGATGATTTTCACAAAGTTGTGGAAGCGGCGCGCTGTCCGGTTCTGGTTCGCGGCGGCGGCAAGGAAGATCTTCGCGCCGTATTCAACAAGTCGGCCGCCCTGATGCGTCAGGGCGCCGTCGGAATGGTTTACGGGCGCAACATCTATCAGCACGCTAATCCAAGCGCGGTTGTCCGCGGATTGATGGCAGTCGTGCACGACGATGCTGGTGGGGAAGAAGCGTTTGCGCTCTATCAGAGCAGCGGAGAATGAAGATTGCTACTTTTGGAGGAGGAGCATGCCAAATTTTCTACTGGGGCTCGATGCCGGTAATACCGTCATCAAGGCGGTGATCTTCGATCGCGACGGCAACGAAATCGCCGCCGCATCGAAAGAGGCCCATAGCCACACGCCATTTCCCTGTTACGTTGAACGCGAGCTGGACGAACTGTGGACGAATGCCCGGCAGGTTATCCGCGCATGTATCGAACAGGCCCGGATCCAGCCGGGCGAGATTGCAGCGATAGGCTGCGCCGGGCATGGTAACGGCCTCTATGCGCTCGACCGCGAGGGCAATCCCCTGTTGGGCATCCAGTCGCTCGATACACGGGCGGCGGGTCTGGTCGAAGAATGGACGTCGGAAGGCGTCGGCGAACGCACCTTTCCGATCGCCGGGCAACGTCCGTGGCCATCCCAGACGCCGACGCTGCTTGCTTGGGTGAAACGTCACCGGAAGGAGCTGTTCGACCGTATCGGCACGGTCTTTTTCTCCAAGGATTTCGTCGTCAACCGTCTGACCGGCAGACGTGTTAGTGAGGTGTCCGACATGTCAGGCGCCGGGCTGCTCAATCTTGCCGCGCGTCGCTATGACAAGGGGCTGATGGAGGCTTATGGCCTTGGCGATTGTATGGGTCTTTTGCCGACGCTGATCGAAAGTGCCGACATTGCCGGCACCGTGACGGAAGAGGTGGCGAGAGAAACGGGTCTCGCCGCCGGCACGCCTGTGGTGGGCGGGTTGTTTGATGTTGTTGCCTCGGCGCTCGGATCGGGTGTCTCGCGAACCGGCAGCGTCTCGATTATCGCCGGCACCTGGAGCATCAATCAGGTCATCATCGACACGCCGCAGCTTACCGGCCCAGTCTTCATGTCCTCGACCTTTGACCGTGACCGTTACATGGCGATCGAGTCGAGCGCCACATCGGCTGTGAACCTCGAATGGCTGGTGCGAGAGTTCTTTTCGGATATTCCGGCGGGAAGGCGATCGCCGTTCGATCTTTGCGGCGAGCTTGCCGCCGCCATCGAACCTGCCAGCGATGACCCGCTCTATCACCCCTTCCTTTATGGCGCGCAGCAAAACGGTAATGCCCGCGCCGGCTTCTACGGTGTTGCCGGCTGGCATACGAAGGGTCATCTCGTCCGGTCTGTTCTGGAAGGTGTCGCTTTCGGTCACCGCCAGCACGTTGAGAAGATGCGGGAAGCGGGAGCCGTTTTCACCGAGGCTGTTCTCTCGGGCGGCGGATCACGAAGCATGCTGTGGCCGCAAATATTCGCCGATGTCTTGGGGCTACCGATGTCGATCGCGCGTTCGCGCGAGACCGGTGCTCTGGGTGCCGCAATCGCGGCCGGCACGGGTGCAGCTATATTCACGGATTTCGCGCACGGTGCTGCGTCTATGGTGCGCATGGAACGGAACTATCTTCCTGACCTCCTCATGCGGGATCACTACGCGCGGCGCTATGATCTCTACCGCGACATCGCGGAAGCATTAGCGCCGATCTGGCGGCGCCTGTCATCGACACTCCAACCCGCTGCGGGAGCGGACGCGTGACCAAATCATCGCCTGATGTGATCGCGGATGCCGGCGTTTATGACTTCATCATCGTTGGAGCGGGATCTGCCGGATGCGTTCTTGCGAACCGCCTCTCCGCAAATCCTGCAAACCGTGTCTTGCTGCTCGAAGCAGGCGGCAACGACCGGTATCACTGGGTTCATATCCCGATCGGATACCTCTTTTGCATGGGCAATCCGCGGACGGACTGGATGATGAGGACGGCGTCCGAGCCCGGCCTCAACGGCCGCTCGCTTCCCTATCCACGCGGCAAGCTGCTTGGCGGCTGTTCTTCCATCAACGGCATGATCTACATGCGCGGCCAAGCGGCCGACTATGACGGATGGCGTCAGGCGGGCAATGCCGGATGGGGCTGGGACGACGTGCTTCCGTACTTCCTCAAATCCGAAGATAACTACCGCGGGAGGTCTGAGATGCACGGTGCGGGCGGCGAATGGCGGGTGGAGCGCCAGCGCCTCTCATGGCCCGTTCTCGATGCGTTTCGAGATGCGGCCGAGGAACTCGGTATCCCGAAGACGGATGATTTCAACTGCGGGGACAACGAGGGTTCGGGCTATTTCGAAGTGAACCAACGCGGTGGGTTGCGCTGGAATACGACCAAGGCGTTTCTCCGCCCCGTAATGAAGCGACCCAACCTGCGGGTCTTGACGGGTGCCGAAACGGAAAAGCTTCAATTCGAGGGCCGGCGCGCCACTGGCGTCCGGTTTCGATCGAACGGCAAGATGCATGAAGCGCGCGCCCGCCGCGAGGTCATTCTTTCCGCCGGTGCTATTAATTCACCGAAGATACTGGAACTCTCCGGGATCGGCAGGCCTGACGTGCTGCAGGCGGCCGGCATTGACGTCACTCATTCGCTGAATGGCGTCGGCGAGAACCTGCAAGACCACCTTCAGATTCGCACGGTCTTCCGCATCGAAGGCGCAGAGACCTTGAACCAGCTCTATCACAACCTCTTTTCACGCGCCGGCATGGGCCTGGAATATGCACTTCGCCGCTCTGGTCCGCTTTCCATGGCGCCAAGCCAGCTGGGCATTTTTGCAAAGAGCGATCCGACCCTGGCCACAGCGGATCTCGAATACCATGTCCAGCCGCTCAGCACCGACAGGCTCGGTGAACCGCTGCACCGCTACCCGGCCGTCACGGTGTCGGTTTGCAACCTGCGCCCGGAAAGCAGAGGCACCGTGCATATCTCAGGGCCGGACGTAGGGGCGGCGCCGGAGATCAGGCCAAATTATCTCTCGACCGCTGGAGATCGCATCGTTGCCGCAAGATCGATACGCCATGCGCGCAGGCTGATGCAGACGATGGCGATATCGAGGTTTGCACCCAAGGAAATGCTACCGGGATTAGAGTTTCAAAGCGATGAGGAACTGATCCGAAGGGCAGGGGATATCGCAACGACCATTTTTCACCCCGTTGGAACGTGCCGGATGGGAGGCGATGACAATGCTGTCGTCGATCAGGAGCTGCGTGTACGTGGTGTCTTGGCGCTGAGGGTCGTTGATGCGTCCGTCATGCCCACCATTGTCTCAGGCAATACCAATTCGCCAGCTATCATGATCGCTGAGAAAGCGGCAGACATGATCGTCAGTTGAGAAAATGCGGTTCCAGATGAGGCGCGGATGCAGGAATCCTCCTGTAATCCTGCACACTTCATAAGATTGCCGTGCTGTCGGCCCCCAACCAATAAAATCGGCCAGAGACGGGCGTCGAACCACTTGTCTTAAACAATCCTGAGCCGGACAGATCGTAGCTCGCGACGACATAATTGTGGTGGCATTGTATGAGGTGCGTCACCGTTGTACCATAGTGCCCGACGGTTGCGCAAAGTGCTCGGTCTATAGCCGGAGCCAAAGTCCGGTCGCGCGCTTCAACCCGATGAATAAGTGGCCGCGGATCATGGAACTTATCGTTGCCCTTGGCCTGATTGTCTTCAAGGTCGCGTTTCTGATTGCGATCCTGCTGCTGCTGCCGTTGCCGCTAACCTGGCTGGAACGCAAGATCGCCGGGCACATCCAGCAGCGGATGGGGCCGATGCGTGTCGGGTGGCACGGACTGCTGCAGCCGGTGGCGGACGGAATTAAGCTCTTGACCAAAGAGGACCACATTCCGGCCGAAGCCGATCGCTTCCTGTTCAAACTGGCGCCAATTCTGGCGCTCGCCCCACCCTTTGTCGTGTTCGTCGCGATTCCCTTCGGCGAAAGCATCTCGGTCCTCGGCGCCGAGATCACGCTCTACGTCTCCAACATGAATGTGGCGTTACTCTTCGTCTTTGCGGTGATCGGGATCGAGGTCTATGGCGTCATTTTCGGTGGCTGGGCCGCCAACAGCAAATACGCGGTCCTCGGCAGCCTCAGGACCTGCGCGCAGATGATCAGCTACGAGATTCCGATGGGGTTCGCGGTGATCGGCGTGGTCATGTTGGCACAATCCATGAGCCTGCTCGACATCGTGCGGGCCCAAACCGATGTCTGGAACATCGTCTACCAACCGGTCGGCTTCTTCGTGTTCTTCGTCGCCGGATTGGCCGAAGCACAGCGTATTCCCTTCGATCTTTCGGAAGCGGAAGGCGATCTGGGGGCTGGCTTCCATACCGAATACAGCGGTATCCGCTTTGCGTTTTTCATGGTCAGCGAATATGCCATCGTGCTGTTGGTGTCGGTGCTGGTGGTGATCCTGTTTTTTGGCGGCTGGAACGGTGTCCTGATCCCCTTGCCACCACTTCTCTGGTTTGTGCTCAAGGTCGCATTCTTCGTCTACGTGTTTATCTGGTTCCGTTTCACTTTCCCCCGCTACCGCTACGACCAACTGATGGCGATCGGATGGAAAGTCTTGCTTCCTCTGTCGATGGCGAACATAATTATAACCGGTATACTTTTAGGGGCCATGGCGGCTCCGTAGCGAGGCGGCGATGTCGCGCGCGCAGGATAGAATTGGAACATGGATTGGTTGGGCGTTCTTCGCCGATCTGGCGAATGCGTTGGTTCTGACCTTCGGCTACCTGTTCTCCAGAACCGTAACCATGCAGTATCCGGACAAGGAAAAATGGCTACCCTACTCGCGCTATCGCGGGCATCACTTCCTGACGCGTGATGAAGCGGGCGAGATCAAGTGCGTGGCCTGTGAACTCTGCGCGCGGATCTGTCCCTGCGACTGTATCGAAGTCGTCCCCTACGAGGACGAGAAGGGCAACCGGCACCCGGCCAAATTCGAGATCGACACGGCTCGCTGCCTGTTCTGCGGGCTGTGCGAGGACGCCTGCCCAGCAGATGCAATCAAGCTTGGCCAGCAGTACGAATTTTCGAGTTTTTCCTCGCATGATTTGGTGATCGGGCGTGACGACCTGCTCGCCAAGCCGGGCAAGGCGGCAACCGGCGGCGGCGTGGTTGCCGCGCGCCTGAATACAATGAAGGACGTGCTCGTCGAGACGAAAGAGATGCAGGGCTACAACTGGTGGCGGAATATCCGGCGAACGTGAACGCGCGCCATCCGTCAAGCCGGAGCGCGCAGACAGGAGGCTCAGATGCTTGTCGGCGAAATCATGAAGAACAAAGGTGTCGGTGTCATAGCGGTCACTCCCGATCAGACGGTAGTGGAAGTCTTGAGGCTGTTTCGCGACAACAATATCGGCTTCGTCGTCGTCAGTCAGCCGAACGACGAATACCTGGGTTCGCTATCGGAGCGGGATTGCTGCAATGCGGTGGCGGAATACGGGGCCGAGGCGGCGATGATGCGGGTCGCGGATATCATGAACCGCAATGTGGCGACCTGTTCGACACGGGATTTGCTACCCGTCGCGATGGGGATCATGACTCAGCGGCGTACGCGTCATGTGCTGGTCCTGGATGGTGGCGACGTTGTCGGCGTGGTCAGTATCGGCGACGTGGTTAAACATAGGCTCGAGGAAGCGCAGCGCACAGAGCAGGATCTGCAGGATTACATCTGCGGGACCAGGTATCACTGACGTCGCCAGCCTGATGTGAAGACGCTGGGGCAGGGCAGCTTGCGGGAGGCGCGACGCCCCGACCCCAAATCTTCAGACTCCACGCCAGATCCGGCTCGCGCGGTCGACCTCAAGAGAGGCATGCACCTTCTGAACCTCCACCGGGCATGGGTATTCGCCCCGCCGCATCAGGCCGTTGAGACGCAAGGCTCTATAGTTTTCCGGAACGAAGACAAGGCCCTTGGGAAACCGCCTGTCGATCTTGAGCTGCGCCGTCAGTTCGCCCTGGGCGGAACGCACAATGACCTGATCGCCATCCGAAAGGCCAAGCTGTGCGGTATCCTGCGCGCTCATCACGACATAGGGATCATTGGCGACCGTGTTCAGGGTGTCCGACCGTTCTGAGAGGTATCCGTTGTGGAACAGGCAGTCGCCGGTGATCAGCATGAGCCGGTCGGCTGCTGCCGGGACGGGCGGCGGCGTAAAGAACCTTGCCACAGGTGGCGTCGGCACCGCCTTGGTAAATGCGCCGTCGGCGCCAAGCCCGTCCCGCGTCAGCCCCTGATAGGCTGGAACCAGCCGGGCAATCTCGTCGAAAATTTCGCCTTGCGTCGATGGCCGCAGTGCTTGGTTGCGAAGCGCTGCGACGAAGTCGAAGATCGCCAGATTGCTCCGCGCCTCGAAGGCGGGTTCGCGGAATTTGCGGACCGTCTGGGTCCGGCCCTCGTTGTTGGTGAACGTGCCGGTTTCCTCGCCGTAACCTGCCGCGGGCAGGACGACCTCGGCAAGGCCTGCCGTATCCGTGAGGAAGGCGTCCTGCACGATCAGGAGATCGGCGCCGCCAAGCGCCCGCGTCACGAAATCCCTGTCGGGATAGGCGATCAGGGGGTCGGTTCCGACGATATAGAGAGCGCCGATCCGTCCGCCGACGCAGAGCTCCAGAATGGCGTCGAGATCCGCACCGGGTTCAGACGGGATTTCGGCGCCCCAGTTCCGCGCAAGAGTTGTGCGCGCCACATCGTCGGTGACCGCCCGCAGCCCCGGCAGAGCCGCCGGCAGAACTCCCATGTCCCAGGCGCCCATCTGGTTGGCACGGTCGAAGAGGAACTGCATCGCCAGACCCTTGCCGAGCAGGCGCAGAACCTGCAGGAGGTTATTGATCTGCTGCAGCGTCGCGCGCGCTTCGGGTGATCTCAGGAGGTCGACGCTGACAAGCACGGTGACGCTGCGGCCTTCCTTGAGTGCCGTGGCCAGACGATCCGGCCCGTCAATGCCGGTTTCCGCCGCCGGCTTGCCGATTGTCGCGTCGATGCCCGCAAGAACGTCGGCAGGCAAAGCCTGACCAACGGCCGCTGCGAGACCGGTCACCACCGCCGCAAGGCTTGCCGCTTCTCCGCCCGGCAGCACGCGAACCACGACCTTGGCATCGGCATCCAGACGGGATGGCCGCGCCGAGAGCATGAGCAACCCGGTCTGCCGCCGCCGCACGCCGTCCCGCAGCAGGTATTCGGTGACCGGGTTCTCCTCGGTGACGTTGCCGCCGACGACGAGCACGCAGTCGTTGCCGATCACGTCGTCCAGCGGTGCGCGGCTGTTGAAGCCTGCCAGCAGCGGGCCGAGCGTATCGAAGGGCGTGGACCAGCGTGACGAGCAATCAATGTTGTTGGTCCGCAAAGCCGTACGCATCAGCTTCTGAAACTGATAGAGCATCTCGTTGGGGAGGCGAGGCGAGGCGAGGCCAGCGGCAGCCTTGCCCTCGACAGCCGACAGCCGCCTGCGCAGATAGTCCCCAGCCTCATCCCAGGAAACCGGAACGAGGGCGCCATCACGACGGATCATCGGCCGCTTGATCCGGTCCCGGCTCGCGACGAAATCGAGGCCGAAGCGTCCCCGAACGCAGAGCGTTTCGCGGTTAACTCCCTCGTCCCACTTCGAGCGCACCCGCATGAATTCGCCCTTACGTGTGCCCACCGTCAGCTGGCAACCGGTGCCGCAATGCGGGCAGACCGTGTCGGTCTCGGTGAGATCCCAGGGCCGTGCCTTGTAGCGATAGGGGAAGCTCATCAGCGCGCCGACCGGGCAGACCTCGACGCAATTGCCGCACTGGTCACAGCTCGCGAGACTGCCCTCGAAGCCGGTGACGGCGGTATCCATGCCTTTTTCGATGGTGCCGAGGGCGACCGCGCCGACAACCTCCTCACACATCCGGACACAGCGCTGGCACTGGATGCAGCGGTTGACGTTCATGATGATGACCGGGCTCAGACGGATGTCCTCGGAGTGGAACACACGTTTGTCATCGCGGAATCGGCTCTCGCGGGGGCCGTAGGCCATCACCATGTTCTGAAGCTCGCATTCGCCGCCCTTGTCGCAGATCGGACAGTCGAGGGGGTGGTTGGCGAGCAGCATATCGAGCATGGAAGAGCGCGTTTCCTCGATCAACGGCGTGTTCGTGCGCACTACCATGCCGTCGGTGACCGCAGTGGCGCAGGACGGCTGCAACCTTCTCAGCCCCTCGATCTCCACCAGGCACATGCGGCAGGAGGCCAGCGCCGGCAGACGCTTCAGATAGCAGAAGGTCGGGATATCGATGCCCAAACGCCGGGCGGCCTGCAGCACTGTCGAGCCAGCCTCAACTTCCAGCGTTTGTCCATCGATCGTAATGCTAACCATAGTTCCTCGCAGTCCTGTCGCGGCGCAGGCCTTTAGTGAAAGGGGCACCTGCGGTCCTCGATATGGGCAACGAACTCAGCGCGAAAATGCGCGAGTGCGGCCCGCAATCCCATCGCCGCGCCGTCGCCCAGAGCGCAGAACGTATTGCCGAAAATGCCTTTGCAGAGCATATCCAGCTGCTCCAGATCGCCGGTAGCACCTTCGCCGGCCTCGATCCGGCGCAGGACCTTCACAACCCAGTTCAATCCTTCCCGGCATGGCGTGCACTTGCCGCAGGACTCATGGTGGAAGAACTCGATGATCCGGGTGGCGACCTTGACCATGCAGGTCGAGTCGTCGATCACGATAACGCCAGCCGAACCGAGCATCGAGCCGGCGGCAGCCAGCGAGTCGAAATCCATCCTCACCTCCAGCCCGTGCTCCGGTATGACCGGGGCTGAGACCCCGCCCGGGATCACCGCCTTGATTCTGCGTCCCGGCAGCGCGCCGCCGGCGTGGTTCTCGACCAGTTCGCGCAGCTGTATGCCCATCGGCAACTCATAGAGGCCGGGTTTGCGCACCTGCCCACTGAGGCAGTAGAGCTTCGGGCCGGGGCTCTTGTCCGGGCCGATGCCCCGAAACCAGTCCGACCCCCGCATAATGATATGCGGCACGCAAGCGAGCGTCTCGACATTGTTGATCACTGTAGGGCTGGCGTAGAGCCCGGCCACGGCCGGAAATGGCGGCTTCAATCGCGGCTGCGCCCGCTTGCCCTCGAGCGACTCGAGCATCGCGGTTTCCTCGCCGCAGATATAGGCGCCGGCGCCGCAGTGGATGTGTACGGCGAAATTGAAATCCGAGCCCAGAACGCGCTTTCCGAGATAGCCCTTTGCGTGGGCCTCGGCGATCGCCTGCTGCAGACGACGGATCGCCGTTACATATTCTCCGCGAATGTAGACATAGGCGGTTTCGGCCCCAATCGCGTAGGCACTTACCGCCAGCCCCTCGATCAGTTGATGCGGGTCGCGCTCCATGATGATCCGGTCCTTGAACGTGCCCGGCTCGCCCTCATCGGCGTTGCAGCATAGATATGTCGGCTTGCCCGTGCGCTTCGGCACGAAACCCCATTTCATGCCTGTCGGGAATCCGGCACCGCCGCGACCGCGCAGGTTGGACCGTTTGACGAGGTCGATAACCTCATCAGGCGTGTACTCGCGCAGCGCCTTTTCCAGCGCCTGGTAGCCGCCGCCAGCCTCGTAGGTCGACACCAGGTGACCGTCCGCCACATCGATATTCTTGAGAAGAACCGGCCCGAACATGGCGCTACTCCCCCGGCAGCCGCGCAGAGGCGTGCTCGACGCTCGCGGCTCCCACGGTCGCCCGCAGGCTGTCCAACAGTGCGTTTATCCGCGCCACATCAAGATGGGCGTGGTAATCGTCGCCGACTTGCATCACCGGAGCCATCTCGCAGGCGCCGAGGCATTCGACGGTCGAAAGCGTGAACAGCCCGTCCGGGGTGGTGTCGCCTTTCCTGATCCCCAGCACCGTTTCCAGATGGTCTAGCAGGTCCTCCGATCCGCACAGCATGCAGGAAACATTGTCACAGAGCTGCAGGTGGAACATCCCCACCGGTTCGGTATGGAAGAGGGTGTAGAAAGTCGCCAACTCGTAGACCCAGATCCGCTCGACTCCGAGAATGTCGGCGACCTCTTCCAACACTGGCCCAGGCAGATGGCCATGTTCTTCCTGCGCGATCAGGAGCGCGGGCATGATCGCAGAGCGCTGGTCGGGATACCGCGCCGCCGCCTCTTCGATCTTTTCGCGCATGGTCATCGCATTCAAATCCTTGCTATTTGTCCACCTCCGCCATCACAGGGTCGAGGCTGCCGAGCACAGCGATCATGTCCGCCAGGTAGCGGGCGTTGGTGACCCCGAAGAGGGCCTGAAGATTGACGAACGAGGGTGCCCGCACCTTCATGCGGAACGGTTTTGGCGACCCGTCGCTGATGATGTAGAAGCCAAGCTCCCCCTTTGGGGCCTCGATCGCCGAATAGACCTCGCCCCTCGGCACCTTGAAGCCGTAGGCCGACAGGTCGAAATGCTGGATCAGCGCCTCCATCGAGCAGTGCACCCGATCCTTGTCCAGCGGGAAGGCGATTGTCGGCATGTCGATCTGGAACGGCCCCTCAGGCATCTGGTCGATGCATTGTTCGATGATACCTATGCTTTCGCGCATCTCGTCGACGCGGCATCGCCAGCGCGCATAGCAATCGCCCTCGTTACGGGTGATGACGTTGAAATCGAGCCGGTCGTAGATCTCGTAGGGCTCATCGCGCCGGATGTCCCAGTCGACACCGGAAGCACGCAGGTTCGGACCGCTGAGGCCGAGATCGACAGCATCCTCGGCGGAGATCACGCCGATCCCCTTCGTGCGATTGAGAAACACCCGGTTATCTTCGAGCAGTCGCTCATAGTCGCGGATCCGGTTCGGGAAGATGTCGCAAAACTCCCGGATCTTGGGGAAGAATCCGTCAGGCAGGTCCTCGCGTACCCCGCCGACCCGGCAGAAGGACGTGTGCATGCGCGCGCCGGTTATCATTTCCAGGAGATCCATGATCATTTCGCGCTCGCGCATGACGTAAAGCAGCGCGGTCATGGCGCCGAGATCCATCGGCAGCGCCCCCGTGATCAGGAGGTGACCGGAGATCCGTGCCAACTCGGCCATCATTACGCGGATATATTGCGCCCGGATCGGCGCTTCTATGCCGAGGAGTTTTTCCACCGCCAGCGCGAAGGCGAGGTTGTTGGAGGGCGGACAGAGATAGTCGAGCCGATCCGTCAGCGGGAAAATCTGGGTATAGGTGAAGCTCTCCGCCAGTTTCTCGGTGCCGCGATGGAGATAGCCGATATGCGGATCGACGCGCTCGACGAACTCGCCGTCCAGTTCGAGGACGAGCCGAAGAACCCCATGGGTGCTGGGGTGCTGCGGACCGAGGTTGAGAAGCACTTCCCTGGTATTGAGCGCTTCACCCTCAGGCCTGCTGAGCTCGGTGACTTCGGTCATCTCAACGTTCCGGCGTAGAACGGCCTCCCTTACGGAATGTCCCTGGTGGCAAGGTCGGGCTGTGTTGGCGGCGGACCTTCGGCACCGAAGGGGTTCAACTTGTCCTTATAACCCCTTAAGGGGAAATCCTTGCGCTGGGGAAAGCCCTCGAAGCCTTCCCACATGTAGATCCGGCGCAGATCGGGATGCCCCTCGAACCGGATGCCATACATGTCCCAGGCCTCACGCTCATGCCAGTTGGCGGTGCGCCAGACCCCCGTGACCGAAGGCACTTCAGGAGGATCGCCAAGCCGGCACTTGATGCGGACCCGCCACCTGTTGGGCAGCGAATAAAGATGGTAGACCGCCTCGAACCGCGGCGTTTCGGGATAATGATCGACCCCGCAAATGTCCGAGAGGAAATTGAATTGCAGCGCCGGATGCTCTTTCAGGAACCGGCAGAACTCGACGATCCTCTCGGGCGGAACGGCAAAGGCGTCGATACCGTGCGCAGTGCCGAGGTCCTCGATTGTTTCTCCGAAGCGCTCCATGATCGGAGCGCGATTGAGGGACGGCTCCGCACTCATGACGCTATAACCCGATCCAGAGGTGTGCCCGCGAGCGCCCGGGACCTCTTGATCTTTTCTTGAAGCAGGAGGAAGCCGTGCATCAGCGCCTCGGGCCGGGGCGGACAGCCAGGCACATGCACATCGACGGGCACGAAGGTTTCCGACCCCTGCACCACGGCATAGGTGTTGTAGACCCCGCCCGAAATAGCGCAGGTGCCCATGGCGATCACCCAGCGCGGTTCCGGCATCTGGTCATAGAGCCGCCGCACGACCGGCGCGAATTTCCGGGTCACGGTGCCGGCGATGATCATGACGTCGGATTGTCTCGGCGAAGGACGGAACACCACGCCGAACCGGTCGAGATCGTAGCGGGCGCAACCGGCCGAGATCATCTCGATGGCGCAGCAGGCAATGCCGAAGGTCTCCGGCCACAGCGCCGATCTCCGGCTCCAACTGATGATGTTGTCGGCCGTGGTGAACAGCACGCTGTCGCGGATCGCGTTGTTTACGCCTCCCATTCCAGCGCTCCTTTCAGCCAGGCGTAGGCGAAGCCCACGAGAAGCAGCAATATGAAGATGAACATCTCGATATAGCCGACCAGCCCGATCTCTTTCAGGACGACGGCCCAGGGGAAGAGGAACATCGCTTCGACATCGAAAACGACCAGCAGGATCGCGAGGATAAAGAACGGCACCCTGAAGCGGCCCGCCGCTGCCTCGCCCGCTGCGTCCATGCCGCATTCATAGGGCATGTTCTTGGCGGGATAGGGATTGGATGGGCGCAGCAGCGAGGAAACGAACAACGTCACCCCCGTCACCAGAACGACTCCGGCGATCATGAAAAGAACCGGCAAGAATTCCATTGCAGTCATATCACTGCACCGGTTGCCCACCGACCTCATTCCGAACCGGCAAATCGGTTACGCGCGCTGCGCGACTTGGGCAATCCTTCCTCTGTCTTTAAGTCTATTCCGTCGGTGTGATCATTGCAAATCCAATCGCTCACCCGCCAAAGACCGAATCTTGGGCAAGCTTCAGAAACCACGACGGAAATAGGCCGATGCCGATGGTGCCGGCGGCGGTGACGGCCAGCGCGGCGCGCACCAAGGGCGTCAGCGCTGGGGCAAACGCCCTCTTCGGCTCGCGCATGTAGATCACCATGACGATGCGGATATAGAAATAGGCGGCGACGGCGCTGAGCAGCACGGCGATGACCGCCAGCATGACGAAACCATGCTCGACGAGGGCGACCAGCACGTAGAACTTGGCGAAGAACCCGGCCGTCGGCGGAATGCCGGCCAGCGAGAAGAGATAGAGCAGCATCAGAAGCGCCAGCCCCGGATGTGACTTGGCGAAACCCGCATAGTCTTCGATGACCTCGCCCGAGAAATCGCCATTCCGCATCATGATGACGGCGCCGAAAATGCCGAGATTCATGAAGGCGTAGATCAGCAGATAGAGCATCACGCTGGCGACCCCATCGGCGCCTCCGGCGGCCACGCCGAAAATGGCGAAGCCGGCATGGGCGATGCTGGAATAGGCCAGAAGCCGCTTGAAATTATCCTGGACCAGCGCCACGAAGCTGCCGAGCGCCATCGTCACCACCGCAATGACGGCGACGATGATCCAGACGTTTGAGGCTGCGACCAGAGGGTTGAGGAACACCCGCAGGATCACCGCGAACCCCGCCGCCTTGGGGCCTGTCGACATGAAGGCGGTGATCGTCGTCGGCGCGCCTTCATAGACGTCCGGCAGCCACATATGAAAGGGAACCGCGCCGACCTTGAAGACCAGCCCCGCGACGATGAAGACCACCGCCAGCAACAATCCGGGATCGAGCGGATCGCCGGTCACAGCCGCAGCCATCCCGTCCAGTTGTGTTGTGCCGGTGAGCCCGTAGACCAGCGAAACGCCGTAGAGGAAAATTCCGGTCGAGACCGCGCCAAGGATTACGTATTTCAGTGCCGCTTCGTTCGACCGCCGCTCACGCCGCAGGAAGCCGGTCAGCACATAGGTGCAAATCACCATCAGTTCGAGGCCCACATAGATCGACAGGAGATCGGTCGCCGAGGCCATGATCATCATGCCCGAAAGTGCGAAGAGCAGCAGGACATAGTATTCGCTGCTCCCGATCCCTTCGATATCGGCATATTTTCGCGAAAGGAGGAATGTCAGAAGGGTGGCTAGGTAGAAAACGAACTTGAAGAACACCGCGAAGCGGTCGGCGATGAACATGCCCGCGTAGGCCGGCCGAACCTCGCTCGCCAGCATGAGTGTCGCCAAGGCGGCAATCAACACGATCGCGACCGACGCCCAGACAAGGAAATGTTCCTGTCCCTTTCGTACAAACTGTCCCAGGATCAACAGGATGCAGGCGCCGGTGATCACCACGATCTCGGGCAGGCTCGCCAGGGCCGACTGGAAAAGCGTGGTGGCGGTCATTGGCCGCTCCCCCTACTGTGCACGTGTGTCAGCAGATGCTTCACCGAGGCATCGATGATGTTGAGAAAGGGTTTCGGATAGAGCCCGACCCAGAGTACGAAGACGGCCAGCGGCAGGATCGCAGCCATTTCACGGGCGTTCACGTCGCGTATCGTCAGACGGGCGCCGACGCTGGCCGGGCCAAGCGCGACTTTCCCATACATGCCGAGCAGATAGGCAGCCCCCAGCAATGCGCCCAAAACGGCAGCCGAGCCGGCGACCAGGTTGGCCGCAAACCCGCCTGACAGCACCAGCAACTCGCCCACGAACGAATTCGTTCCCGGCAGCGCCATCGACGACAGGGTAAACAGTGCCAGAAACGTCGTGTAGACCGGCGCCACCTTCATCAATCCGCCATAGTCGGCGATGCTGCGGGTATGGGTCCGCTCGTAAATCAGCCCGACGAACAGGAACAGGGCGCCTGTCGTCACGCCATGATTGAACATCTGCAGGATGCCGCCCTCGAGCCCGCGGAGGTTCAGCGCAAAAATCCCCAGCGTCACGAAGCCCATATGGCTGATGCTGGAATAGGCCACCAGCTTCTTCAGATCGTCCTGCGCCAGCGCGAGCAACCCGCCATAGACGATCGCAAGCCCCGAAAGCGCCAGCATCAGCGTCGAATAATACATCGATGCCTCTGGCAGCATCGGCAGCGAGAACCGCAGGAATCCGTAGGCGCCCATCTTCAGGAGCACGCCGGCGAGGATGATGCTGCCCGCCGTCGGCGCTTGCACATGGGCGTCCGGCAGCCAGGTATGGACCGGCACCATCGGCACCTTGACCGCAAACGCGATCAGGAAGGCGAAGAACAGCCAGGACTGGATCCGGAACGGCAAATCCTGCTCTGTCAAGGCGAGGATATCGAAGGTTCTGCCACCGTAGAAATAGAGCACGATGACACCGATCAGGAACAGGAGGCTGCCCGCCAGCGTGTAGAGGAAAAACTTGATCGCCGCATAGACCCGGCCCTCGCCGCCCCAGACGCCGATGATGAGGTACATCGGGATCAGCATCGCCTCCCAAAAGACGTAGAAGAGGAACAGATCGAGCGCGCAGAAGACCCCGAGCATCAGCGCCTGCATGGAGAGCAGGCAGATCATGAATTCCTTCACCTTGCGGTCGATCGCGACCCAGGAGGCGAGCACGCAGATCGACCCCAACAGTGCGGTCAGGAACACGAAGAGCGCGCTGATTCCGTCGATGCCAAGCGCATAATTGATCCCGAGCGCAGGCACCCACGGGCGCGTCTCGGTGAACTGCATGGCATGGGTCGTGGTGTCGAAGCCGACCAGCATGGCGATGCATAGAGCAAGGTCGAGGACGGTGAAAGAGAGCGCAGTCCACCGCGCCGCATCGTCACCGCGCAGGAACATCAGAACTGCGGCCCCGGCGACGGGTGTGAATATGATGAAGCTGAGCAAGGGGAAGCCCATGGCACCCCCTACCGCCACGCCACGACGAAGACGACGATGGCTGCGATCAGACCGACGACCATCGCCAGCACGTAATGGGTCACGACGCCCGTCTGGAGCCGCCTGAGCCGCCCACCGCCGTGCAGGATCGAGTGGGCAATGCCATTCACGACGGCATCCACGCCGGCAAGATCGAGCCGGAGGCCTGCCCGCGCCGCGCCGTGCAGCAAGGGCAGCGCCGCGGTCTCGGAGACATTGCTCACCGCCTGCTCATAGAGCGCCAGCGGCTTTTCGGCGAGCCACATGAAGGCCCGCGCACCCTTGCGATAAAACCAGTCGGTGTCGAGGCTGATCGTGTTCTCGGGATCGAGCGCCCAGAGGAACAGCACGAACCCCAGGGCGGTGAACATCAGCAGCCCGAGGCTCTCCATGACGTGCAGGCCCGTATAGGGTTCGAAATCCACCGGATAGGGCAGAAGCGCATAGAGCGGCTGGGGGAACACCCCGATCGCAATGCAGAGCACCGCCGCCATGCCCATGGCAATCAGCATGTTGCGCGGCGGCTCCCGCGCCTCCAGTTTCCGGTCCGTCCCGAAGAACATGTAATAGGGAAGCTTGAGGCCGGTGTGCAGGAACGTCCCGGACGATGCCATGGTCAGCGCCAGCACCACCAGCGCGCGGTGATCCGCTCCCGCGGCCGCTATCACCATCGATTTGGTGACGAAACCCGAGAAGAACGGGAAGGCCGAGATCGCGAAGGCGCCGACCATGTAAAGCGCCACGGTCAGCGGCATGGTCTTGTAAAGCCCTCCGAGCTCGGTGAGCTTGCGTCGGCCGGTGACGTAGATGACTGCCCCGGCACCCATGAACAGCAGCGCCTTGTAGAGGATATGCGCGAAGGCGTGGCTGGCGGCTCCGTTCACCGCCATCTCGGTCCCGATGCCGATACCCGCGATCATATAGCCTACCTGGCTGACGATGTGATAGGCGAGAAGCCGCCGGCAATCGTTCTCCAGCACCGCGTAGATGACGCCGTAGAGCGCCATGATGGTGCCGAGCCAGACCAGGAGCTCGGTCCCCGGAAACGCCCGCGCCAGCACATAGACGGCGGTCTTGGTGGTAAACGCGCTCATGAACACCGCCCCGGTGACGGTCGCCTCCGGATAGGCATCGGTCAGCCAGGCATTGAGCGGCGGCACGGCCGCGTTGAGGATGAAGCCGGCAAGGATCAGGTAGTCGCCGACCCCCATTTCCCCGTTGGTGAGGCCTGCGATCGGGCCGAAAAGCAGTGAACCGGTGGCGAGCCCGTGGGAAATGATGCCGCCGAGCAGGACGACGCCGCCGGTGATATGGACCATGAGGTAGCGGAACCCGGCCCGGATCGCCGGCCCGCCACGCTGCGCGAAGACCAGATAGGCGGAAGCGAATGCCATGCCCTCCCAGAACAGGTAGAGGGTCAGGTAGTCGCCGGCAAACACCACGCCAAGCGCGCTGCCGACATAGACGAATGCCGCCACGTGCTGGCCGGCATCCGTCAGGTGCAGCGCGTAGACCATGCCGATCAGCGCCATGATGGTGAAAACGGTGGCGAAGACGATGCTGAGCTTGTCCACCTTCGCGATCAGGATCTCCTGCCCGATGAACCGCGCTTCGCCATAGCTGCCCGGCTCCATCGCAAGCACGGCAAGGATCGCCAGCGCAGGGATCAGAAGCAGATAGGCCTTGCGGACCGACCCGCTGAGGAATCGGATCGGCAGGGCGCCAAGAATAAAGAGCAGAGCCGGATGGATGAAGTCAGTCATAATAGTCCTCGCGCCGCATCAGCCCGACCCGATGGCCGAGAAACTTGGAAACGAAGATAAGCAGGACGCAGGAGACGAAGCCGTAGACGGCGGACCAGCCCGGCAGGCTGTCCCACAGATATTCGGCGTGTTCGCGCAAGACCAGAAAGTCGGCGACGACGATCAGGACGAGCACGAGGTAGAACAGTCGGCGGCGCGGCCTCGCATATTGCTCGTCACCAAAGAAGTCGACGACACGCTTGATCATCGGATCACTCCGTCTGCCAGGGTGAGAAAATAGCCCGGGAAAACGCCCATCAGCACCGACAGGATCGCCGTCGCGACCAGCGGAATCGTGACCAATGGAATTTCACGGACCGTCGTCTGGCTCTCCTGCCTCTCCGCCTGGAAGAAGGCGGCATAGCTGACCGGCAGGAAATAGGCAGCGTTCAGGACCGAGCTCACCAGGATGACGACCAGGAACGCGGTCTCTCCCGCCGCCACGGCGCCCTCCGCCAGATACCACTTGCTGACGAAGCCCGCGGTTGGCGGCACGCCAATCATGCTGAGCGAGGCAACGAAAAATGCCCCCATCGTCCAGGGCAGCTTGCGGCCGATACCAGCCATGTCGCTGATGTTACGCTTGCCCGACGCACAATAAATCGAGCCGGCGCAGAAAAAGAGCGTGATCTTGGAGAATGCGTGCGCCGCGATGTGGATGATCCCGCCGACCATCGCGACCGGCGACAACAGAACCGCGCCCAGCACGATGTAGGAGAGCTGGCTGACCGTCGAATAGGCGAGCCTGGCCTTCAGGTCGTCCCGCGTCAGGGCGTAAACCGACGCCATCAGGATCGTGAACGAAACCAGATAGGCCGTGGCGATGCCGAGGCCCAGCCCGCCCACCAGCCCCGTGCCGAAGACATGGAACACCACCCGCAGCACGCAGAACACGCCCATCTTGACCACCGCCACTGCATGCAAAAGCGCGCTGACCGGCGTCGGCGCGACCATCGCGGCGGGCAGCCAGGCGTGCATCGGCATCACAGCGGCCTTGGCGAAGCCGAAAAGATAGCAGAAATAGACGACCGTCAGCAGTGCCGCCGAGGCATTGCTCCCCGCCAGCAGCCCCCCCGCGACAAAGTCGAGCGACCCCGCAATATGGTAGGTCAGCGCCAGTGCGGCGAGCAGCGCGCTTTTCGAGGCGCCCATCAGATAGACGAGGTACTTGCGGCTGCCTCTCCATCCCTCCTCGTCCTCGTGGTGGTAGACGAGCGGATAGGTAACGAGGCTGAGCACTTCGTAGAAGATCACCAGCGTAAACAGATTGGCGGCGAAGGCACCCCCGGCGGCGGCCGCAAGACTGCTGGCGAAGCAGGCGAAGAACCGGGTCTGCGCATGCTCGTTCAAATGACGCATGTAGCCGATGGAATAGATCGCCGCCACGATCCACAGCAGCGACGAGACGGTGGCAAACACCATGCCGAGCGCATCGACCCGGAAAGCAAAGTCGATCCCCGGCAGAATCTCGAACAGGCGCAATTCGACCGTCCCGCCCGCCAGCACCGTGGGCGCCATCGACACGACAATCGCGAACATGGCGATCGCGGCCGACGGCGAGACCAGATCGCGAAGTCTCTCACGGTTATTCAAAAGGAGAACTGCAAGGGCTGCCAGACCGGCGACGGTGATGGCAAGCAACGGCCGGATCGATACAACCGGGTCCAAAGCCGCTATCCTTTCATCACCGTCACGTCGTCGACCTTGAGGGTGGATTTGTTCCTCACGAGGGCGACAAGGATACCGAGGGCGACGGCAACCTCTGCCGCGGTGATTGCGATGACGAAGATCGCGAAGATCTGCCCGCGGAAATCGGCGTGGTAGCGCCCGAAAGCGATGAAATTGATGTTGACCGAGTTGAGCAGCAGCTCCAGCGACATCAGTACGACGAGAATATTGCGCCTGAGCAGCACACCCGCCGCTCCGATCACGAACAGGACCACTCCGAGCACAATATACCACCAGAGCGGAACCATCACCCCTGCTCCTTCCGCGCCAGCATGATGGCGCCGACCAAGGCCGCCAGCAGGATTACGGAGGCGGTTTCAAACGGCAGGAGATAGTCGGCGAAAAGTGCTGTGCTAAGCTGCCTGATGTCATCGCCGCCACCCATGGCGGCAGGCTCCATGACCGAAAAACGGTCGCTCCAAAGCACCAGCACGAGCATCTCGGCTCCGAGGAGGACGAGCAGCACTAGAGCCGGGAGGTTGCCGCCCGGCAAGAACCGCTGCAACACCGCCTCGCGCACATCGATCATCATGATCACGAACAGGAACAGGACCATGATCGCGCCGACATAGACGAAGATTTGAATGACCGCGAGCAACGGTGCGGCGAGCAAGACGAAGATTGCCGAGACCTGCAGGAAACACGCCATCAGTGCCAATGCGCTGTGAACCGGATTGCGCGCCAGGACCACCGTCAGGGCCGTGATCACGGATACCGCAGCGAACAGAAGAAAGAACCCCTGATCCATCGACGCCGACCCTCCGGCGCGAACTGTCACTCGGCGTGAGATGGCCGGATTTGAGATTGCGCCGCAACTTCAGATGCCTTCGCAAATTGTGCCCTAGTATCGGATTTTTCACAAGATTATTGTCATCGGGGAGTAAAACTAGGCCAAGCCCTGATGTGGCGAAGGCAGCTCGCGAAGCACGCTCTCTCGACAGCGCCATAGCGAGCGGGGATCTTGCGTGGCTGTTAGCGGCGAGGTGGTGGTCTATTGATCTCTGTCTCGCCGTGAGCTTGTTGTGCGGCCTCCTAACCTTTGTTGTCGACAGCTTCCGCGCCGGCGTCACAGCCTTCGAGGCGGATGATCCGCGCTTTGCAGATAACAAGGACCTGCAGTCCGGTCTTGCGACGATCCGTCAGGACATATATCTCGAACGAGGGTTAGCCCTTGAGAGGCGGCGGCTGGCTGTCTCGACCAGACCTAGTGGCCCGATTCCGAAATCCCTTTCGGCTCGGCAAACGGCAGCATGCCGCGATAGATGCCTGGTTCCGAGCCTTCGATCGGAACTGCCCCGACGCTTCGACGGTAGAACTCCATTGGACCGGCACCTCCAATTACCCCGTAGGCATACCCCTGCGCGTACATATCGAGAAGTGTTGTCAGCAGCAGAGCGTGGCCAACACCTTTGCCGCGGGCGGCGGTATCGACGCCGGTCGGCCCGAAGAAGCCCTTCGCGGTTGCGTCGTGGCACGCAAAGCCGATGAGTTCGTCGTTCTGGATTGCGATGAAGCAAGTGGGCGGCTGGCGCATGGTGGCAACCGTCGCTTCCGCGACCCAGCCGGATCCGAAGCGCGGCTCGATCCAGGTCGTCAGAGCGTTCAACTCCGGGGCAAGGACGCGCCGGATGGTGATGCCCTGTTCGGCGATGCGCGCATCGAGCTCAGGATCGGCCTTCAGCTCGTAGAGTTTTACCAGCATGTCCACGGTTTACTCCTTTGTCAGCCTTTGATGGCGCCTGCCGTCAGGCCGGCAACGATACGTCTCTGGAAGATCAATACGACGATGATCAGCGGCAGCGTCACGGTAACGGATGCGGCCATGATCTGACCGAACGGATATTCGTACCGGCTATTGCCTGCGATCAGGCCGATCGCGACCGGCACGGTCCGGTTCTCGTCCGTCAGGGTGAAGGTCAGTGCGAAGAGAAACTCGTTCCACGCCAGAATGAAGGCAAGAATGCCGGTGCTGGCGAGCGAAGGTCCCATGAGCGGCAGCAGGATCTTCGTCAGAATTCTGAAATGTGAGCAGCCGTCGATGATCGCAGCCTCTTCCAGCTCCCTTGGAAATTCGCGGATGAAGGTAGTCAGGATCCAGGTCGTGAAGGGCACGGTCGACAGAAGATAGGTAAGGACGAGTGCGCTTGGCCGGTTGAACAGACCCATCCAGTTGATCAGCTCGAACATGCCGGAGAGGACAACGACCTGCGGGAAGATCGAGATCATCAGCACGATCATGAGGATGGTGCGCCGTTGCGGAAAGTCGATGCGCCCCAATGCGTAAGCGGCGCTAAGCCCGATGACGAGCGACAGGAAAGTGGTTGAGACCGCGACATAGGCCGAGTTCAGCAGCGAGCCCATGAAAACAGGATTGTCGATCAGCTGGCGATAGTAGGTGAAATCGAACGCCGGCATCAGCGCGGATTGATAGAGCGCCGAGCCTTGCTTCGTCGAGGAAACGAAGGCCCAATAATAGGGAAACAGCGTATAGAACAGGACGAGCAAAAGGGCCAGGATCTGCAGGCTTCGCACGACACGGCGCCGCATCCGGAAGTAGGAGGCAGGCTTGCGGACGGTCTTCGGGATGATTGCATCGGCCATGTCGCTCAGGTCCCCGCGGCTCTGTCGAGGCGAAGGACCCCGATGATGATGATGGCGACAAGCGCGACGAGCAGGAAGACCCAGGTCGATGCCGCCGAACCGATGCCGAGCTCCTGGAAGCTGATCAGCCGGTCGCGCGCGTAGATGGAGACGGTCATGACGCTCTCGTTGCTCGCCGCCATCACATAGGCAAGGTCGAACATCCTCAACGCATCGAGGACGCGGAAGAGGACCGCTACGCCGATCGCCGGGCGCAGCATCGGCAGGGTGATCGACCAGAAGCGCTTCCATGCGGGAATGCCGTCGACCTCCGCTGCCTCGAATATCTCCGATGATATCAGTTTGCAGGCCTGCCAGGATGAGCAGAACCATGAACGGGGTCGTCATCCACACGTCGACGAAGATCACGACGCCCATCAGCAGCGATCCGCTCGCCGTCCAGGGAACACCATGATCGATGAGGCCAAGCCCGATGAGGAGCTTATTGATAACGCCGAACTGGTCGTTGAGCATCCATTCCCAGATCTTCGTCGAGACGACGACCGGGATCGCCCAGGGAACGAGGATGGCGGCGCGCGCCAGCCCGCGGCCCGGAATGGCTTCATTGACGAGGAGCGCGATTGCCAGGCCGAGAACTGTCTCGATCGCAACCGAGATAGCCGTGAAGATCAGCGTGTTCTTGACGGCAATCCACCAGCTGCGGTCGTTGATGACCTCAAGGAAGTTGTCGATCCCCGTCATTGAATAGACGGAGGGGTCGTCAAGATAGGCATCTGTGAAGGCGAAGAAGAAGGTTCGGCCGAGCGGCCAGAGGGCGACGACCAGCATGACGATGATAACCGGCAGCAGAAACAGCCAGGCCGCACGATGGTCGCGGCGGGCGAGCCGGGCACTCATTGCCACGCTCCTTCGATCGCGCCGGCCTGGCGATTGAGAATGAGGCGTTTTCCGTCGGCGGCGAAGGCAAAGATCGCAGCATCCCGGAAATTCAGGCCGACCTCCTTGCCGATCAGTTCCTTTGGCGGCTCGACATTGACGCGGACAACCCAGATGACGTCGCCGTTGATGCGGCAATAGGCGAAATGCTCGTGGCCAAGATCCTCAATACGTTCGAGCACGCAGGTCATTCGCCCATCCCCAGCCTTCACCAGCTGGATCGCTTCCGACCGTATGCCGATTTCGGTGATGGTTTGGCCCTCGGTACCTGCGTCGATGACGAGACCGCCCGGTCCAGTCACTTTGGTTGATGTTGCCTGTACCGACAGGAAGTTCATGCGGGGGCTGCCGATGAAGCCTGCAACAAAGCGGTTGTCGGGGCTGTGGTAGAGTTCCTTCGGTGTGCCGACCTGCTCGATGCGTCCGTGATTGAGAACGACGATCCGGTCGGCAAGCGTCATCGCTTCCGATTGGTCATGGGTGACATAGATCATCGTCGTCTGCAGATCGTCGTGGAGCTTGGCGATCTCCATGCGCATCTCCATTCGCAGATCCGAATCGAGATTGGACAGCGGCTCATCGAAGAGGAAGATTTCGGGCTGGCGTACCAGGGCCCGGCCGATCGCCACGCGCTGGCGCTGTCCGCCGGACAACTCACGCGGCCGGCGTTCGAGCAGATGATCGACCTTCAGCATCCGTGCGACCGACCGCACTTTCTCGCTGATAGCGGCCCTGTTCATGCCGAGGGTCTCAAGCGCGAAGCCGATATTGCGCGCAACGTTCATATGCGGATAGAGCGCGTAAGACTGGAAGACGAAGGCTACGCCTCTCTGGGAGGCAGGCACATCAGTCACGTCGTCGCCGCCGATCCTCACCACACCGTTCGACGCAGAGATCAGGCCGGCGACGATGCGCAAAAGCGTTGACTTGCCGCAACCGGAGGGACCGACGAAAACGACAAACTCGCCGTCGATAATCTGCAGGTCGACATTCTGGATAACAGTATGCGTACCAAAATTCTTCGAAACGGATTCGAGCGAAACCGATGCCATTGTTCACCTGAGGGTATGAGACGGCAGAGGGCGCGCCACCGTGTTTGGTGGCGAGGCAGTGACGCATTCCGGCAGCGGGTCGTTCCCGCCGCCGGACATCCGGAGAGCGTCAGCGGCTTTCCTTCAGTTTCTCAAGCCGCCCGGCCAGCGATGTCAAGCTGGACTTGACCTCGGCACCGCCGGAAAGCATGTCGTGGACCGAACGGTAGAAAGCCTGCGAAACGCGGTTGTAGCTGGTGCCGGTGTAGCCGGACGGGCGCACGGCGCTATCGGCGAAGGCCTGCTGGTTATCCTTGAGGAAGGGTATCTTCTCAAGAACTTCCGGATCGCTGTAGAGCGCCTGGATCGACGGGTTGAGAGCCGCCTTCAGGGCACGCATCTTCTGCATATCAGGGCCGGTGATGAAGTTCACAAAGTCGGCCGCCACCTCGGGCTTGGCGCTGTATTTGTTGACGCCGTAATACATCGGGCCAAGGCATCCGCTCGACTTTTCGCCTTGCTTGCCGACCGGCAGGGGCATCACGCCGACCTTGTCGACGATATTGCTCCCCTTTTCATGCGAAGTGCCCCAGACATAGGGCCAATTGCGGTGGAAGACCGCGTTGCCGGATTCGAAGACCGCACGCGACTGCTCCTCATCATAGTTGAGGACGCCCTCAGGGCTGATCGAGCCGATCCAGCCCTTCGCCTTTTCGAGCGCCGCGGCAGCCTGCGGGTTGTCGATGGTCACCTTTCCGTCGTCGGAAATGATGGTGCCGCCACCGTTGGAAGCAACAAGCTCGATCGCGTCGCAGGTCAGGCCTTCATAGCTCTTGGCCTGCCAGGCATAGCCCCACATGTCGGCCGAGCCTGCAGCCCTCTCCTTGTCCTGAATTTCCTTGGCGGTGGCAGCCAGCTCGTCCCAGGTCTTCGGCGCCGCCTTGCCGTATTTTTCGAGCAGGTCTTTGCGGTAGAACATGAGCCCGACGTCCATATAGGCCGGCATGGCAATGAGATTGCCGTCGAGTTTGGCCGCGTTGAGTGTCGAGGCGAAATGCTTGTCCTGGTCTGCCTGCGGGATCATTGTCTTGAGGTCGAGCAGGTTGCTCTTGAACATGCCGAGCCAGATCACATCGAGGAAAAGAACGTCGACGTCCTTGGATTTGGCGGCGAGCAGCTGCTGATAGATCGGGATCGCGTCGTCGAGAAGCGCGGGCATCTTGTTGATCTTGGCCTCATTGCCCGTCTTTTCCTTCCAGGCATTGGCAACGTTCGTGCAGAGCTCGAATTCCGTTGGCGAGCAAAACACGGAAATGGTTTCGGCATGTGCGCTGCTACCCCAGAGGGCAGCAGATATCGCCAATGCGGCAAGGCTTTTCTTCAGCATCGATTGTTCCCTTCGTTGATAACGCTTCGGCATTATGCGGAGCTCTCTGTCTCCTTGCTTCAATAGGACTGGTTATGACCAGTCATGTCAACATGGACTTTGCTGGCGGTTGCATCGAAGATACAAAACGGCAAGAGTGCTCCGCACAGCACAGGATCGGATTCAAAGATGCAGCAAGCGCCGGCATCATTCATCGCGCCACAGGGCGGCATCGACCGCAACGATCCTCGCCCCTTGCACAGGCAGGTCTACGAAGCTCTTCTGGCGTCCATCCGCGATGGCAAGCTGCCGCTGCGCGGCAAGCTGCCGTCAGAACGGGAACTCGTCGATCTCTACAATGTCAGCCGGATCACCGTGCGCCATGCCGTCCGCGAGTTGATTCAGCAGGGCGTGATACACAGCCAGCCGGGAAAAGGTCTCTACGTCGCCGAGCGTGGCGGCGGCTTTGAACTGCAGGTTCTGAAAAGCTTCACCAGCATCGCGATAGCGAACGGGCGAAGTCCCGGCCATCGGCTGATCGAGGCCAGCATCGTGCATGCGCCGCTCGAGGTGAGCCGTCCGCTTTTCCTGGCGCCGGGCGCCGAGGTGGTTCTCTTGTCAAGGCTTCGTCTTCTGGACAACATACCTGCCGTTGTCCAGATCGATTGGATACCGGCGGCCCGCGTTCCGGGCCTGCTTGATCTCGACTGGGCCGTTGCCAACCGGTCGCTTTATGCTGAACTTCGCGAGCGCTATAGCATTCATCCGAAACGCGGGCAGACAACGTTGAGCGCGCGCCTTGCGACAGATGAGGAGGCTGCGATGCTCGAGCTGCCTCCGCCAGCCGCGGTTCTCACCGTGGATCAGATCGCTTTCGACGATCGCAATCGCCCGGTCAACCTGACGGCGCTGGTCCATCATCCTGCGCGCTATCCGCTGACGCTGCTTCAATCGGAATCGGGCGATTTCACGCAGTACTGAGCCACTCTGTCCTGCTCCGGTGATTGCCGCTCGGGATCATTGCGCGCATTCAGTTACCTGAAACGTCAGCCGGAACCGAGGTAGATCCGAATAATCTCGCGAAGGACATTGGCGCGCAACAGCTTGGCCTGGAGACTGCCCGCAATAGCTCGCATTCGTTGAACAGAATGCTTAGTGTCTGCCGATCGACGGGCTGAATACCATTAGGCTCAAAACTTCAAAAAGCACCTGCGCCGCGGCATGCGCTGTGTTGGTCGTCGCGTCATATTGCGGGGCAACTTCGACGACGTCACCACCCACCAGGTTTACCCCTTTCAGTCCTCGTATCAGTTCAAGGACTTCACGCGTGGTCAATCCGCCAACCTCGGGAGTGCCAGTGCCGGGCGCAAAGCTCGGATCGAGACTGTCGACATCGAAGGAAAGATAGGTCGGGCCGTCGCCGACGATGGATTTTGCCTTGGCGACGACCGCCGCGATCCCCATTCCGCTGATCTCCTCTGCGTGGATCACGGTCATTCCCGACTTATAGGAGAATTCCCATAAATATTCCGCCGAACCACGGATGCCGATCTGGATCGTCCTCGTCGGATCGAGCACGCCGTCCAATACGGCATTGCGGAACGGCCCGCCGTGATGAAACTTTGTCTGATCGAACGCACCGCTTGTGTCGCAATGGGCATCGATATGGATGAGGCCAACCGGCTGTTGGCGGCCGACGGCCTTCAAAATCGGATGGGTGATGGAATGATCGCCTCCGACGGAAAGCGGTGCGACGCCAGCCTCGACGATTTGGCCAATGCGCTTTTCGATGTCGTCGTGGCTGAGCTCCAGCCGGTAACGGCTCTGGAACGATACGTCGCCGATGTCGGCGACCCGGAGATCAAAAACCGGGGCCGTGCCGAGAACGTGATTGTATGGGCCAATCCTTTCGATGGCGCGAAGGGCGCGCGGTCCAAAACGGGAGCCTGGACGATTGGTGACGCCAAGATCCATCGGGATTCCGGTGATTGCAACCTGGAGATTGCCGAAGTCCGGCTCTTCGGCAGCCACCTGCATATGGGGGGCGCTGAGGAAGGTTGGCACTCCAGAATAGGGCGCCAGTCGCGTGCCATTTTTGGAGATGATCTTCTCCGCTACTTTCCGAAACTTCTCATCGAAAATCTCGCCGCCATTGGTATCCGCAAATTCCGCGCGCAACTGCTCAAGCCGCATTTTGTCCCATACCATCAGCATGCGTCTCCGCTTCAGTTTCGTCTCGCCCAACAAAGAGGTTGAGAAAGCCATTGGTATCGTTGTAGCAATCGGGATCAAAGAGAAATCGATATGACCGCCGCAAAATTCAATTCGCTCGTTTCCCGCCTTTCTGCCCCGCCCATTCCGTCCGTCGTCGCCTGGGGCCGCGAATACAAAGGGCTAAAGGGGCCACTCATCGATCTGTCGCAAGCCGTGCCCGGCTATCCCGCGCATCCGGAGATGCTGCGGCTTCTCGCCGAGATGGCCGGACAGCAGGCGATGACGGGATACGGGCCGATTGAGGGCGAACCTTTACTACGCAAGACCTACGCTGCCCATGTTGCTGAGCTTTACGGCGTCGACATTTCCGCCGGCAATATCCACATTACTGCCGGCTGCAATCAGGCGTTCATGTGTGCCGCGATCGCGCTTGCTGGCGCGGGCGATACCGTAGCGCTCACCAATCCCTTCTATTTCAATCATGATACGACGCTGTCGATGCTGGGAATCGGGCGGCGATTGGTCGACTGCGATCCCGCCAACAGGTTCTTTCCCGATCCGCGTTCGGCCGAGGCGGCACTTGCTGCCGGCGCGAAGATGCTGGCGGTCGTCACACCCAACAATCCGACCGGGGCAGTATATCCGCCGGAGCTGCTTCATGAGCTTTTTGTTCTCTGCCGGAAATATGGCGCCTGGCTGATCCTCGATGAGACCTATCGCGATTTCCTCAGCGCTGATTACGGACGGCCACACTCTCTGCTGTCCGAGCCGGGTTGGGAGGACACGCTCGTTCTTCTCTACAGCTTCTCGAAATCCTTCTGCATTCCTGGCCACAGGCTGGGTGCGATCACTGCAGGACCCAAACTCGTCGCCGAAATCGCGAAAGTGATGGACAACATGCAGATCTGCGCACCGCGTTCGGCTCAGATCGCCGTTGCATCGGCCATCCCGTTGCTCGCTGACTGGCGGGCCGGAAACCGTGCCGAGATCGCTCACCGGGCGGATGCGCTGAGGCTGGTCATGTCCAAGCTGCCAGGCTGGGAAATTGGCGCGATCGGCGCCTATTTCGCCTTTGTTCGCCACCCTTTCACCGATCGATCGTCTTCCGAGGTAGCGGAAAAACTCGCGAGGGAATCCGGCATCGTTTGTTTACCCGGCGCCTATTTCGGCGAGGGACAGGAGCGTTACCTCAGGCTTGCCTTTGCCAATGCGGATGTTGCATCGATAGGCCTATTGTCCGAGCGTCTTTTCTAGGCCGCAGTGCTCAGCCTCTGCCGGAAGTTGATGATAACTGCCGCGCCAATAGAGAAGCGGCCCTATGCTCTTTCGGATTTTGATCGCGCAGATATGCCCGATCAAAATTGCATGGGAATGATGGTGGAATGCGGTTTCAAGCCTGCAATCCAGCACTGCAAGAGCCTTTTCAAGGACGGCCGCGCCGGTCTTCAGGCGATACCATCCCGCATCGCCATAGCGTTCGGCGCCTTTGCGTCCATCAAGGCCGGCAAAGGATTGCGCCACAGTCTGCTGATCGGCGGCGAGCACGTTGACACAGAAGCAGCCGTACCGTTGCAGCACAGGCCACGAGGAAGAGGCACGACTGACGCTGACGATGACGGAGGGCCGCTCCGCCGAAAATGAAGAGACCGACGTCGCGGTGAAGCCGGTGCGGTCTTCCTCGTCCCCGACAGTGATCACGCTGACGGCACCTGCCAGATGACGCATCGAAAGCTTGAAGTCCGCTTCGCTTATTAAGGTTTCGGCACTCATCGGCCTGCTGCTTGTGTTTTGGCAAAGCGGTTCGCCGGCATTGAAAGGCCGAGGTTCTCGCGCAGGGTTCTGCCCTCGTATTCCTCGCGAAACAGTCCGCGGCGTCGAAGCTCGGGCAGGACGAGCCGCACGAAGTCGTCGAGACTGGACGGCAAGGTCGGAAACATCAGGATGAAGCCGTCGGCGGCGCGCGTCTCGAACCATTCCTCCATGAAGTCGGCAATTTGGGATGGCGTGCCTGTCATGCCATTTCCGGTATGCTTCTCGGCATAGTGTCGGATGAGTTCGCCGACGGTGTGGCCACTTGTTACGAAGTCGACCAGTTCGTCAAACAGAGCGCGTGACCCCTTTGGCGCTGCCGGCAGCCGCTCCATGGGGAAAGGCTGGTCGAGGGCCACGTCATGCAGATCAGCTTCGAGGAATTCAGAGAGCATCAGCCGGCCAACATCCGGATGCATCTTATCGATCAGATAATCCACCTTCGCCCTTGCCTCGGCTTCGGTCTCACCGACGTTGATAACGATGCCCGGCATGATCTTCAGGTCGTCCGCATCGCGGCCATAGGCCGGCATCCGGCGCTTGACGTTTTCGTAGAAGGCCCGGTTGCGCTCGATATTCGACGCGAGGCTGAAGACGATCTCGGCAGTGCGTGCCGCCATGTCCATTCCGGGTTCCGAACCGCCCGCCTGGGCGATGACGGGGCGGCCCTGAGGCGTTCGCGCGATGTTGAGGGGGCCGCGGACCTGGAAGTGCTTGCCTTTGTGATTGAGCGTATGGTGTTTGCTCTTGTCATAGTAGACACCGGTTTCACGGTCGAGAAGCAACGCGCCTTCTTCGAAGCTGTCCCAAAGACCGAACACGACGTCGACGAATTCGTTGCCGCGCTCATAGCGCAACGCATGCGGGTCGAGCCCCTCGCGGTTGAAGTTGTAGCCGGTTTCGTCGTGATCGGAAGTGACGACGTTCCAGCAGGCGCGTCCCCTGCTCAGATGGTCGATTGAGGAGAACAGACGCGCGACATTGTACGGCTCATAATAACTCGTTGAGACCGTCGCCACCAGGCCGAGATTATCGGTGGTGACCGCTAGAGCCGAAAGCAGTGAGAGGGGTTCGAAACGGTTCATCTTGGTCGGAATGCGGGCAAGCGCATTCGCATCACCGACGGCGGCGGCGGGAGAATCCGCCATGAACATGAAATCGAATTTGGCGGCCTCGGATCGTTTGGCGACATCGAGCAGATGAGCGAAGTCGTTGGCGCCATTGACGTCGCTTGCCGGATGCAGCCAGGAGGCGGGATGAAAGCCGAACGTATAGACGAAAGTTCCGAGTTTCATCTTGTCGGTTCGCGTCATCGAACCCTCCTGCCATATCGGTCACGCCACCGCGGGGAACCGTCTGCGCAAATTATCGTCAGGCACAAATTTTCATCAATATTGCGGAGCTGAGTTCTGTTTTAGTTTTTCTAAAGTGTTGGCCTCGGCGCGGACGCCAGCGCCTGCTGACGGGAAACACCCACGAGCCAATCGCGGAATTCGCGCCCGTGGGGCTTCTGCAACGCCGCGCGATCCCAGGCGAGATAATAGCTTTCGCGCAGTGCTATGCGCGTGTCGACGGGAATGACGAGCGTCTGTGCCTCAAGCTCATCGGCAATCATAGACATCTGGGCGAGGACCACGCCGCGCTTGTTGACGGCCGCATCAATCGCACTGCTCGACAGAGTGAAGGAAAGACCGGCTGTGCTCTCCTCAAACGTGGTGCCCGTCTTAGCAGCAAATTCGCGCCAGCTTGGATAAGGTGTGAAATGCCGCTCCCATTCGACATGCAGGAGTGGATATTCGAGAAGCCGCGCGACGGAGGACGCCTTGCCCTTGATCAGCGCCGGCGAGCAGGCTGGCACGACCCAATCGCGGAACAGTTCGGTATAGTGTTCATGCTGCAGCACATCCGATCCATAGCTGATACGGAAATCGACGTCGTCGAAGCCCATGCGCGGTTCCTTGTCGCGGCCGACAATCCTGACATGGGCGTTCGGATGAAGGGCCTGCCAGTCGAAGATCCGGCGCCCTATCCATTTGTTGACGACGGACGACAGGGCGCTGAGAACCAGAGCATTCTCATTGCGCGCCCGTTCCAAAACGTGTTCCGCGAGCGCGAATTGCTCGAAACCCTTCGATATTTCCTGGTGATAGAGCCGCCCCCATTGGGTGAGCTCGACAGTGCGTCCGTTGCGCTCCAGCAAGGTGACGCCGAGAAAGCTCTCGATCTTGCGGATCTGCTGACTTATCGCGCCGGGGGAAACCTTCAGCTCGAGGGCCGCAGCACTTACGCCGCCACAGCGGCCGACAGCTTCGAATGCCTGCAGGCCCTTGAGCGGCACTGTCCGGATAACCTGTTTTTCCGTCAAAAGGAGCCTCTCTGCGGCGGTTGATCTGGGATGCCTCTCTCCGTTGGATGAAAATCGCCGGCAAATTGGAAACGGTCGCCGGGATGGATGATTTCGACGTGAGTGACCGTGCGGCTGCTCTGCCATGTCTGGCGGATCAAGGTCAGGCAGGCCTTGCCACGCTCGGTCTCAAGCAGTCGTGCCGTGGCGGCATCGGCCGAAACGGCGCGAATGACATGCCTTGCCTTCGACCAAGGCACCATGTCCAGCAACCATTTGCCGGGCGGAACCGAAGCAAAGCTTTCGGTTCTGGCAGATGGTACCATGGCGAGCATGATGATGCGCCGCTCCAGCGCATTCGGCTTGCCGTCCACCGTGTGCAGGCATTGAAGCCGCAGGATGTCCGCTCCTGTTGTCTCGCCGAGCTGTGCGGCGGTGACAGCATCCAGTGTCTCGATCTTTCGCCGCAGGATCCTGTAGCTGTGGTCATGCCCCGCCAATTCGGCTTCCGTGGAAATGTCCTGGATATCCATCACGGTGCGGTCGATCTGCCGGGAGGCGACGAAGGAGCCAACCTTGCGGCGGCGTGTGATCATGCCGCGTTGCGCCAGGGCCGAAAGGGCCTTGTTCACGGTCATTCGGGAACATTGATACTCTTGTACCAGCTCGTGCTCGAAGGGGATGCGGTGACCAGGTTGCCAGACGCCGCCCATGATTCTGGCTTCGATGTCTTCGAAAATTCTCTGATGAATTGAGACCAAAACTCACCTCGATTCAGCGATGACATTCAATTTCCACCAAAGCCGCCGTTACCGGGTCTATGCGGCACAAATCTTGCCTGCGTCGAGTTTAGCGTTTGACAGTGTAGGCCGGCCTGTATCTATTTGTATAGACAAAAGCGGATCAGAGAAATCCGCTCGGCGGGACAACGATTGGGGAACTTGGACCTTCCACCGGAAGGGTAAAAACTGGAGAGAAAAACATGAGGAAGAATTCGCTTCTGAAGGGGCTGGTCGGCGCTGTGTTTCTGTTCGGCGCGACGATTTCCGCCCATGCGGCTGACACGCTTGCCGCCGTGAAGGCCGCTGGCACCATGAAGGTCGGTACCGAGACGGCCTTCGCACCGTTCGATTTTATCGACGCTGGCGAACATGTCGGCTTGAACGTCGATCTTTTTAACGAGATCGGCAAGGAACTCGGGGTGAAAATCGAATGGGTCACGCTCCCCTGGGATGGCGTTTTTCCGGCGCTCGAGGCCGGCAAGTTCGACGTTGTCGCAGGCCCAGCGACGATCACCAAGAAGCGCATGGAGCGCTATCGTTTCACACCGCCGCTTGCTGAGGCGACCATCGCGATCCTGAAAAAGGCGGGCGACCAGACGATCAGCAAGCCGGAGGATATCGCTGGCAAGAAGATTGGCGTCGGCAAGGCAACCGCCCAGCTGGATCAGCTCAAGGAGTTTTCCGAAGCCCTGCCGACAAAGGTTGATATCCGCGAATATCCGGCCTTCACTGAATCCTATGCGGATCTCGCGGCCGGCCGCATCGCCGGTGTTGCCAACTCACTGCCGAACATTGCTTTCGTCGCGAAGCAGCGCGAAGGCACGTTCGAAGTCGTGCTGCCGCCCTTTGGCAAGAAATCCTATTTCGGCTTCATCGGCCTGAAAGATGCAGACCATGCGCCACTGATGGACGCAATCGACGCTGCCATGCTGAAGATCAAAGCTGACGGCCGGATGGCGACGCTGCAGAAGAAGTGGTTCGGCGCGAGCTTCGACACACCGGATTCCGTTAAGGACCCTGCATTCTGATCAGCCATCGGAAATCGGCCATGCCTGCGGGGATGCCGGGGCATGGCCGAGGAAAGCGACCGGATCTTCCTCACCGCCAAGCGAGCGAAATCTGAACAATGTCCGTTAAACTCTTCGAGTTGCTTTTGCAGGCATCGATCTACACGGTGACCATCAGTATTGTGTCGATCCTCATCGGCTTTGCGATTGCGATCCTTCTTTCGGGAATGCTGCTGTCGGGGCGAGGGCTTTTCGTGCGACCTGCCCAGATTTTCATCAGCTTCTTCCGCGGCGTGCCGCTGCTGGTGCAACTGTTGCTGATCTACAATCTGCTTCCGGTCATCGGCATCAATGTGCCGAGTATCGTGGCCGCGATCATCGGCCTGTCGCTCTGTACGGCAGCCTACCAGGCAGAGAACCTGCGCGGCGGCTTTGCCAGCGTGCCTAGAGGCCTGGTGGAGTCGGCGGAAATGGTTGGTCTGACGCCGCGCCAGATCTTCCGCCGCGTCAAGGTTCCGATCGCCCTGCGCCTCACGTTTCCAGCTCTCGTCAACGAGGCGATCCTCATTCTCAAGGCGTCGTCGTTGGTCTCAGTCGTTGGCATCGTCGAACTGACGCGCATGGCCCAGGATCTTGCCGGCAGCACCTTCCTGCCGCTGCAGCTTTTCGCATCCGCCGGTCTCATCTATCTGGTGATCAACTGGTTGGTGGCCCTTGCCGGCGGCCTGATCGAAAATAGACTCCCGGGGGCGCCGCGGTGACCTTCGACATCAATGTCCTCATCGGGCAGTGGCCCGCCATCGTCAGCGGTGCCGGCGTGACGATCATGATCTGGATCCTCGGTACCATCGCTGCGGCCGTCATCGGCTTCCTGATGGCAGTCGCCAGGCAATATGGCGGCATGCTGATCGACAAGGTGCTGGGCGCCGTCGTAGCCGTACTGCGCGGCACGCCGTTTCTCATCCAGATATTTCTGGTCTATTACGGCGGCCCCTTTGTCGGCCTCGATCTCGATCCCTTGCCCGCCGGACTGATCGGCATTTCGATCTATGGGGCGGCCTATTTCAGCGAGATCTTCCGCTCCGGCTTCCTGGCTGTGCCGAGGGGACATATCGAGGCCGGCGAATGTGTCGGCCTGACTCAGGGGCAGATCGTCAGGCGCATTCTATTGCCGGAAATGACGATGCTGGTGCTGCCGCCATCCGTGAATATGGTGGTCATCCTGATGAAAGAGACGGCGGTCTTGTCCATTATCACCGTGCCGGAGCTGACGGCGACGCTGAGCGCAATCGGGTCGCAGCAATATGCATTCGTCGAAGCACTCTCCGCATTGGCGCTTTTCTATTGGGTGCTCGTCGAAGTCACTGGCTGGCTCGGCAACCTTGCTGAAACGAAACTATCCAGATTCAGGTTTTTCAACGCATGAGCGTCCCCGCAATAGCAGTCAGGAATCTCGTTAAGACTTTTGGAGAGACCACGGTCCTTCATAATGTCGATCTCGCCATCGAGCCCGGGCAGGTTTCCTGCCTCATCGGCCCATCCGGCTCCGGCAAGAGCACGCTTTTACGCTGCATGGCTTTTCTTGAAGAGGCGACACGCGGGACGATCTCCATCAACGGCGAGGTGCTTGGCTTTACCGAGGATTCTCAAGGGCGGCGCGAGCGCATTTCGGCTGCCGCCAACCGTGCGATCCGCGCCCAAATCGGCATGGTGTTCCAGCAGTTCAATCTCTGGCCGCATATGACGGCCCTCGGCAATGTCAGCGAAGCATTGAAGGCGGTTCACAAGATGAGCCGCAAGGATGCAGAGGAGCGGGCAATGGCCCAGCTTGTCAAGGTTGGCCTCGAGGGCCGGGCCGGGCACTATCCCTCGCAGCTATCAGGCGGGCAACAGCAGCGCGTGGCGATCGCCCGTGCCCTAGCGCTGAAGCCCAAGATCATGCTGTTTGACGAGCCGACCTCGTCGCTTGACCCGGAGTTGACTGGCGAAGTCTTGAACGTCATGCGTGATCTCGCCGCCGAGGGCATGACCATGGTTGTCGTCTCGCACGAGATAGGTTTTGCCGCGACCGTCGGCCAGCAGATCATCTTCCTCGACCACGGTAAGGTGCTCTTCAGCGGATCGCCCCAGGAGGTATTTAAGAAACCGAGAAATCTCCGTCTTGAACAATTCCTCGATACCTATCTCGACCGTGGTGCCTCGATGTTGCTGTAATATCAATGTCTTTCCAGATCGTGAGGCAAACTGAGTCGAGCACCTAGAATCTCCCCCAACCTGATCTGCTTTCACATTCTGCCGGCGCCCAGATTGGGAGTGCCGGCGGTTATTGTCTGGCCGGACCAAGCCGCACCTATATTTGAGCGAAGTCCTCGACCTGCGCCCTGATCGCGACCTCGGTCGGCAGACGTTCCATCGAACTCGCGCCGTAGAAGCCGTTGCAACCCTTGCAGCGGGCAAGCACATAGGCGGCGTCCGCGGGCATGGAGATCGGGCCACCATGGCAAAGCACGATAACATCGTCGCGCACGGATCTTGCTGCATCCGACCATTCGTTGATCTTCTCCACGCATCCATCGAGCGTCAGCGCCGTTTCGGCGCCGATCGCGCCCCCGGTGGTCAGGCCGAGATGGCAGACGACGATATCGGCACCTGCCTTGGTCATGGCGACCGCGTCTTGGTTGCTGAAGACGTAAGGGGTTGTCAGCATGTCCTTGGCGTTGGCACGGGCGATGATGTCGATTTCCAGATCGAAGCCCATGCCGGTTTCTTCGAGATTGGCACGGAAGGTGCCGTCGATCAGCCCGACGGTCGGAAAGTTCTGGATGCCGGCAAAGCCCATTGCCTTCAACTCGTCGAGGAAGTGATCGGGCAGCATGAAGGGATCGGTGCCGTTGACGCCGGCAAGCACTGGCGTATGGCGTACCACCGGCAGGACCTCGCGGCCCATTTCCTTGACGATCTCGTTGGCATTGCCATAGGCGAGCAGACCGGCAAGCGAACCGCGCCCGGCCATGCGGTAGCGGCCGGAATTATAGATCACGATCAGGTCGATGCCGCCGGCTTCCTCGCTCTTGGCCGAAAGGCCGGTGCCGGCACCGCCGCCGATGATCGGCCGGCCCTCGGCGATCTTGCGGCGAAGCTTGCTCAGAATGTCGTTTCTGTCGATACGGGTCAAAACTCTCTCCTTAGGCATGAATGTCGTGGAAGCCGGCAACGAGCGCGCCAGCAAATTCCGGGCTGTTGATATGGGCGTCTATCTCGATGAGGCGCCTGTTCGGCGCATCGTGCCATCCGGTACGGATGGCGGAAAACAGCGCCGCGTCAGCTTGCGGATCGTGGAACGGCTGCCCGGCGGCGTCGATTGCCGAAACGCCCTGAAGCGGCAGCAGGAAACGGACCGGGCCTTGCATCCGGTTGAGCCGGTCGACGATGAAGGTGCCGATCCGGCTGTTTTCTTCCGGCGTGGTGCGCATCAGGGTCACCTGCGCATTGTGGACGTGAAGCCTGCGGTCGCGGAAAGCTGCGGGCACCGTTTCCCGCGCGCCGAAATTCACCATGTCGACGGCGCCGACCGAACCGACATAGGGCAGGCCGGTGCGGATGATGGCGCCGAAGCGATCCTCGGTCGCCGGAAAGACGCCGCCGACAAGGAGATCAGGAACCTCCGTCGTCGTCACATCGATCACACCCTGGAGGAGACCTGAATCGGCAAGTTTCTCCATCGATTGGCCACCGACGCCGGTCGCGTGGAAGACGTAAATTTCATGCGTCTTGCCGAGCATTTCGCGGACCTGGGTCACGCAAGGCGTGGTGACACCGAACATGGTCATGCCGATCCCCGGCCGATCATCCGTGGAAGCGGGAACGGGGTTGCGGGCCATGCCGGCCGCCGCATTGGCCGCATTGCCGATTACCTTGCGCGAGATTGCATTCAGGCCGGCGACGTCGACGACCGAATACATCATGGTGATGTCGTTGGGTCCGACGTAAGGCGCCACATTGCCCGAGGCGACCGTTGAGACCATCAGTTTCGGCAGGCCGATGGGGAGCGCCCGCATCGCCTCCGTCACAAGCGCGGTATTTCCGGTTCCGCCGAGGCCAAGAATGGCGCCGATGTCATCACGCGATTTCAGGAATGCCGACAGCGCCTTGGCCATGGCCGAGACTGCCGTTCCCCGGTCGGTCTGCCCAAGCACGGCCGCAGCCCCGTCAAGGTGAAATTCCGCGACTTCGCGCGGCCGGATATCGACGCCGGTACCGGTCCCGACCGTACCGACATCGACGAGCACCGCATCTGCTCCAGCGGAAACTATCACCTCTCTGGCGTAATGTAGCTCTGCTTCCTTGGTGTCGCATGTGCCGACGACATAAACCTTTCCCATTGGTTTCCTCCTCTTTTCGATCCGTTTCCGGTCGTCTCCTATAAAATTCCTATTTTTGTATTTTCCATATTGTATATTCTTTCGTATATTGCATACTTAAATCACGAATGCCAGACGGAAATGGAGACCATGAACGCATCGCGCCACCTCACCCTTCGCGAGCGGATCTACGAGGAGATCGTTCGCCTGATCGTCTCCGGCGAACTGCCGAGCGGCGTGTCGATCGACGAAAAGGAACTGACGGAACGCCTGCAGGTCAGCCGCACGCCGTTCCGGGAAGCAATCGGCACGCTTGCCAAGGAAGGGCTGATCGAGATCAAGCCTTATCGCGGCTTCTTCGTGCGCAGCTTCACGCCGAAGGAGATCGACGACCTCTATAATTTGCGCAAGACGCTTGAATGCTTTGCCGTCGAGCTTGCCGTGCCTGAGATGAGTGACCGGCACATCGCAAACTTCGAGCGCATTCTGGATGAGGCGGTGGCGGCGCTGCGCCGCGGCGACATGGCGACCTACGGTATCCGCGACAAGGAATTCCACGAGACGATCGCCGAGCTATCGGGAAGTGTTCCGCTCATCGAAACGCTGGCGCGGCTTGCGCTGCAGATCCAGATCTGCCGGTCGATTGCCAATGAGAGCCGTGATCTCGCAGAGCGGGCAGCCGAGGAGCGCGATCAGATCCTGCAGGCTTTCCGGGCGCGCGACATTAACCGCGCAAAGGCGCTGATGCGCGCGCATATCAGCGACGTCCAGCAGGCCGTCATGGCGCGCTTTCAGAAGGAAAATCCGGCGAGCTAGCTGGATGCGTGAAGGAGAGGGAGGTCTCCTTTTCAACGACCGAAAAACGTGGCCATGGAGAGGCCCAGGAGGAGGGAACAATGCTGAAATTTCTTGCCCGCGGAACGGCACTGGCGGCGATGATCGCCGCAAGTTCGCTGGCGCATGCCGAGACCCTGAAGATGTGGGGTCCCGAACAGATCACCGAGCCACTGGTCGCGCAGCTGTGGAACGGCATCAAGGCCGATTTCGAAAAGGCCAATCCCGGTGTAACAGTGGAATTCATGCCACCGACCGGCACGATCAGCAACGGCGCGGTGCAGGCGGCGATCCAGTCGGATGCCGGCCCGGACGTGATCCTCACCAACTCGGGCATCGGCCGCATCAGCGTCGTCAAGAACGCCAAGCAGGTCATGCCGCTGACCGACCAATATGAAAAGCGTGGCTGGAAGGACAAAATCTATCCTTGGCTCTACACCGAGCTGAAGGGCCAGTTCGGCGGCGAGATCTATGAGGTTCCTGACGGCCTCGATGCGCTTGGCATCTGGTACCACAAGGACCTTTTCGAGCAGGCGGGCTGGAAGATCCCGGCAACCTGGACCGAGTTCGAAGCGCTGATGAAGTCGATCGGCGAGACCGGCCTGCAGCCGATCGCCATTGGTCCGCGCACGACCGGCAGTGCCGGCCATCTCTTCGGCAACCTGCTGCAATCGGCAAGCGGCAAGGACGTGATCGGCAAAGCGCTGCGCCGCGAGATCGCCTGGGACGATCCCTCGGTCGCCGCCGGCGCCATCAGGCTGCAGAAATTGGTCGAGGCGGGCTACATCAAGAAGGAAATGGCAGGCCTCGATCTCGACGGCGCCTCACGCCTCTGGTTCAACAAGCGCGCGGCGATGTTCGTTGCTGGCCCGTGGTTCACTGCCAATGCCCGCAAGGCCGGCTATGACCTCGCTAACGCCGGCTATGCGCCGATGCCTTCCGACATCAAGGGGGCGGCGATGCCGACCGGCGGCGTCGGTTGGAGCTGGCTCGTGCCTGTTAATTCCAAGCAGCCGGAGCTTGCAATGAAGTGGATCGACTTCATGCTGTCGGACGCAGTGATGAAGAAACGCGCGCAGGATCCGGCAAGCACGATGATCTATCCGCGCGAAATCCCAGGCGTCGAGCCGCCGACCCCTGTTCTCAAAGATATCTTCGCGGCTGCCGCTGGCGGCGTCGGCTACAATCCGAGCGTCTATCTGCCCGGTACCGTGCTCGACACCTACTTCCAGGTCATCCAGGGCCTGATCTCCGGCCAGATCGGCGGCGAGGACGGCATGAAGCAGCTCCAGGCGAAGATGGCAGAGGCGAAATAGTGGTCATTCCAGAAACGCCCGGAAGCAAGATCGTGGCTCCTCTCGGGGATGCGTCTGCCGCGGCGGGACATACGGGTGGTCTGTCCGCCCGTATGTCCGAAGGCCGGACGGCCGGCGCCGCCTTACCCGAGGGCTCGCCCAATGGCGATGCCCGCACCGCGTTCTGGCTGATGGCGCCGGCACTCGCGCTCTACGCCGTCTTCACGCTGCTGCCGATTGCCGCGACCTTCTGGCTGAGCTTCAACAGCTCCGCCGGTTTCAACACCTCCGCAAGCTTCGTCGGCGTCGGCAACTACGCCAAGGCGGCGCAGGATCCGATCGTCTGGAAGAGCCTCGTTCATACCTTCCTCTGGCTGGCCTATCATGTGGTGATGGCAGGGGGGCTCGGCCTCCTGCTGGCGCTTGCCGTCAGCACGCTCAGGATCACGCAGGTGTTCTTCCGCACCGCCTTCTTCCTGCCGCATCTGGTCTCGCTTGCCGTCGTCGGCGTCATCTGGGCCAATATCTACGATCCGTTTTTCGGCCTCCTGAATACGGCCCTGACGCGGGTCGGGCTCGGCGCCTTCACGCAAGGCTGGCTTTCCGATCCTGCTCTTGTGCTGTTCTCCGTCAATGTCGCAAGCTCCTGGCAGGGTTTCGGCCTATATATGCTGCTCTTCATCGCCGGCCTGCAGAATATCGACCACTCGCTTTATGACGCGGCCGAAGTGGATGGCGCCAACGCCTTCCAGAAGCTGATCTACGTGACGCTGCCTGGGCTGCGCGAAGTGACGACCTTCGTCGTCTCACTGGCGATGATCAACGGCCTGAAGGGTTTCGCCACGGTCTTCGTCATGACCAATGGCGGGCCGTTCTATCAGAGCGAGCTGATCACGACCTATATCTACCGGCTCGCCTTCCAGTCTCAGGATCACGGGCTTGCAGCGGTGCTCTGCATCCTGCTCAGCCTGCTGGCGATCGCCATCACCATCGTCTTCAACCGCTGGCGCGCGAGGCTTTCCCAATGAGTGTGCGCAATCGCGAATGGCCGGTGGCGCTGGCGCTGACGCCGGTCTTGATCCTGATCCTCGCGCCCTTCGTCTGGCTCCTGATCTCGAGCTTCAAGACCGAGGCCGAGATCGGCCGGGCCGATCCCTTCACCTGGCCCGCCGATCTGATGTGGCGGAACTATCTCGACGCCTGGCAGATCGGCGGGTTCGGCGACCTCGTCGGCAATAGCCTCATCAACCTCATCGGCGTCGTCCTCCTGTCGCTCATCACCTGCGCGCCAGCCGGTTATGCCCTCGCCAAGATCCGTTTTCCCGGCCGGGAGTGGCTGTTCTATGCCTTCATCCTCGGCCTCACCGTGCCGGTCCAGGCGATCGTCATTCCGCTCTATCAGGTGCTCTTCGGGCTGAACCTCGTCAACACGCTTGCTGGTATCGTGCTGGTGCAGGTCAGCAACGGCATTCCCTTCGGCATATTCCTGATGCGGAGCTTCTTCATCGGCGTACCAGATGACTTGATCGAAGCGGCCAAGATCGACGGCGCTTCGCATTTCCAGATCCTCACCAAGGTCTTTTTACCGATCTCGACGCCGGCGGTTCAGGCGCTCGTCATCATCAGCGCGCTCTCCACCTGGAACGACTTCTTCCTGCCTCTGATCGTGCTGATCAGCCCCGAAGTGCAGACACTGCCGCTCGGGCTCGTCCGTTTCGCCAGCACCTATGCTTCCGACTACCGACTGGTCTTCTCAGGGACCGTCATTTCATTCCTGCCGATCATTCTTCTCTACATCCTGATGCAGCGCCGCTTCACCGAGGGCCTGACGCAGGGAGCAATCAAGGGCTGACCATGTCGCATCACGTCCAGCGGGAAATCCGCTACAATTTCGAATTCGATCACCGCATCAAGGCCTGCTTCATTGGCGCCGGCGGCCATGCCTACCGAAATGTCTATCCGGCACTGCGTTATGCGCCGGTGGAACTCGCCGGCATCTGCGATCTCGATCTCGGTCGCGCCGAGAAATTCGCCAAGCTCTTCGGCGCCGGCAAAGCCTATACCGATCACCGCGAAATGCTGGACCGGGAAAAGCCGGAGCTGGTCTTTCTCGTCACCGCCTATCATCCCGACGGCCGGGTGCAGGCGACCGATCTGGCGCTCGACGCGCTTGCGGCAGGCTCGCACGTCTGGATGGAAAAACCGACGGCGGCAAGCATCGAAGATATCGAAAGGCTGCAGGCGGCAAGTGCTGCGGCCGGCCGCATGGTGATGACCGGTCTCAAGAAGACCTTTTTTCCCACAATCGAGAAACTCAGGGATTTGATCGGCTCGCCCGGCTTCGGCAGGCTGACCTCGATCAATGTCCGCTATCCCCAGAGCCTGCCGAGACCGGAAGACCGCGCCGATCTCGTGAAGATGCAGAGCTTCCTCGATCATATCTACCATCCGGGCGCGATCCTCAATTTCCTCGGCGGCGAAATCGAACGCGCCGGGTACGAATGGGAAGCGCAGACGGGCGCGACCGTCACCAGCCTGCGCTTCCGCTCCGGTGCGATCGGCACGCTGCATCTTGCCGCCGGCCAATCCGGCGGCAGCATCTTCGAGCGGGTCGAGATCATCGGTGAAGGCGCAAACGCCATCGTCGAGAACGGCAGCCGGCTGACCTACTTCCGCAAAGCGGACTTGCCGGCCTACGGCCGCGCCGCAAGCTTCATTCAGCCCGACGAGAATGCGGCGCTCTTCTACGAGCCGGAGCATTCGCTCGGCCAGCTCTATAACAACAACCTCTTCTATCTCGGCTACGTGCCCGAAATCCTGCATCTGACGGATGCGATCCTCGCCGGCACGCCCATTACCCGCGGCACGCTCGAAATCGCCATCGAGATCATGAAACTATTCGAATTCTACAGGCGCACGGATGCCGGCGTCACCAGCAATCTCTGACAGGGGAGGGACAGCCTTGACCGATAGCGATGTCATTTTCCGGAAAGCCGGCGGCGAATTCATGCCGACCTCTTGGGGCGAGCTCAATTGGAAGATCACCGGCGACGGCACACCCGGCGCCGAGATGACCTTCGGCACCTGCCGCATCAATCCCGGCGAGCGCAATCAGCTGCATTCGCATCCCGATTGCGAGGAGATCCTCTACGTCGTTTCCGGCAGCTGCGAACACAAGCTCGGCGATTCGCTCTACCGGCTCGAGGCGGGCGATGCCATCCGCATCCCCCGCAATATCCGTCACTGGGCGCGCGCGCTCGGCACCGAACCGCTCTTCGCCCTGATCATGTTCTCCTCCGGCACCCGCACGGCGGTCAATCATGAAGGCGAAGGCGCGGCCTAACACGGCGATCACTGGTAGGAGGAATATCATGGCGTCGATCGCGCTTCACAACATTCGCAAGTCCTACGGCAATCTGCCTGTCATCCATGGCGTCGACATCGACATCGACGACGGCGAATTCATCGTGCTTGTCGGGCCGTCCGGCTGCGGCAAGTCCACGCTGCTGCGCATGATCGCCGGACTGGAGACGATCTCGGACGGCCGCCTTTCGATCGGTGGCCGCATGGTCAACGACCTGCCGTCGAAGGAGCGCGACATTGCCATGGTGTTCCAGAGCTATGCGCTCTATCCGCATCTGACGGTGGCCGAGAATATGGGCTTTTCCCTAAAGCTGCGCGGCACGTCCAAGGATGAGATCGGCCGCCGGGTGCAGTCAGCCGCCAGGATCCTTGCGCTGGAACCCTATCTCGACCGCCATCCGCGCCATCTCTCGGGCGGCCAGCGCCAGCGTGTCGCCATGGGCCGCGCGATCGTGCGCGATCCGAAGGTCTTCCTCTTCGACGAACCGCTTTCCAATCTCGATGCCAAACTGCGCGTGGCGATGCGCGCCGAGATCAAGGAACTGCACCAGCGACTGAAGATCACTACTGTCTACGTCACCCATGATCAGACCGAAGCGATGACCATGGCCGACCGCATCGTCGTGATGCACGACGGCATCGTCGAGCAGATCGGAACGCCGCTGGAAATCTATGATCGCCCGGCAACCACCTTCGTCGCCGGTTTCATCGGCATGCCGGCAATGAACCTGCTCAAAGGCCGTATCCAGGCCGACGCCCCTTCGATCTTCCGCACCGATAGCGGCGTCGCTATGCCGCTGTCAGTGCGTTCCCGTTCGGCCAATCCCGGCGAAGAACTCATCTATGGCATCAGGCCGGAACAGTTCGTCATCGTCGACGAGGGAATACCGGCGAAGGTCGTGGTCGTCGAGCCGACGGGCGCAGAGACACAGGTCGTCGCCCGGATCGGGGAAGAGAATGTCAACATGCTGTTTCGCGAGCGCGTTGCCGTAAGGCCTGGTGATACGATCCGATTCGCCTTGCGGTCCGCCGGCGAACATCTGTTTACAGCCGGAACAGGCAGGCGTCTTCCCGACGCAGACGCCTGAAGCAGCCGTTTTCCCGCCGGGCCTCTCAACCTGCCCGGTGTCGGACAGTATTCCCACCATCCAGCCCTACCGGATCATCGTTTATGTTGCAGCGAAAAAACTTGCTGACCAGCGCACGGTGCGCACCGCGTCTAGAACTCTTCCCAGTTGCCCTCGGTCGCCACCTCTGCAGGCGACGTGCCAAGCGCGACTGCGAGCTTCCCGCCGAGTGTGCGGACCGGCGAGGCAGCGGGCTTAAAGCCGGTGGCCGAGCCGGGAACCGTTCTATGCGCAACGAGCGTCGCGACAGGGCGCGCCGACGGCGACCTGATAGGCGCACGAGCGGCAGAGGCCGCCTTTGCCGCCTGGCCGAGATTGAACTGGGCCAGACGCCCTGAGAGAGCAGATACTTCCGTCACCAGCGTATGCGAGGCGGCGTTTGATTCCTCGACCATTGCGGCATTCTTCTGGGTCGACTGGTCCATCTGGTTGACTGCCGTGTTGATCTCCAGGAGACCCGTCGACTGCTCTCGGGCGGCCTGGACAACTGCCTGGACATTGATGTCTATCTGCTGCACTTCGGCGACAATCGCTTGCAATGCTTTGCCGGTCTGGCCGACCAGGCTGACGCCACGCTTGACCTGGTCGCCGGACGAGGTGATCAGCGCCTCGATCTCTTTGGCAGCCGCTGCCGAGCGCTGTGCGAGTTCACGCACTTCCTGCGCGACGACGGCGAAACCCTTGCCTGCTTCCCCAGCACGCGCCGCTTCAACGCCGGCATTGAGGGCCAGCAGGTTGGTCTGGAAGGCGATGTCGTCGATTACGCCGATGATATTGGAGATCGACTGCGAGGATTGCTCGATGCCGTTCATCGCTTCGACGGCACTACGCACGACCTCCCCGGATTTTTCAGCTCCTTCCTTAGTCCGACCAACGAGAGCCCCCGCCTCCTCGGCGCGAAGGGTGGAGTCCTTGACAGACGTAGTGATCTGCTCGAGCGCGGCGGCGGTCTCTTCGACGGAAGCCGCCTGCTGCTCTGTGCGGCGCGCGAGATCATCGGCGCCCGAGCGGATTTCCTCTGAACCAGCTTGGATGACGGCAGCGTTTTCAGAGAAGGAAATCAGGGCTGCCTGGAGCTTTTCCACAGACGCGTTGAAATCGACGCGGATCTCGTCAAGGGAGTCAGTGAATGGCTTTTCCAGACGGACGGTCATGTCTCCATTCGAAAGGCTGGCGAGTCCGTTTCCGAGTTCGCTCACCGCGAACTTGATCGAATCCTCACGGGCGGCATGGAGGACGGAACGTTCCTGCCGTTCGATCTCCTCGCGAGTTCGTGACGTTTCCGCATCGGCTTCGAGCTTGATCTTCTGACGATTGCTTTCCAGCAGGATGCCGAGGGAGCGTGAGAGGTCGCCGATTTCGTCCTTCGCATCCTTGTCGCTCAGTTGCACGTCGAGTTGGCCATGGGCGATACGATCGGTCTCGGCGATCACGCCTTCTATGCGGCGGATGAATCTCCGGGCAATGAGCCAGCCTGCGAGACCGAGCAGGAAAGCGGCGACGGCCGTGACCGCAACTGCGCTCCAGACCATATTATTGAGTTGGGCGAAGACCGTGGATTTGGGCACCGAGACGACCGCATACCAGTTCAGGTTATCCGTGAGCTTTACGGGATAGGCGACCGAGAAATAGGTCTGGCCGTCGGGGCCTGCGATCTCCTGTTCGATGCCGGGTTTTGCGATCAGCCGATCCCAACCGGCGGTCAGATCGCCGCCATCCTTGATATTCGTGCCTGCGAGTTTGGCGGAGGGATGGCTGATGATGCTGCCGGCGCCCGTCACGAGACTGAGATAGCCGGTCTCCATCGGGTGGACTGCAGAGATCGCCTTGTTCGCATCATCGAGCGAAATGTCCATGCCGGCCACGCCGAGCGCCTTGCCTTCGACCATGATCGGCTTGGCAACCGAGGTCATCAGCACGTCCTTGCCGTCGACGGCGTAAACATAGGGTTCGATGACGACGGTCTTTTTCTGAACAAAGGGAAGCTGGTAGTAATCGCCGGCGCCTGACACGGTATAATCGACCAGCGGCGTGTGCTGAATCTTGTCACCACTGCGTACCCAGTAGGGCACATAGCGTCCTGTAGCGTCGTGGCCTTCCTTGTCGACGAAATCCTTGTCCTTACTGTCGAAGGCGTTCGGTTCCCAGCCGGTCCAAACGCCAAGCGCCATCGGATTGTCCTGCAGCGTGTTCCTGAGCAGGGCGTCGGCGGCCGCGCGATCCGAGTTTCCACCTTCCCTCATCGTCGATAACGACGTTTCCAGCCCGTTGACGATATTCAGCGCCACGCCCATGGATTTCTCAACGTTGAGAGCGTTGGTGGCAGCGATCTGGAGCATCTGGTCGAGGTTCGATTTGCGCATATCGTTGTAGGCGATATAGGAAAGGACGCCCGATGCTGCGATCGTGGCGGCGACACCGCAGGCCGCCACGGAGAAAATATTGCGTCCGGTAGCCGATTTGAACTGCATGCGCTTGCCTCCTCGAGCGGGCATGATCGAGCGCACCCCGATCTATTCCTTCCCGGCTCCTCTGACCGGGAATTGATTTCGGGACGCGCCTCAACGTTACGAAAATCGTTTGCGAATTAAGGAATATTCGAAGAGGCTTAATTTAGGGTGTATTGTTCGGTATTTGCTGGTGAAATGGCAGCCGTTCACCCTTTGATTTGTAACAATCTGACGACAAGATAGCGTCGCCTTCACTTACGGCGGACCCAGAATGGGACCGATTTTGCGGCATTCTATCAGGCTATTTCGCGCCAAGTGAGCATCGCAGCGATTCGCGGTATCGATGTTGCGATGAAGATGGCCGGTCGTCTGTTGCGAGAATGGAGAAGTGTGGCGAGCCCGATCCGGAAGCGGAACAGAAGGTCGTGGGGCAGTCGTTCCCGATTCTGCTTGCGCACCCCTGACGCTCCTGCGGCTGCCCTTCCTCACGCCCTCAGGTGACGCGAAAAGCGTCGGCTGCGGCCGGCAGGACCTCTCGGCGCGATCATCCGATAGGGTTAGCGGATGCGTATTGTAGAATATGCGGATATGCGCATAATTTCTGCGGATGGCGCTGCCAGGCAAGATCGGTCGAGGCTATGGGGGATCCCGTGGAAACAGTTGTTGACGACGCCCATGCTGGCGCAGTTTCGCCCGAACTCGTGGTCGATGCACTGTTTGCATGCCGAAAGACTGCAGCGATCAGGGCGGCCATCGAGCTCGATCTCTTTACTCATATCGGCGAGGGCAAAACGGCAGCATTGCTGGCGTCGGCGACAAGCGCTTCGGAGCGTGGGGTGCGCATCCTGTGCGACTACCTCGTGGTGCATGGTTTCCTGACGAAGGAGAGCGGACAATACCGAATGACGCCCTCGACCAGAATGTTCCTCGATCGCAATTCGCCGGCCTATATGGGCTCCGCCGTTGAGTTCGTAGCCGCTCCCGAAGTGCTGGATAATTTTCTGCGCGATCCGGCCGCTGTCGTGCGAAACGGCGGTTCGGCCGGGCTTGCGAACATGTCGGCGGACAACCCGGTCTGGGTGAAGTTTGCGCGGGGCATGGGCTCCTTTACGGGGATGAGCGCCAAAATACTGGCTGGCGAAATCTCCGGCTGGCCGAGGCCTCCCAAAAAGGTTTTGGACATTGCTGCAGGTCCAGGCGTTTTCGGGATCGAAATTGCGAAGGCCGTTCCATCGGCGGAGATCGTCGCCGTCGACTGGGCTGCCGTATTGCAACTGTCGCAGCAGAATGCGGAACAAGCCGGCGTGGCTGACAGGTACCGGACAATCGCCGGCAGTGCCTTCGATGTGGAGTGGGGCACGGGTTATGATCTCGTGCTGCTTCCGAATTTTCTGCACCACTTCGATTTGCCGACATGCGCCCAACTGTTACGAAGGATCATCGCGAGCCTTGCGGAGGATGGTCGGATCGTCGCTGTCGATTTCGTGCCGAACGAAGATGGCGTGTCGCCGCCTTTTCCCGCGGCCTTCTCCTGGGAGATGCTCGCCAGCACGCCGGCAGGTCAGGCTTATACGCAAAGTGAGCTGACTGAGATGGCAAGGCTGGCCGGCCTTGCCGGCGTCATGGTCAAACCGATGCCGCCAACTCCGGCAAGCCTCATTCTCTTTGAATAGCTGGCGACCGTCGTCTGGCGCACGACTACCCGGTCGCTCAGACCCTCAATCCATTGCGTGATGCGGTGCTGAGCAGCCGAAATGGCTGCGGAAACAGGAGATTTCGCAGCCTCTCAATTGAGAAAGATCAGACTCGCGGCGCCGATCAAGCCAGCATGCTTTCCGAGTTGCGCCGGCACGACCGGCACATCGCGATAAGCGGGCATCGCCCGCTCCTGAATGGTGGCCTCGATCGGTTTGCGGAGCAGATCGTAGCCGTGGGAAATTCCACCACCCATGACGATCATGTCGGGCGAATAGAGATGGAGCAGATTGGTAAAGCCGATACCCAGCCAGCGGGCTTCCCTGTCAATCAGCGCAAGGGCTGCTCCGTCACCCCCGCGCGCAGCCTCGACGACGTGTTGGCCCGTCACGTCGCCATCGTGTGACAGCGCTCGTAGCACCGAACCGTCACCCGGTTTTGTCAGTGCTGTCGCGCGCCGGCCGAGTGCCGTGCCCGAAGCCACCGCCTCGAAGCAGCCCACCGCCCCGCAAAGACATTGTTCGCTCTCGCTTGTGATGGTCATATGGCCGATTTCGCCTGCGAGCCCGCGGCGCCCATGCACGATCCGGCCATCGGAAATCACCCCGCCGCCGATGCCGGTGGACACGGTGACGAACACCAGCGAGGCCACGCCGCGGCCGGCGCCGAAACGCCACTCGCCGAGAGCGGCGGCGTTCGCATCATTCTCCAACCGGACAGGCAGGTTCAAGCGGTCCTGAAGAAGGCGCGCGAGGGGGACTTCACGCCAGCCCGAGAGCGTCGGCGGTGCTGTAAGGATGCCCGCGACCGGATCGAGCGGGCCGGGTGCTCCGATGCCGATACCAAGCGGCCTGGCGTCGGGACGTTCCGAGCAGGTTTTCTCGGCAAGCATCGTGATCTGTTCGATGACTGCATCCGGTCCGTCCCTGGCGCGCGTCGGCACGGATGCGAAAGCCAGCAATGTGCCGCCGTCGCCAACCAGTGCGGCGCGCAACTCCGTTCCACCCAGATCGAATGCAAGCGCAACTCTGCTCATCAGGGCCGGATCTCCAGGGCATGCAGCCAGGCGATACGCCCCGGCAGATCCATGTCGCCGAACGCCAGCGATCCGAGCACGACCGTCTCCGCGCCTGCTGCGCGCAACAGTGGAACGGTCTGTTCGCGGATGCCGCCGTCCGCCGCAAGAACAATGTCCTTTTCACGTCCGGCACGCTTCATCAGCGACCGCGCTTCGCGCAACCGGTCGCAGGCTTTGTCCGAAAGGCTTTGTCCCTTGACGCCGATCGAGGTCCCGAGCAGCGTGAAGAAAGCGACCTCGGTGAGAAACGGCTCTGCCTTGGCGACCGGAGTTTCCAGCCGCAGAACGACACCGGCTTCGGCCCCAAGCTCCTTTGCGAGTGCCACCGCGCGCAAGCCTGCTTCACCGTTCTCGGCATGAACGCTGACGAGATCGGCGCCCGCCTCGATGAACTGGCGCGTCTGCTCCTCGACGATCTCAGCTTCGACCATTAGGTGCACGTGGATCGGTTTTGCCGTCAATTTGGCGATGCGGGCGACGAAATCCGGGAAGAACAGGAAGCCGGGTGTGAAGCGCGCGTCGGCAACGTCGATATGGTGGAGATCGACATAGGGTTCGATGCGATGAAGGTCGCGCTCCATATTGGCAAGATCTGCGGACCAGAGCGAAAACTCGCCGAGCAGCCTATGCCGGGGCAATGCGGCGATGGTGCCGCCCGAGAGAGATTTCGATGTCATGGCTGAGCGACGCTCCGATGTTTGAATTCTGTGATGAGGAATTGCTGGATCAAAGTTCGGACCGCGGCGAAATGAGCTTCCGCATCCGCTGCCTTTGCCGGCACTTCGAGGAAATGCGCATTTGGAAGCGCGTCAGCCGTCAACCGTGCAACGGCGAGAGGGTGAATGGCATCCTGCCGGTTGCCGAGGACGAGGGTCGGAATAGCAAGCTTTGCCGCGTCTTCTTGCGAAACGCCGGTGCCATCCGAGGCGATGTCATCAAGTACGTCGGCAAAGGCTAACGCATCCGGGCGCTCGAAATAACCGAGCAGGGAGGCGAGATTGTCTGGCGCTTCCACCCGCAGGCGTTCCGCTGTCGCCGACCCGGCAAAAAGCGCCTGGCCTTCGGCAAGTGGATGAGATCGAAGCAAGGCTGCGATCTTGCGGATCGGCGCCAGATTGTCGGGCGCGCGGGCAAAGGACCAGGCCGGGCGGACAAGGATGAGGCCGACGACGCGCTCGGGGTGCGTTTTTGCCAGATGTAGCGCGATGGCCGCGCCCATGGAGATGCCGCCGGCAATGAACCGGTCTATTCCCTTTTCGTCCGCCGCGGCGATGACGTCGGCTGCGAACATCGCAATCGAGAAGGGGCGCTGCGTTCCGAGCGTCGAGCTGCCATGTCCGCGGCACTCGGTCGTGATCCGCCGCCAGTCGAGCCCCTTGGGGAGAACCTGTGCGACCTGCGCCTCATTGCCTCCGAGCCCATGTTGAAAGAGCAAGGCTTTGCCTGTCCCGAAGTCGTGGACGGACAGGTCGGCATCATCTCGCCTGAGGGTGATCTGCACCTTCATCGGATCAGATCCGTAAGGAACCTGGCGACGGCGGGTGCCTCTTCCGCCGCAAGACCGTGCGTGACGAGCGCACCGTCGAAACCGGTCACGCGCAGGCCGTCGATGAAGGCAGGGAAATCGACGATACCTTGACCTACTGTCGCGAAGCGGCCATCGGCATAACGATCCTTCGCATGGGCCATCGCTACGTACCCGGCCGAGATATCGATCGCCCTGTCGACGATGTCGGACACTTCGGCCGGCGTCGCCTGCTCGAAGAGGTTTGCCGGATCGAGCACGATGCGCAGGCGCCTCGAGCCCATCTCTCCGATCAGTCGCACCGCATCAACGGCGGAGGTGACGATGTTTGCTTGTTCCGGCTCAATGCCGAGATCGATGTCGTACCGCTCGGCAAGTTCCAGCGCTTTTTCCATTTCGGCCGCCATATCGGCCCAGGCGGACGAAAGCGCATTGTCCGGATGATGCATCCATTGGTCTTGGGCATGCCGGCTGCCGGTGCAGAGCGTCACCAGCGGAATCTGCAAGGCCGCAGCCGTTTCGATCACCACGCCAAGCTGTTTGAGCCCCCTTTCCCGCACGGATTTGTCCGGATGGGCCATGTTATAGGTGCCTGAAAGTGCCGCGAGCGAAACGCCGGTCTCTTCAGATGCCGCCTGGATCGCGCCAATCGTTTCCGGCGCCACTTCATCCGGCATCGACGGCAGGCCGACGCAGGCGAGATTGAACTGCGTCGTCGCAAATCCGCTGTTACGCACGGCCGAGAGCACGCGCTCGGGGTCTGTGCCGGGGAAGGTCTTTGCAAAGATGCCAAGCTGCATCAGACCGATCCCGTGACCGTTGCGAGTTCGACGCGTTCGCCCGTTTCGACCGAGCGGGCGATGGCGACCATGGCGCGGATGGAGGCAATGCCGTCCTCTATATCGGCGCCGCGCATCGGCGCGCCGTTCAGCACGGTATCGGCGAGCCCTTCCAGTTGCCGGCGGAAGAAGTGCCCGTCGGCACCCAGTGGCTTGCGGGTCGTCGCATCCTTTTCGTGGAAGATCTCGACTTCACTTGCCCTGAGGTACCAGGGATTGAAGGTCTTGGCGATCACCGAACCGTTTTCGCCATAGAGCTGGAAGCCCTCATGCCAGTCCATGCGGACTGCGACCGTCAGATCGAGATGACCGAGCGCGCCATTGGCGAACTCGGTTTCCACGAACCAGCAATAGGCGCCGGCACGCTCGAGAAGGCGGGCTCGCACCGCGACGATCTCGCCACACAGGAAGCGGGCGGTATCGACGAGATGCGAGCCATGCGCCAGCATGAAATACTGGCGCAGGTCAGCCTTGGGATTTCCGGAAGGTTTTCGGGCGAATTTGCTGGTGATCGGCAGCGGCTGGACCGCGTCAGTGTTGGTGTAGCGGTGGGTGGAGTCGCAGTACCAGGCTTTTAGCGCGAAGATCTCGCCGATATCATCACGGACAAAATCCCGGGCAGCCTCCAGCGCCGGGTCGAAACGCTTCATGTGACCGACCTGCAGCACTTTGCCGGAGCGCTTGACGGCGTCGGCAAGCGCTCGGCCCTCCTCGATCGTCACACCGGTCGGCTTCTCGCAGAGCACGTGCTTTCCGGCATCGAGCGCCTTGATCGACATCGGCACGTGATAGGCGTCTGATGTGGCGATGATGACGGCTTCGAGCTCGGGATCGGCGAGCATCTCGTCATAATCGGCATACATCTTCTGAGGTTCGTATGTCGCGCCCATACGCGCAAGCAGGTCGGGTGCTGCGTCACAAATTGCGTAAAGGTCGGCATTCCCAGCCTTCACGCAGGATTCGAGATGGGCGAACTGCGCGATCGGGCCGCAGCCGAGCACGCCCACACGCAGCCGCCGGTCTTCCTTACGGATCATTGTCTCTTCCTCAGGCGCCGTAGCGGCGCATCGTTTCGCGGTTCGTCTTTACGGCAGTCGCAGGGTCGGCAGCGGCCGTGTCTGATTCCTCTTCCAGGACCAGCCAGCCATTGAAGCGCGGCGCAGCAGCGACGATGTCGATCACGGCAGGCGTATCGCAGACCCCTTTGCCAAGCATGGCCCACTTGCCGTTCGGATCCACGTCCTTGAGATGCAGATAGCGGATGCGGTCCTGATAGGTCCGCAGGGTATCCAGAATATCGTCGTGGCCGCGCAGAATATGGCCGGTATCCGGCACCCAGCCGACAAGGTTCTTGTCGATGAGCGAGAAGATCCTGTCGTAATCGGCGCGGTCGAACAGCAGCGTGTTGTGGTGCGAGCTCGGATGCACAGCGATATCCACGCCGGAAGCTTTGCCCAGTTCGCCGGCCCGATTGTAGAATTCCGCGGCGATTTCGAATTTCGCCTCCCGCGGTCCTTCGGAAACCACCGTCGCCGAGCCTATCGAAACGAGGGCGCCGGAAAAGGCGGCCGCGAGATCGATCCAGCGCTGCGTCGTCCTGAGGTCATTCTCGATCTCTTGCCTGACGGTGAAGCCGCTTTTTGAGCCGATGGCGAAAGACACGAGCGTCAGGCCATGTTTCTTCAGGCTCGCGGCGAAATCATCGGGACTATCTGCGTAGCGGCCGATCATCGTGTCGGTAATCTCGATACCCGCGTAGCCGCCCTCCGCAATGGCTTCCAGCAGATCGTCCGGGCCGCCATTCCAGTTTTTCCCGAGCATTTCCCAGGTGAACGTCTGGCAACCAACTTTCAGGTCTCTGATACTCATGCTCATTCCTTGATTGCGGTCAGGCCTTCGATGACATCTGCTGGATTGCTATTTCCGCATGGTTTATAAAAATTTATCGCGCGTCAAGAAATAAAATGTTCTATAGCGATTGTCGCGGCAGCGATGCCCATCGATGATGGGCGAAACATCTGAAATTGGTGGGGAGGCCAATTCATGAAAGCATATCCGGGAACCAGGCTGGGCATCGGCGTTATCGGCTGCGGCAATATCTCGATGACCTACCTGCATAACGCCGCCCTGTTTGCCGGAGTCGAATTGAAGGCCTGTGCCGACATCTCATCCGACATGTCGGCGCTGAGGGCGAAGGAATATGGCATCCGGGCGATGGAGGTCGACGCGCTCTTGGCCGACCCCGAAGTCGACCTTGTCCTGAATCTCACCATCCCGGCCGTCCATTTCGACGTGACGATGGCAGCACTTTCTGCAGGCAAGCACGTCTTCACCGAAAAGCCGCTCGCGACGTCGGCCGCCGAGGGCCGCAAGCTGGTGGCTGAAGCCAGACGTCGCGCTCTTCTGTTAGGTTCGGCTCCCGATACATTCCTTGGCGCCGCCGGCCGGCGTGCACGAGGCCTGATGGATGCAGGTGCGATCGGTCGCCCGGTCAGCGGCACCGCCTTCATGTTCGGCCGCGGCATGGAACATTGGCATCCCAATCCGCAATTCTATTATCAACCCGGTGGCGGGCCGATGTTCGACATGGGTCCCTATTATCTGACGATGCTGGTCAATCTGCTAGGCCCGGTGAAGAGCGTCATGGCGATGGCGACGAAAGGCCAGGAAGAACGGCTGATCACGGCTGATGGGCCCTTCAAGAACACGACGTTCAAAGTGGGCACGCCGACCAACGTGCTCTCGCTTCTCGAGTTTCAATCGGGCGCAACGGTGAATTTCGGTGCGTCGTGGGACGTCTTCCGGCACTCCAATCATCCGATCGAGCTGCACGGCACGGAAGGTTCGTTGCGCTTGCCAGATCCCGATACGTTCGGCGGAACGGTCTCGCTTTCCGAGCGCGGCACCGAATGGAAGAATTTTGAAAGCGGGGACGAACTGTATGGCGCCCCGAATTGGCCGTATAGCGCTCCCGACCGCGCCAATTATCGCATGCTGGGCGTTGCCGATCTCGTCCGCGCGCTTGGCGAGGGCAGGGCGCCGCGCGCCTCCGGCGATCTGGCCCTTCATGTTCTCGAGATCATGGAAGCGACCCTGGCATCCAGCGAGGCCAGGAGCGCGGTTGCGATTGCGGGCACAGTCACGCAACCGCCACTGCTCGGCGAAGATGAAGCCCACAGCCTGCTTGCTTGAGGTGAAGCGATGAAAGATCGATTGGATCCCGGCGCCGCGCATGTCCTGGCGCTCGGCCGCGCCGCAAACCAGCCACCCTTCGAGCGCGGGACGGTAAACGAGGCGCGCGCCGCCTATGACGCGGGTTGCCCGACATTACAGGGCGATCGCGAGCCGGTCGCGGCCATCGAGGACAGAACGATCGCCGGGACGGACGGCCCGATCCCGCTCAGGATCTACCGAGGCGTGGGCGCTCCGAACGCGGATGCGCCGGCACTTCTCTACCTTCACGGCGGCGGCTGGGTCGTCGGCACGCTTGAATCTCATGACGAGATCTGCCGGTGGTTTGCGAATATCGGCGCCTGCATCGTATTTTGCCCGGACTATCGGCTGGCGCCCGAGCACAAGTTCCCGGCGGGCCTGGAAGACTGCCTATCGGCGCTTGCCTATGTGGTGGAGCAGGCAAGCGCGCTCGGTATCGATCCGGATCGGATCGCGGTTGCCGGCGATAGTGCCGGCGGCAATCTGGCCGCGGTCCTGTCTCTTCTCGCGCGGGATGGCGTTGCCCGGAAAATCTCGGCGCAACTTCTGCTCTATCCCAACACCGATGCCGGACAGACGGCCGACAGCTATGTCAGGTTTTCAGAAGGATACGGTTTGACTGCCTCGACGATGCGCTGGTTCCGGGACCACTACGTCCGGGATGCGGCTGATATCGGCGATTGGCGCGTCTCACCCCTGCGCGTCGGGAATGTCGCGGGCGTGCCATCGGCCTTCGTCGCGATTGCGGGCCATGATATCCTCGCAGACGAAGGGGAGGCCTATGCCCGACGGCTTGCCGTGGCGGGTGTCCCTGTAATCCTGCGGCGTTGGCAGGACCAGATCCATGGCTTCGTTTCCATGGGGCGGCATATTCCGGTGGCGCGGCGGGCGGTGGAAGAGGCGGTTGCCGGATGGCGCAGCCTCGTCGATCACGCCGACTGACGCATCACCAATGTACCGTCGAGGATGATTTTTCGTGCAACGACCTGCGTGGCGTCATTGTCTTCGTCCAGCATCGAAAGCAGTGTGTCGACGCTGCCGCGCGCCATGGCGGTGAAGTCTTGCGCCATTGTCGTCAGCGGCGGGCAGGTATAGCGGCTGAGAGGGTGGTCGTCATGGGCGGCGATGCGAAGATCGCTATCGCTCCGGCGGCCGACGCGAAGGCCGCGCGAGTGGGCGGCTGACATCGCGCCGAAGGCGAGGCGGTCGTTCGCGCAGAGGATCGTCCTGCCCGGAAGCGCTCCAGCCGCGATCATTGCGTCGGTCTGCTCATATCCCATCCGTTCGAAATCCCAGCCGTAGCTCTCGGTGGCGCCAAACACGACCGGTTCGAGATTGAGCGACTTCATCGTGGCGATATAGCTTGCCAGCCGCTCCCCGGAATTGTGATTGACATGCGGAATGTCGAAATATGCAGGCGGTTCGCCCGATCGGCAGAGATAGTCGACAATCGTCGCAACGCTTTGGGCGTTGTTATTGCCGATGAACGGCGTGTCGCCTTCGATGAATGTATCGAAGTAGACAATGGGGATGCTCTCCCGGAGTTTTTCGAAGATGCCAGGCTCGGAAGAGAGACCGAGAGGCGCGATGATCGCGCCGGCAGCCTTCAAGGATAGAAGCGTGTTCACAGCCTCGGCTTCAAGATCCGGCAAGCCGTGGGACGAAATGACGATTGGCCAGTAACCTTCACCACGGACAAGCAATTCCAGACGGTTGACCATTTCGGCATAGAATGGATCTGTGATGACAGGCACGAGAATGCCAATGTTCCGTGTCCTCTTGCGATTAAGGTTGCGGGCATAGAGATTGGGCCGGTAGTCCGATGCCGATAGCGCGTCCTCGATGCGTTTGCGCGTCCCCGGCTTTACGCTGCTCGGGTTATCGAAATACCGCGAAAGTGTTGGACGAGAAACGCCACAGGACCGGGCGAAATCGTCCATGGTTTTGATCGTCATCTTGTTCATTGGCAATTCTGGTTGCACTGCGCCAAGGCTCGTCCGCGTCAGCCGATATCGCAAAGGCGGTCAGTGTGGGGGCTTTCGAAATGCGTTTGTAGCCTGAGAATATCGCATGCGCAAAATTTTTTGTTACATGAAGCACAATTGGCAGCTAGCCGCCTCTACACATAGCGCACTTCGACCCCCAGCTTGTCCAGTCGACTGCGAATCCCCTGCGGCATTCCGGTGTCGGTGATGATCAGATCGACCCGGGAAAGCGAAAATGCCTTTGACGAAGCGCCGATATCCCACTTGCTGGAATCCGCCACGAGGATGACGCGCCTCGCCATGCGGACCAGATTGCGTTTTGTGCGCGCAATGTCTTCTGAGACATCGACGACATCGAATGCGTGATCGATGGCATGAGCGCTGAGGAACGCCTGGTGGGCGACAAGACCGCCGACCGCCTTGTCGGAATCCGAGACGATCGTGCTCACTGTGCTGGGAAAGACCCGGCCGCCTATCATATGCACGTCCAGCCCCGGCCGATACATCAGATGCTGCGCGATATTCATGGCGGTTGTGGCCACCACGACGTTATTGACCGGGGGCATTTGCATGGCGACCTGCAGCAGTGTCGAGCCGCTGTCGAACACGATGGACTGGTTGTCGATGATCTGGCGTGCCGCCATCTGCGCGATGCGCCGTTTGGCATCGAAATTGCGGTTCATCCGTTCTTCGAAGGCTGCCGCGGGCGAGCTGGCCGGCAATGCGATCGCGCCGCCATGCGTTTTGATGAGCTGCTTCTTGGCATCCAGAATTTCCAGGTCGGATCTGATTGTCACCTCGGAGACGCCGAAGTTTTCCGCCAGCTGCGTGGTGCGTGCCTGGCCGGTCCGCTGAAGTTCCAGCATGATCTGATGTCGCCGTTGTTCCGCAAGCATGTGTGACCTCGAATTCCTTTCGATGACGGTACCGAGCTTTCGAAAATCGAAAATGCATGGCAGCCACTGTGGTCAAAAGACGCGATGAAGGGCGGTGCCAGCCTACGCCCAGCCCGCATTACAGTCATCTTAAATCAAAACGAAAGAAATCGAAATATTGAACATTCGTTTATTTTCGAGTTAGGGTCTCACCGCGAAATCAAACTTGTAGAGGGACAGCATCGATATGGGCCTTGGAACCAAAATTCGCCTGTCACGGCTGTTTTCACATCCGTCGGGGCATTTGTTCGGTGGCGCGGTCGACCACTTCGTGGGCTATGGCAACGTCCGTGAGGGCGGCCTGGCGGATCTGCCGGGCGCGCTGAAGCGCGTGATGGCCGGAGAGCCGGATTATATCAGCATTCAGCCTGGTGCTGCGCGCCACTTGTGGCCTGCCTATGCCGGCAAGGCGGCGCTGGTCATTCAGGCCGGATGCTTTACGCCGGACGACCGAATCCGTCAGTTGATCGCGACTCCCGAGGATGCGGTGCGCTACGGTGCCGATGCTCTGGCCGTTGCCATTCCGGTGCGCGGCAATACGGAAGGCGACTACATTCGCTGGCTCACCGATACCGTCAACGCCGCTGCTCGCTTTGAAATGCCGGTCGTTGCCCATGTCTATCCCCGCGACTATTCAAACGGCGGCAAGATCGTATTCACTCCCGACGAAATCGCCTATGCTGTGCGGATCGGGTTTGAGACCGGCGTTGATGTGATCAAGGTCGGATACACTGGGGACTTCGACTCATTCCAGGAAACCGTCGCCACTTGCCCGGTTCCCATCGTGATCGCGGGCGGTCCGAAAACGGAAAATCTGCTCGGGGCTCTGACCCAGACCGCCGACGCCTTGCGGGCGGGAGCGAAGGGCGCCGTGGTGGGGCGAAACCTCTGGGGGCACGGCGACACGACGATGGCGGCTCGCGCCTTCAAGCTCGTTATTCACGGCGGTATGGCGCCGCAAGAGGCGCTCGCTGCCGCGGGCGGTTGACAGGTGGCACACAACCTTCAGGTTCTGGGCTTTGGGGCCTTGGCGATCGACGATATCATATATGTCGATCGCCCGCTGAGTGCCGGCAAGGGGAAAGTGACAAATCGCACCCAGGACCACGGCGGCAATGTAGCGACGGCCCTTGTCGCGGTCGCAAAGCTGGGAGGACGGGCCGGTTTCATCGGTTGGCTGAGTGAGCCTCTCACCGATGTCAGCGCCCGCGAACTTGAACGGCACGGGGTCGATATATCTTTTGCGCCGCGCCGCGCCGATGCCAGGCCAATACGTTCGGTCATCACGGTCGGACCTGAAGGCGACAGATTTATCGCCTATGACGATGATGTGCCGCACGGAACCTCCGAGGCATTGGCCGATAGCACTCTTGCACAAGCCCAGGTGCTGTTGATCGACGGCTATGCCACCCACGCCGATACGATCGTGGCGCGCGCCCGCATGCTGGGCCTGGCGGTGGTCGCAGACATTGAATGGACGATCGGGCCCGCGACCGAACGATTGATGAGCCTGTCCAACCATCTGGTATTGCCACTGAAATTTGCGCAGACTTATTCCTGCGAAACCGATCCGACGTTGATCCTGCACAAGCTTTGGTCGGACGACCGCACCGCAGTCGTTCTGACCGACGGTGAGCGAGGATCCTATATCAGGCAGGCGGAAGACGGCGTTTTGTGGCATGTTCCGGCCTACGAGGTCAAAGCGGTCGACACGACGGGCGCCGGAGATTGCTTTCACGGCGCTTATGCTTTTGCGCTGATACAGGGAAAGCAGCCTGTCGACTGCGCCGTCTATGCAACTGCCGCAGCCGCGATCTCGGTGACTGGCCCCGGTGGCCGCATGGCCCTGCCGGATCAGAGCGCCTGTCTCGCGTGGCTGGCGCGGGAAAATGCACCCGTGCCGAGACCGATCGCGCCACCGGACTGAGAGTTCATCACACTGGTGCCCTGGACGATCGGATTGGCGTGCGCAGATGACGGTTTCGGTTCGATCCGAAACAGTGCCGGGGAGGGGCTGTCCTGAGGATTGGATGGCGACGATACTAAGGAGGAAGTGCCGTGGCTGTTGTTGTACTGGATAAAATTTGCAAGACCTTTGGAACCAAATTCCACGCGATCAAGGATCTCAGCCTGACGATAAATGATGGCGAGTTCCTCATCCTCGTCGGCCCTTCGGGATGCGGAAAATCGACGGCATTGCGCATGATCGCCGGGCTGGAAGAGATCAGCAGCGGGACCCTGAGCATCGGTGGAGAGAATGTCGAGGATCTCGCGCCGAAGGACCGGGACATAGCGATGGTCTTTCAGAATTATGCGCTTTACCCGCATATGACGGTGTTCGACAATATTGCCTTCTCGATGAAACTTGCGGGCAAGAGCAAGGAAGAGCGCACGAAGCGGGTCAATGAAATAGCCAAGACCCTTCAACTGCATACGCTGCTCGACAGCAAACCGGCCGCGCTCTCCGGCGGCCAACGCCAGCGGGTCGCCATGGGACGCGCAATGGTGCGGGAACCGGCGGCCTTTCTCATGGACGAGCCCCTGTCAAATCTCGATGCCAAGCTGCGCGTGCAAATGCGCGCCGAAATCGTCAGCCTGCAAAGACAGCTTGGCGTGACGACGATCTATGTGACGCACGATCAGACCGAAGCCTTGACCATGGGCGACCGGGTTGCCGTCTTGAAGGGCGGCGTCCTTCAGCAGGTCGACACGCCAAAGACATTGTATAGCCGGCCGGTCAATGCCTTCGTCGCGGGTTTCATCGGCTCGCCGTCTATGAATCTGTTCGAAGGCCGCTTGCAGAACGGCAGGATCGAGCTGCCGACCTTTTCCATACCGGTCCCGACGACCGCATTCGAGCAGTCTCCCGGTCTGAGGGCGTTCGAAGGCAAGACGATCATCTTCGGCATTCGCCCGGAAGACCTCTACGACAGCGGTCTGGAATCGGGATCACGCTACGCGACGATCCCGGCCCTTGTGAAATCGATCGAGGAACTGGGCTCAGAGCTGATCGTTCATCTAAAGATCGAAGCAGTCCGGATCGACTCCGGTGACCCCGATGCCGTCGAGGACTTGAGCGGTGCGGCAAACGCCGTGGCGAAGTTCGAAGCCGTCAGCACAGTCCAGCCGGGCGCAATGATCAACCTGGCGATCGATGTGGCCAAACTACACTTCTTCGATCCCCAGACGCATCTGGCAATCTAACAAGATCCGCGGTGGCGGAGCTGGTTGGCGGGCAGTCGCAGGAGCGACTGCTTGCTTCATTGCTCACAAGTGTTCGCCACCATCCTCGCCACTCTTTGCCGCCGGCTTTGCGCGTTCCGCATCGGGTGCGCAGGACCGTCTCGTAACCCGTGACTTTGCGGCCAAAGGCCAGGTTCTTTTTGGTGTTCGTTGGCACCTGAATGCTACTTTTAGGTGTTTTTCCTGTGGCGCACAGCCCGTCCGCCCCTGCTTTTCCTAGACCGTCAAAGTCTTTCATTTGTTTTCCTTTGGGCGGCTCGCCTTTCATTTGTTTACGAAAGTAAAGAAAAAATGCGACACGGGAAATATGTCGAAAAGAAAAAAACGTCTCGAGATTGAAAGGTAAAACATCTGAAAATCAATAGGTTAAAGTCATTTTTAGCACTCCTGGGGCCTTCTTGCTTTTTCCGATTGCAGTTCTTCATTGACAGCCAGACGCCTGGAGGAACCTACTTTGGTCTCGATCGGGAGGATCGAGCAAAATATCATTCCTAGGGAGGGAAACATGAACGTCAGAAGATACATCATGGCGGCTCAGTCGGCTGTGGCCGCCTGGGCACTATGCGCCACCTGCGCCTTTGCTCAGACCAATCTCGAGTTCATCCAATGGTGGGAACCAGAAATGCCCGCTGGCGCTCTGCGCAGCATCATGGACGACTTTGAAGCCAAAAACCCCGGTATCAAGGTGACACTCGTCAGCGGTCCCTATTCCGCCACCCATGATCAGATCGTTGTGGGCGCAGCGTCCGGGACACTCAGCGATGTCGTCGGCCTGGACGGCGCCTGGGTCAACGGCTTGGCAAAACAGGGCGCAATCGCCTCGATGGACAGCCTGATGGCTGATGCCAAATATGATCAGAGCCAGATCGCCGATATTATCAAGGTCAACGGGCAAAGCGTCATGTTCCCGCTTGCCTCGTTCGTCTACCCGGTCTTTGTCAACCTCGATCTGGCAAAGGCGGCCGGCGTCGAAAAGATGCCGACAAACCGCACCGAATTCGCCGCTGCCGCAAAGAAGATGACCAACGCGGACAAAAACCAATATGGTTGGGTGCTACCGCTTTCGTTGCAAAATCCCGGCGGCATCCAGAATGACGTGATGTCCTGGGTCTGGGCGTCGGGAGCATCCATGCTGAAGGATGGCAAGCCCGATCTGGAAAACGCCTCCGTCGTCGGCACGCTTGAATACATCAAGTCGCTGCAGGACGCCGGCGTCATCTCGCCTGGTATTTTTGCGAAGAAGGAACAGGACAAGGTCGAAGAGTTCGTCAACGGACGTGTCGGCATGATGATCGACTCGTTGGCGCACATCAATCTCATTCGCCAGCGAAACCCCAATCTCAAGTTCGGCATCTCCGCCCTTCCGGCCGTCGATGGCTACACGGGCAAGCGCGGACTGCCCTATGCTTCCTGGGGTATCGGCATCAGCGACAAAAGCGAGCACAAGGCGGAGGCCTGGAAGCTCGTCGAATATCTGATGAGCCCGGAAGTCAACAGCCGCCTCGTGTCGATCGCCAATGCCTTCCCGGGCAATGTCCACGCCAAACCCGATTTCTCCAAGTCGGACCCGCTGTTTGAAGAAGCCTTCAAGATATTCCAAAGCGGAAAGCTGGCCAACGAATTCGTCGGGCTGCCGGTGGCAGAAGATCTGATGCGCCAGATGAACGTCGAAGTTCAAAAGATGTTCGACGGTCAGCAAACCGCAAAGGACGCGGCTGCCAACACGCAAAAGCAATGGTTGGTCGAGTTCAGCAAGTAAGCACCCCACCGGCCAATCGTCGGCAGCGCGATGGAATTTATCGCGCTGCCACTACATCAGGACGAATTGATAGATTTCAGGACCAGGCGGAAAATCACATCTCATGAGCCTCGCCACAGAAACGATGATCCGAACGCAAGCAAGAATGCGCAAGCGTGGCATACTGTCTTACAAAACAAGAAAGAGGCTGGTTCCGTACTTCTACGTTGCCCCGGCCACGTTTTTGTTTTGCCTGCTGATGCTGTTTCCCATGCTCACCGTCCTGCGCTATTCGCTGATGGATGGTGCAATCACGAAGAAGGACGCGTCCTTCGTCGGCTTGCAGAATTATGTGACGATCTTCAATGATCCGATTTTCTGGCAGTCGGTCGTCCAGACACTCTACTTCACGGTGATGAGCGTCATCTTCCATCTTCTGATCGGTCTGGCCTTCGCCCTTTTGCTCAACAGCCAGCGTGTCGATCCGTTGATCAGAAGCATCCTGCGGGTTCTCTACATTTTGCCGTGGCTCTTCACGGCGGTGATCATCGCGATCATTTGGCGGCTGCTTCTCGATCCCAATGGCGTCGTCAACAGCATCCTGATGACGCTCCATATCATTGACTTCAAAGTCGAGTGGTTTTCTTCGACGACAACCGCGCTGCATGCGCTGACCTTTGCGAATATCTGGGCGGGATACCCGCTCTATATGGTCAGCCTTCTCGCTGGTCTTCAGGGCATTCCCAAGGATCTCTACGAGGCCGCCGGTATTGACGGCGCCAACGAGTTCCAGAAATTCCGCTACATCACGATCCCGCAACTGATGCCGATCATCATCAGCATCGCCTTGCTTGATTTCATCTGGACGATGCAGGTCTTTCCCCTCGTATGGATGACGACGGGAGGCGGTCCGATCTACGCGACCGAGGTGCTCAGCACCTACACCTACAAACTTGCTTTTTCGAGCTACGAATTTTCGCGCGCGTCGGCGAGCGCGATCTTCATTCTGATCATCTCGATGGGCGCCACATATTTCTACATCAAACATCAGAAGGCCAGGTGACCGGCAATGGCAAAACGCTCTCTCAGTCGCACCATCGTACCGACCCTCCTGACATATCTCGGGCTGGCGGTCGGGCTGGTCTTCGCGGGCTTTCCGATCCTGTGGATGTTCTTCACGTCCTTGAAGTCGAACACCGAGATCTTTGCGCTCCCGCCGCGTCTGCTGCCCGACCGTTTCACCAGCGTCGCCTATCTTGCGATCTTCAGCGACCCAACGAAGGTTCGCTTCTTTCTCAACAGCTATCTCGTCGCGGGAGTGGTAACGGTTCTGACGGTGCTGATCGCCATCCTGACGGCCTATGCCTTCAGCAGGTATTCATTCCGGCTCAAGAAAACGCTGAACGTGTTCATCATCAGCACGCAGACCGTGCCGCCGATCACGCTTTTGATCCCCTATTTCGGCATGGTCGTCGCCTTCGGTATCTTCAACACCTATTTTGCGCTGATTTTGACCTACATGGTCTTCACCCTGCCTTATGCGATCCTTCTCATGACCGGCTATCTCAATACCCTGCCAAAGGAGCTCGATGAGGCAGTGCTTGTCGATGGCGGCTCAAGCTGGACGGCGCTATGGCGTGTGATCATCCCGCTGTCTGTGCCTGGCATCGTCGCGACGGCGGTCTATACATTTCTGCTGGCATGGAACGAATTCCTCTTCGCCCTGACTTTGACGAAGTCGATGGATATGCGGACCGTTCCCATCGGTATCGAGTTGTTAATGGGCCAGCATGCGTTCGAATGGAACGAGATGATGGCGATGAGCGTGCTGGGATCGCTCCCGCTTTTGGTCCTGTATCTGATTGCTCAACGCTACTTCCTGGCGGGCATGGCAGCCGGGTCGGTGAAAAGCTGAGTAGGCGAGAATCTCGCTTCGTCAATGTCGGATTGTTGTTCCTCCATTCGTCCTCTGCCTGACGACAGGACAGGAGAACGGCCAATGAGCAAGGAAACCAATGCCCATATCGAAGAAGAGGCGATTATCGCCATGCTGATGATGCGCGCCACCGCGCTCGGCGAAAAAGACGCCAAAGGCTCATTGTTCTACGAAACCGACGATTCTGTTGAGTTCTCGCTGGCGCCACCACTCGTTTATCACGGCAAGGACGAGGCGGGCCTGCAGGCCTGGTTCGACACTTGGGAAGGTTTGATCGGCAGCGACGTGCACGATGCTAAGCTGACGGTTGGCGGAGACGTGGCTTTCTGGAGTGGCTTGTTGCACATGACGGGAACAAAGACCGACGGCACCGAAGTCGATCTTTGGTACCGCCAAACCCTTGGCCTCGTGAAGCACGATGGCCGCTGGATGGTGGCGCACCAGCACGCCTCCGTGCCCTTCGCCATGGATGGAAGCAACCTCGCGCTGCTCGATCTGAAACCCTAAAATACCGGCTTCAGGGCGCCTCTCCACCAGTTTCATCCAATCGGCACGAAGGCGGCCGGATGAGATGCAGACGGTCGGTCGCTACCCTCTGCGAGCTGTAATGATCCATGCGCGCGACTCAAAGAGTACGCCTTCCGGGGTCATAGATGCCTCAAGTAAATCGTGCAGTCGCTGCAGTGCCTTGTCAGGCGCTTCACCGCTTCGCGCCAGCGTGTCTTTCACAAGATAGAGCTCGACGAGTGCGTCAAAGGCCGTATCGACGTCCGCTCCGTAAAAAACCGGTTCTCGCACATCGGCAAAATCGATCGAAACAAAGCCTGCCGTGTTGAGAAGTTCTGCAGCGATCGTGGGATCGCCAAGCGAAAACGGCGCGGAAGCCTGTGCGGAAGCCGCAATTCCCGGAGCCAAGGCTTGCCTGATGGCGCCAGACCAACCGTTCCGCTCCTGGCTCTGCCAGACCATCCATGCAAGGCGTGCGCCCGGACGCATCGCACGGGCGACATTGGCAAATGCCGCCGCCGGATCAGCAAAGAACATGACGCCAAACCGGCTGATGCAGAGGTCGAAGCTCGCAGCCGGAAATACGTGGTGCTGGGCGTCACCCTGCTCAAAGGCAATGTTTCGCAATCCCGCTTCGCTGGAACGTCGTCGCGCAACCTCAAGCATCTCTGAGGAGGTGTCCACACCGATCGCCTCGCCTTCCACCGCGACACGTGCGGCCTCACGCGTCGTTTGTCCTGCCCCACAACCGATATCGAGCACGCGGTCACGTGCTCCAACGTTGGCGGCGGCACGCAAATGCGCGTTGTGCCGCTTCAGTTCTGCGTCATAAAAGTCAGCACGATCCAACATGTCCGTCCTCGCTTGGTTTTGTCTCGGTCACTTGACGAGAGCGTCATGTTCATCGATAGCAGAAATGATCTTTCCCGGCCCTCGGGATGAATCTCATGGCCGCCGCCTTCGATCTTCACGATTTTCGTGTCTGTCACAGCTCGCGCGAGTGCCTCGCCCTGCGCAAGGGGAAACCGCATCGTCCATACCATGTCTCATCCCGAAAGCGCCGACAACAAATCCTCACCGTCGAAGCGATTGGCATATTAAAGACCCCAAACGACCGCCTCTTCGTGGCGTTTGATGAGGTGACGCAAGCTTTCGAAACCAGAGCGGACAAATGTGGCAAACTGATCTACGGCGGGCAAACGGGGTGCATCAACACGGCTGAGGATCGCCAGTGCCCGCTCGGGATGCGGAATGGTGATTGGCAATGCCGTGATCGATTTGTCCTTGCGTTGTGCAAAGACGACACTATGGGGCATGATCGTCAGCGCATCGGCGGTCTTCAGATAATTGATCACCGCCATCAGCGAACCGCCCGAATACCGGATCTTGAGCTCGGTTGCCCCGAATGAAAGAAGCAGCGCGCGCAAATCCGCGAGCAAGGGGCTCCCCGGTGGCGGTGCGACCCAGGGATAGTCAAGAAGATGGCTCGGCTGTGGCCGCCGCTTTAAGAGCAGGGGATGCGTGACCCGGCAGGCGACGACGTTGCGACCGGGAAGAATCTGCTGAAACTCGAGCCCTGAGCCTTCATCGAGAATATCGATCGGGCAGATAGCGAGATCGATCTGGTCGGCTTTCAGCGCTGCCCTGAGATCCGGGAAGTAGCCGTAGCTCTGGTCGATGCGCACGTCGGGATGGCTCGTCTGAAACTCCGCACAGATCCCAGCGATCAGCCCATCCATGAAAAAGGGCGTGCCGCCGACGCGCACGACGCCGCTCTTGCCGACCCTGAAACTCTCGACGAGATCGGAGGCCTTGCGGGAGGCCGCCAGCATGACGAAACCATGTTCCGCGAGCGCCAGGCCAAAGGCGGTTGGCTGCAAGGGCCGACGCCCTCTGACGAAAAGCGGCTCGCCCAGGCGCCTTTCCAGCATGGACAAGGTGCGCGAGACGGCAGGTTGCGCAAGCCCAAGCAAAGCCGCGCCTTCCGTGACGCCGCCGGTCTTGACGACGGCCGCGAGCTGGATCAGGTGACGCTCATCGATCTTCATAACGATCCGTTATATTATCTCTCAACAAAATCATCAATCGGTGCGCCCTATCCTGCTATTCTGCCCATACTTCGCATAGAAGATCGGGGAGGATTGGCATGGCGGGGCGTTCTCAACCGCTCACATTCAGCGAGGCGACATCGTCTGAAGCCTTCGCTGAGCGCTTTTCCGCCGGCAGGGACACCAGGCTCGTCGAACTGCTCGCAGCCGCCGTTACCCATGCTCACGATCTCATCAAACAATTTCGGCCGACCCAGGACGAGTGGCGAAAGTTCATTGTTTTCCTGACGGAGGTCGGTCATGCCTCGGACGAGCGTCGACAGGAATGGGTCCTTCTGTCCGATCTGATCGGCGCTTCGGCGCTTGTCGAGGACATCAATTCGCGCCGGCCGAAGGGCGCAACACCCAATACCATCCGCGGCCCCTTCTTCCGCGCCGATGCGCCGGAACGTGCCTCGGCTTCGTCGATCTCGCTCGATGGCATCGGCGAACCCTTGTTGGTGTCGGTTTGCGTCCAGGATCTCGACGGCCTGCCGGTCGCAGATGCTGAGGTGGTGACCTGGCAGGCCAATGCAGAGGGCTTCTACGAGAACCAGCAACCGGATCTCCAGCCCGAACATAATCTGCGCGGTCTGTTCAGAACCGATGTGCAGGGGTGCATTTCCTATCGCTCTGTTGTTCCGTCCGGCTACGGCGTGCCGGCAGACGGTCCTGTCGGTCGGCTGCTGTCTGCGGCCGGTTACCCGCTACACCGGCCGGCGCATCTGCATTTCGTTGTGCGTGCAAAGGGCTTCGAGACGATTACGACGCATATTTACGATGCGAGCGACCCACACTTGCACGAAGACGCGCTGTTTGGCGTACGGCCCGAACTCATCACGTCGTTCGATCCCGTCGAGGTCGACGGACGTAGTACAAAGGCAGTGAAGCTTACCTTCGTTATGGTCCGGGCAAAGCCGGGGAGGGCGGCATGATCGACGCATTTTCCTATGCCGGCAGCCCGGCCCGGATTGTCTTCGGCGATGGCAGCAGGAGCAAGGTTGCCGAATGGATTGTGACAGCCGGCTGCAAGCGGGCGCTCGTCCTTGCAACGCCGCATCAAAGGGCGGATGCGGAGGCGCTGGCAACCGAAATCGGCTCCCTTGCCTGCGGCGTTTTTACCGGCGCTACCATGCACACGCCGGTCGACGTGACTGAGACAGCGATGAGGATGGTGGCCGAAACCGAGGCGGATTGTGTGGTCTCGCTTGGCGGAGGATCAACGACCGGCCTCGGCAAGGCGATTGCCTATCGAACCGACCTTCTGCAGATCGTCGTGCCGACCACCTATGCCGGATCGGAGGTCACGCCCATTCTTGGCCAGACGGAAGGCGGTCGCAAGACGACCGTTCGCGACGCACGGATCCTGCCGGAAATCGTCATCTACGATCCGACTCTGACCCATGGGCTACCGGTTTCGATGAGTGTGACGAGCGGCCTTAATGCCATGGCCCATGCCGTCGAGGGCCTTTATGCGCGTGATCGTAATCCGATTTCGACCCTGATGGCGCTCGAAGGTCTCCGCGCCTTTTCCCGCAGCCTGCCCAAGATCGCCGAAAAGCCCAATGACGCTGGCGCTCGCAGCGATGCACTCTATGGCGCCTGGCTCTGCGGCACGGTGCTTGGCACGGTCGGCATGGCACTCCATCACAAGATCTGCCACACGCTCGGCGGCTCCTTCGACACGCCGCACGCCGAGACCCATGCGGTGATGCTGCCGCATACTGCCGCGTTCAACGCCAAAGCGGCAACAGCAGAACTCGCCCCAGTCGCCAAGCTCTTCGCAGGCTCGATCGGCGCCGGCCTTTGGGATTTTGCCAAGTCGATCGGCGCGCCTTTGTCGCTCAAGGAATTCGGCCTGACCGAGGCCGATCTCGACCGGGCGGCGTCGATCGCCGTTGAAAATCCCTACTGGAACCCGCGCCCGATCGACCGGGATTCGATCAGGGCGCTTTTGCAGGAGGCCTGGGAAGGCCGCCGACCGGCAGATTGATCGTCTGCCTGACTACGCACTCTTTGGGAGGAGAGGACAATGGGAGGACAAATGTTTACGAGACGCGATTTTCTGAAGACGACGGCAGCCGGCGGAGCAGCGATTGCCGCATCCGGCCTTGCCGCGCCGGCAATCGGCCAGACGGCGGCCATCAAGCTTGGCTATGTCAGCCCGCAGACCGGTCCGCTTGCCGCTTTCGGCGAAGCCGACAAGTTCGTCATCGACGCCTTTCTCGCGACGACCAAGAAGCTCGGCCTCAACTATGAGGTCGTGGTCAAGGACAGTCAGTCCAACCCCAATCGCGCCGCCGAGGTCGCCAAGGAATTGATTGTCGACGACCAGATCAATCTGATGCTGGTATCCTCGACGCCGGAGACGACCAATCCCGTCTCGACGACCTGCGAAGGCGAGGGCATGCCCTGCATTTCCACGGTCGCGCCCTGGCAGCCCTGGTTCATCGGCCAGCAGGGCAATCCGGGCGATCCTGCCTCATGGAAGCCCTTCGATTATGCCTATCATTTCTTCTGGGGCCTGGAGGATATCATCGCCGTCTTCACCGGCATGTGGGGCCAGATCGAAACCAACAAGAAGATCGGCGGGCTGTTTCCGAACGACGGAGATGGCAATGCCTGGGGCGACAAGGTCGTCGGCTTTCCGCCCGTGCTCGAAAAGCTCGGTTATGGTTTGACCGATACCGGCCGCTACCAGAACCTGACGGATGATTTCTCCGCACAGATCAACGCCTTCAAGCAGGCGCAAACCGAAATCCTGACAGGCGTGATGATCCCGCCCGACCTCACCACCTTCTGGAACCAGGCCAAGCAGCAGGGTCTGAAGCCCAAGATCGCCTCAATCGGCAAGGCGCTTCTCTTCCCGCAGACCGTCGAGGCGCTTGGCAATGCCGGCCACAATCTGTCGACGGAAGTCTGGTGGACGCCGAGCCATCCGTTCAAATCCTCGCTGACCGGTGAGACGACGGCTGCCGTTGCCGATGCCTTCACGAAATCCACCAGTCGCCCCTGGACGCAGCCGATCGGCTTTGCCCATGCCCTGTTCGAACTCGCCGTCGACGTCATGAAGCGCGCCGGCGATGTCAGCGACGGTGATGCGGTCGCGAAGGCGATCGGGGAAACCAAGCTCGACACGCTCGTCGGACCGATTGCCTGGGGCAATGAGAAGCTTCCGCCTTTCGCTCAGAAAAACGTCGCCAAGACGCCGCTGGTCGGCGGTCAATGGCGGCTGAAGTCTGGCGGCGGTTACGATCTCGTCGTCGTGGAAAACGGCCTTGCACCGAACGTGCCGCTCGGCGGCAAGCTCGAAGCATTGGCATAAGGCACATCCGCCCGGCTCTGCGGCCGGGCGGATCTTTGCGGAGATTGGCCGATGCCCATCCTGGAACTTAATGCTGTCTCGAAATCCTTCGGTGCGCTCGTCGTTGCCGAGGATATCAGCTTTTCGGTCGAGCCCGGCGAAGCGCTCGGCGTCATCGGGCCAAATGGCGCCGGCAAATCGACGCTCTTCAACCTGATCAACGGCAATCTGTCCGTTGCGGGCGGGACAATCCGCTTTGACGGCCGGGATGTTACCCATACGCCGCCGATGCAGCGCTGCCTTGCCGGCATGGGCCGCACCTTCCAGATCCCGCAACCTTTCGAGGGTCTGACCGTCTACGAAAACCTGCTGGTCGCAGGTGCTTTCGGCACCCGGGCGGGCGAAGCCGATATCTCGAGCTTCTGCGCCGATATCCTCGTTGAAACTGGTCTGATCGCCAAAGCCAACAGGCCCGCGGCATCGCTGACCCTTCTGGAGCGCAAGCGGCTGGAGCTTGCCCGCGCGCTTGCCACCCAGCCGAAGCTCCTGCTCCTCGACGAAATCGCCGGCGGCCTGACGGAGGGCGAGTGCCGGCAGCTGGTCGCGACGATCAGGCGCGTTCATCAGCGCGGCATGACCATCATCTGGATCGAGCACGTGCTGCATGCGCTGACGGCGGTTGCCGAGCGTATACTGGTCCTCAATTTCGGGCGTGTCGTCGGCATCGGTGCGCCGGAGGCGATCATGGCTTCGGACGAAGTGCGTGCCATCTATCTCGGTATGGAGGTCTGATGGCGAGCCTTCTCGAGACCCGCGGCCTGACGGCCTTTTACGGCGACTTCCAGGCAATTTTTGGTATCGACATTGATCTCGATGCCGGCGACACGATTGCCGTCATCGGCGCTAACGGTGCCGGTAAGTCGACGCTGATGCGCTCGATCGCAGGCGTGATTGCCAACCGATCGGACATGGTCCTGCATCGGGGCGAGGCGATAGGTGCAATGCCTGCTTTCGATGTCGTGCGCCGCGGCATCGCTCTCGTGCCGGAAGGGCGCAAGCTCTTTGCCTCGCTGACGGTGGAAGAAAATCTGCAGGTCGGCAGCTACGGCTGCAAGCGCTCCGGGCCTTGGTCGCTGCAAAGTGTCTACGCGCTGTTTCCGATCCTGAAGGAAAGGCGAGGCAATCCGGCGACTGCACTTTCGGGCGGCCAGCAGCAGATGGTGGCAATCGGCCGTGCCCTGATGTCGAACCCCGAGATCTTGCTCTGCGATGAGCTCAGCCTCGGTCTGGCGCCTGTCGTCATCAAAGACATCTACGCTGCCTTCAGCCGCATTCGCGCATCAGGGATGGCGATCGTCGTCGTCGAGCAGGATATCGCCCAGGTCCTGAAGGTCGCCGATCGCGTTTATTGCATGATGGAGGGACGGATCACCCTGACCGGACGCCCGGCTGATCTCGATCCGGCCAAGATCCACGCAGCTTATTTTGGAGCCGACAGCGATGAATTGGCTTGATACGCTTCTTCAGGGGGTGTTGCTCGGCGGGCTCTATGCCCTGTTTGCAGCCGGCCTCAGCCTGGTGTTCGGGATCATGCGGCTTGTCAATCTCGCCCACGGCGACCTCATCGTGCTGGCTGCATTCCTGATCCTGCTTCTCGTTTCGTCGCTCGGCCTCGACCCATTCATCGCGGCGCTGATTGCCGCGCCCTTGATGTTTGCGATCGGCTGGCTGCTGCAATACCACCTTCTCAACCGCACACTTGGCAAGGACGTCTTGCCGCCGCTGCTTGTGACCTTCGGCCTCTCTATCGTTATCCAGAACGGTCTTTTGGAGGCCTTCACGGCCGACAGCAGAAGGATCTCCGCCGGGTCGCTGGAGACGGCTTCGCTGCAGTTGGGGAGCATCAATGCCGGACTGATGCCGCTTCTGACCTTCGGCTCGGCAGTCGTCGTCATCGTCGCCTTGAACCAGCTCATCTATCGCACGGCCCTCGGGCGCGCCTTTCGCGCCACGTCCGACGATGTGGTCACTGCCGGCTTGATGGGCATCCGTCCGAATTCGATCTTTGCCATTGCTACGGGGCTGGCGATGATGATCGTGACCATCGCCGCACTCTATCTCGGCATGCGGGCAAATTTCGATCCGACGGCCGGGCCGGCGCGGCTGATCTATGCTTTCGAAGCTGTGATCATCGGTGGTCTCGGATCGCTCTGGGGAACGCTTGCCGGCGGCATCATCCTCGGGCTGGCGCAGACGATCGGCGCCGCCGTCAATCCGGAATGGCAGATCCTTGCCGGGCATATCGCCTTCCTGATCGTCCTGCTCCTGCGGCCGCGCGGCCTCTTTCCGCGCGCTGTCGATTGAGGCCGCGCCATGACCACAGGTTTGGAAACCATGACGAGCGATAGTCAAGCATATCAGGACTGGCGGATCGAAACCGGCACACGGCTGTCCCGGGCTTTTTCATTCGTCTGCCTGGTTGTGTGCGCCGCCCTTGCGGTCGCACCGCTTTTCCTGTCGCGCGGCGTAGTGCAGGATCTGTTCTTCATCCTGACGATGTTGACGCTGGCGCAGAGCTGGAACCTGCTTGCAGGTTATGCGGGGCTGATTTCCGTCGGCCAACAGCTCTTCGTCGGTTGCGGCGCCTATGCTCTCTTCGGCCTTGTCATTCTTGCCGGGCTCGACCCGATCCTCGCCATTCCGCTTGCTGGCGTTGCGGCCATGCTGATCGCCGTACCGACCGCTTTCTTCGCCTTTCGCCTCTATGGCCCCTATTTTGCGATCGGAACCTGGGTGATTGCCGAAGTCGGGCGCCTGCTGCTTGCCCAGTGGAAGGTGCTTGGCGGCGGTACTGGTACATCGCTGCCCAGGGATGCGACCCGCGACATGCTCGGCATCTCTATGCTTGAAGACTGGTTCGGAATGCGGGCGGCCGCGGCAGCCGATGCCCTGTCCTTCTGGCTTGCGCTGATCGTTACGGCCGCGACGATTGCGATTGTCTACAAGCTGTTGCGCAGCCGCCAGGGTCTCGGGCTTGCTGCGGTGCGCGACAACGAGACGGCGGCGCGTGCGCTGGGCGTCGATGCGCGCCGGCTAAAGACGATGATCTATCTGCTCACGGCCTTCATCACCGGCATCATCGGGGCGCTCATCTATCTGCAGAAGGCGCGGATATCGCCCGATGCCGCCTTCTCGCTGACCGACTGGACCGCCTATGTCATCTTCATCACCGTCATCGGTGGCATCGGGACGATCGAAGGACCGATCCTTGGCGTGCTGGTCTTCTTCTTCCTGCAGAACGCCTTTTCGGCCTATGGCTCCTGGTACCTTCTGGCGCTTGGGGCGCTTGCCATCGTCACCATGCTGTTTGCGCCCCGGGGGCTCTGGGGGCTGATATCCGACCGCACCGGCTTCGAGCTTTTTCCGGTTCGCCGCCTGCTCAGGGGCGGACCTGTTGTACCAAATGAAAAGGGAGGGCCGAATGGCTGATATCACCACCGACGTCTTGATCATAGGAACGGGACCTGCGGGTTCGGCGACCGCCGCATTGCTTGCGAGCTACGGTCTGGAGCCGCTTATCATCAATCGCTATCGCTGGCTCGCCAATACGCCACGCGCGCATATTACCAACCAGCGTACGATGGAGGTTCTGCGCGATCTCGGCCGGGACGTTGAAGACGAGGCCTATCTCTTTGCGACCGAACAGGACCTGATGGGCCAGAACGTCTTCTGTACGGCGGTGGCCGGCGAGGAAATCGGTCGCATGCAGAGCTGGGGCAATCATCCGCTGTCGCGCGCCGAACATCTCCTGACCTCGCCAGGTCGGATGAACGATCTGCCACAGACCTACATGGAGCCGCTGCTCTTCAAGACGGCCTGCGCGCGCGGCGCCCAGTCGCGCATGTCGACCGAATATTTGAGCCACGTCCAGGATGCGGATGGGGTAACGACGACCTGCCTCGACCGTCTAACGGGCAAGGAAGTGACGATCCGCTCGAAATTCCTCGTCGGCGCCGACGGCGGCAATTCGAAGGTCGCAGAACACGCCGGCTTGTCCTTCGAGGGCCGGATGGGCGTTGCCGGTTCGATGAACATCCTCTTCGAGGCTGATCTGTCGCGTTATGTCGCCCATCGTCCTTCCGTGCTTTACTGGGTGCTGCAGCCGGGCGCGGATGTAGGCGGTATCGGCATGGGCCTCGTGCGCATGGTGCGGCCCTGGAATGAGTGGCTGATCGTCTGGGGCTATGACATCAACCAGCCGGCGCCGGCCGTCGACAACGCCTTTGCAACCAAGGTCGTGCGTGAATTGGTCGGCGTTCCCGATCTTGAGCCGAAGGTCAAGTCGGTCTCCACCTGGACGGTCAACAACATGTACGCGACGACCCTGTCGATCGGCCGTGTCTTCTGCATGGGCGATGCCGTGCACCGCCATCCGCCTTCGAACGGTCTAGGCTCCAACACCTCGATCCAGGATGGGTTCAACCTCGCCTGGAAGCTTGCAATGGTCATCAGGGGGCAGGCCGGAATGGGCCTTCTTGACAGCTATCAGGCCGAGCGCGCGCCTATCGCCAAGCAGATCGTCACCCGCGCGAACAAGTCGATCGAGGAATTTGGCCCGATCTTCAAGGCGCTTGGCCTTCTGGATTCCGTCGATCCCGTCAAGATGCAGCAGAACATGGACGCACGTTGCGATGACGATGAGGCCGCAGAACGCCAGCGCGCAGCAATCCGCGACGCCATTGCTTATAAGGTCTATGAATTTGACGCTCATGGCGTCGAAATGAACCATCGCTATGCATCGAAGGCGATCGTTAAGGACGGGCAGGCGGAACCCGCTTTCGAGAAGGATGCCGAACTTCATTGCCAGCCGACGACCTGGCCAGGTGCACGGCTTCCGCATGTCTGGTTGTTTGGGGCGCAGGGAGAAAAGGTTTCCAGTCTCGATCTCACCGGTCACGGGCACTTCACGATCCTGACCGGGATCGGTGGCGACGGCTGGATTTCCGCGGCAAAGGCGCTTTCAAAGGAATTCGGAGTGCCGATCACTGTGCACAAGATCGGTCCCCGCCAGATTTGGCAGGACCTGACGGGAGACTGGGCACGCGCCCGCGAGATCAGCGATTCCGGCGCCTTGCTCGTTCGTCCCGACCATCATGTCGCTTGGCGTTCGCATGTAGCGGCCTTCGAGCCGGAAGCAGAGCTGCGCCGCGTGCTGAAAACAATCCTGGATCGGTGAGGTTGTCATGGGTGCTGAAGAAAACGGTTATTTCACCGAGGAAAATTCCGTCGATGTCGTCATAAGCCGCAATACGGGGGCAAAGAGCGAACGGCTGAAGCAGATCATGGAGGTCGTCACCCGCAAGCTCCATGAGGCGGTGAAGGAACTGGAGCCAACGCAGGAGGAGTGGATGGATGCGATCCTCTTCCTCACGCGCACAGGCCATACTTGCACCGACTGGCGGCAGGAATTCATTCTGCTGTCGGATGTGCTTGGTGTATCGATGCTGGTCGACGCGATCAACAACCGCAAGCCTACTGGTGCCTCGGAGAGCACCGTGCTCGGCCCGTTCCATGTCGCCGATGCACCGGAACTGCCGATGGGCGCCAATATCTGCCTCGATCACAAGGGCGAGGACATGGTCATCAGCGGCCGCATCCTGGGTACCGACGGCAGGCCGATCGCCAACGCCATTCTCGATGTCTGGCAGGCCAATGACGAAGGTTTCTATGACGTGCAGCAGCAAGGCATCCAGCCGGATTTCAACCTGCGGGGCGTCTTCCGAACGGCAGAGGACGGGCGCTACTGGTTCCGCGCGGTCAAGCCCAGATATTATCCGATCCCCGATGACGGGCCGGTGGGGCAGATGCTGGGTGCGCTTGGCCGTCACCCTTACAGGCCGGCGCATCTGCATTACATCATCAAGGCGGAAGGGTTCGAAACACTTGTGACGCACATCTTTGATCCCGACGATCCCTACATCCATTCGGACGCGGTGTTTGGTGTGAAGGAGGGCCTTCTTGCCGAGTTCAGGCTGACCGAGGATCCCGCGCGAGCGAGAGAACTCGGCTTCGAGGGAAAATTCTGGCAGGTCGAGCACAATTTTGTGCTGGCGCCAGCTAAGTCTTAGTTGGGACAGGCGGTCACTGCAATCCGACCAAAGGCGTCTCATCGTCGCAAAGGGCGTCACTGTGGCAACTGGCATACCGCTGTCGGTTGTCGTTGAGAGACTGATGTTCCTCGAAATGCTGGAAAAGTTCAGGCCTCGCTCAAAACATTCCGAAGCTTTTTGCGTCGACCGTGTTGAGGTTCGGCGGTGCTGGATGCATCGTCCGTGTCCGCCGTCTCTTTGGCCACCCGGGAGGCGCGCCATTGGGCCGGAGTCAATCCCAGATGCTGCTTAAAGGCGCGCTGGAAGGCAGCTTCAGATCGATAACCGGCCAGATCGGCTGCCGCAGCGGTCGATGTCGTCGGCACCCGCAGCGCATTGGCAGCGAGCGTGATGCGAACGTCCTGGAGAAGGTCGGTAGCAGAGCGGCCCAAACTGCTTTGGAAGTAGCGGGCCAAAGTCGCCCGAGACAGGTTGCAAAGGCTTGCCAGTTTCGAAAGCGTCCATGGGCGGGCAGGTTCGAAGAAGATCGCGTTGAGCGCGGGAGCGAGCCTGACATGGCTTGCAAGAGCGACCAGCCCCAGTGGCGCATCATGGGATTGACTTGCCAGTCGTAGCGCCAGTGTGAACAACGCCGCCGAAAACGCGTTGAGCATCGCCTGGCCGCCAATCCCCTCGACGTTTGCCTCAGCCCGCATGAGGGCAACAAGGGCCTCCATCTGTTGGCGCGTCACGGATTGTGGCGATATCGCTGATTTTGATGTTCCTCGTACGATCATCCGTGAACGCAGATAAGTTCCCAGCAGACGGTCGTGAGGAGGGGCAAGCACGAAGCGGCCGCAAAGCATGTCCAGTCGTTCGCCCTGACCGGAGTTCTCGCTGATCACGACGTTCAGCCCTTGTCGTTGCGTCGCCTTCGCCGGCTCGGCGCCGCTGCCATCGGTTAGAACGTGCGGTGCTCCGGCGGGGACCAGAAGGATGTCGCCAGGCGTGAGACGCTGTTCTCTGTTGCCGTCGTCATCATTCAGCCATGCCTCGCCACCCAATATCACGTGATAAACAATGTCTTGGGCGGCGCCCTGCTCATATGCAACCCGCCAAGGCGCACCGTAGAGGCAATGAAGCTCCAGCTTGCCAGTGACCGGCATCATTTCGAGCAGACGACTAAGCCAATCGATGTGTTGTGACATGTCGATCTCTCCAAGATGAGTTGATTGAGCATGAATATGAGCAAAACCGGCATTAATCAAATCACGCTGCCGTTGTAGCCTGCTCTTATCGTCATAGCAGAAGCAGATCGCATTCAAAGCGCCCGGCTGCTGCCAGCTCACGGAGAGTCCCATGCCTGATATTGAGAACTTCGACACCTTGATCCTTGGCAGCGGCCAGGGCGGTAAATTGCTCGCTTGGCACTTGGCTCGTTCCGGCCAGAAAGTCGCGGTCGTCGAGCGAAGATGGGTTGGCGGCTCCTGCCCTGCGGTCGCCTGTCTGCCGAGCAAAAACGAGATCTGGAGTGCACGGATCGCTCATCTGGTTCAGCACGCGGCCGAATTTGGGACTGCGACCGGACCGGTGAGTGTCGATATGGCGGCCGTTCGGCGGCGCAAGCAAGCGATGGTCGATCGGGAGATTGCGTTTCACCTTGGTGCCTATAAGGCGAGCGGTGCCGAACTCATCATGGGGGAGGGAAGGTTTATCGGGCCGAAGACCATCGAAGTCAGCTTGAATGATGGCGGCCAGCGCAGGCTTTCTGGCAATCAGGTAGTGGTGAATGTCGGCAGCCATGCTGCGATACCGGATATCCCCGGCCTGCCGGCAGCACGCGCAATGACCCATATCGAGGCTCTGGAGCTCGATTATCTTCCGTCTCATCTGATCGTGCTCGGAGGCGGCTATGTGGGTATTGAAATGGCGCAGGCGTATCGCCGCTTCGGTAGCCGCGTAACCATTATCGAACCCTCGCAACGGTTGATGGGCCGAGAGGATGCCGATGTCGCCGAGGAGATGCAGCGCATACTTGTCTCAGAGGGTATCGAAGTCGTTCTGGGCGCCAGGCCGACACAGGTGCGGGGCTTGTCAGGGGATGCTGTTGTCGTCGAAATTCATACCGATGCCGGAAACCGGACCGTTGAGGGCAGCGACTTGCTGGTGGCGGCTGGCCGGGTTCCAAACACAGCGGACATCGGACTTGAGAAGACCGGTGTCGAACTGGATGATCGCGGGTTCATTCGCGTCAATGAACGTTTGGAGACCACGGAAGGCGGCGTTTGGGCGATCGGCGAGTGCGCCGGCAGTCCGCAGTTTACGCATGTATCAGTCGACGATTTCCGGATCGTTCGTGACAACATGGCGGGAGGCAATCGTCGCACCGACGCTCGCCAGATTCCATATGTCATGTTTACGGATCCTCCGCTCGCCCGCGTTGGCATGAGCGAAGGCGAAGCCCAGCGCCTGGGCATTGCCTATCGTGTCGCGACACTGCCGATGGGCAATGTGCTGCGCACCGAAGCGACCGAGGAGACCCAAGGCTTTATGAAAGCCGTAGTAAGCGCGAACGACGATCGCATTCTGGGCTTTACGATGATCGGCTCCGAGGCTGGAGAGGTCATGGCTGTGGTTCAAACGGCAATGATGGCCGGACTGCCATACACTGAGCTTCGTGAAGCGGTGATCGTGCACCTGACAATAGCGGAGGGACTCGGCCCGCTTTTTGCTGGAATTCCCCCGCTGCGATAATCGGATCACCAGATCCAGCCAAGGCATCGGTTTAGCCTGGCTCAGGGCCTGGCCGCGGCGCGTGCCGAAATCGTGCTCAATGGCCGCGATGCGGAAAAGCTCGCGGCCGGCACACCGCCGCAAACGCTGCTGCTCAACACGATGCCGCGCTGCCGATCGCGCGGTCGGCGCTGGCATCGGCGGCGCAGCCTATGCCGCCTGCGGCCGAATTAACGCAGACACCTTCGGTGCGATCTCGGCTGGTCTGGCGCTGCTGCTGTCTCAATATTCCGACGCCGATTGACCAAAGCTGGCCGATGACATATGAGTGAGACAGGTCTGTCTCATTTGGAATCTCGCTATGTCATCCCGCGCCATCGCCGCCGAGAAACGTCAGCACATCATTGAAACCGCCTATACCCTGTTCAAGCGCGACGGCTTCCACGCCACCGGCATAGACCGGATCATTGCCGAGGCCGAAGTCGCCAAGATGACCATGTATCGGCATTTTCCCAGCAAGGACGGCCTGATTGTCGAGGTTCTGAACTGGCGGGCGGATCGGTTCAAACGCCAGCTCGACCGGCTTTCGGAAACCGCGATGATGCCAGATGAGAAGATCACGGCGATTTTCGATTGGCATGAACGCTGGTTCGACAGTCCGGATTTTCATGGATGCCTGTTTCAGCATGCGCTTGCGGAATTCGGCGAGCCGGATCACGCGGTATTCGAGGCAGTCATGCGCCAGAAGCGTGATCTTCAGGATCGTATTCGGAACATCCTGGCGCAATCAGTGCCGGAGGGTCGAGCGCCGCATATCGCCATGACCCTGTTCATGCTGATCGAGGGGGCAACGATGCTCGCTCAGATGGGCCAGGGAAAAGCGGCGATCGACAACGCCCGGAAGGTTGCAGCCGATCTGCTGGCGATGAGGGCGCGGCAATGAGCGCCGCCGTCATCGGCTTGGCGCTTTTCGCGGCGATCCTTCACGCCACATGGAACGCCTTCCTGCGCAGCGGCGGCGATCGGCTCTGGACCGTCACCGTCATGAGCTTTGCGAGCACGGCTGTCGCGCTTCCGTTCCTGTTCATTTATCCGCTGCCGCCGTCGGCCGCATGGTCCTGTATCTTTCTCTCTTCCATCCTTCAGGTCGGCTATAGCGTCTTCCTCGTCGCGGCCTATCGTTATGGGGAACTTGGGCAGGTCTATCCGATTGTTCGCGGAACGGTGCCACTTCTCGTGACGCTCGGCGGGTTCGTCGCCGCTGGCGATTACCTGGACCCTTTCCAGATTGCAGGTGTCATTCTCATTGCCCTCGGGATCATGAGCCTATCCATTGGCAAGGGCAGACCCTCCACTTCGTCCATCCTGTTCGCTCTTGCGACAGGAGCGATCATCGCCGCCTACGCGACGGTCGACTCCATCGGCGTACGACGGGCCGGCCAGAGCGGCGCATATACTGCCTGGGTACTCGTCCTTTACGGCACGCTCCTGCCTGTTATGTTCATTGGCATGCGTCGGCGGCTTCGGGTCGATTTTCGAGCGCCGGACACATGGAAGGCCTTCGGAGGCGGCTTGGTCGCAATGATCGCCTACGGTGTGGTGATTGCTGCCTTCTCACTGGGACCCGCCGGCCCAATCACGGCGCTACGGGAAACAAGCGTTGTATTCGCCGTCTTGATCGGCTGGCTGTTCCTTGGCGAAACCTTGACCACCAGGCGCATTCTCGCCTGCATTATTGTTACGGCGGGCGCGATCCTGCTCGGGAGTTGAACCCTGCCGAGCTAAAATCCCAAACCTCTCGCCAGTGCCTCGCCGGCATTCTTTACCAATCTCTTTCCTGAACACAAACTGCACGAGGCAACAGAGAGGCAGCACGCAGGCAATGTGCGCGCCGTCAATGATTTTGATTTGCTGGCAGCTCCAAATCCGAGGGAGGTTCTGCGAGCATATCTCGCATGCAAAATCTGCACTAAGGTGCGATTGGTTCGGACTGTAAATCGACCTATGTTCTGCGTCTGACGTTTCTCATCGCGTCGCCTTGATCGCGGCGTCAAAGCACAGGCACTTTCAATGACCAAAGGCTCTGATCTCCTCATCGCGGCGCTTGAGAACGAAGGCGTGGAGCGTATCTTCGGCATTCCAGGCGAAGAAAACCTCGACGTCGTCGAATCCATCCGCAAATCGTCAATCGAGCTCGTGCTCACGCGACACGAGCAGGCAGCCGCGTTCATGGCAGCGACCTACGGACGGCTGACGGGAAGGCCTGGCGTATGCCTAACGACGCTTGGGCCAGGAGCACTGAACCTGTCGACAGGGGCGGCCTATGCTCTTCTCGGCGCAATGCCCATGGTGATGATCACCGGCCAAAAGGGTATTCTTTCATCGCGGCAGGCTCGCTTCCAGATCGTTGACGTCGTCGCATCGATGAAGCCGCTGACCAAGCTCACGCGCCAGATCGTTTCGCCGCAGATGATCCCGACCCTGGTGAGGGAGGCGTTCAGGATCGCGCAGGAGGAACGGCCTGGTCCAGTTCATCTCGAACTGCCGGAAGACATCGCTGCAGAGGAGTGTGAAAACATCGCGCTGGTGGCGCCGCATCAGCTTGAACTGCCGATCGCAAGCGACGCTGCGCTCGATCGTGCGGCTGCGCTGATTGCATCGGCCAAGCGTCCATTGCTTATGTTCGGAGCGGCAGCCTCGCGTCCTCGATCCACGTCGGACATCGCCCAGTTCGTTATTCGAACGCGCATCCCCTATTTCACGACCCAGATGGGGAAAGGGACGGTTCCAGGGGGAACTGAGCTTTATATGGGCACTGCGGCCCTCTCGGAGCGAGACTACGTCCACGAGGCCATCGAGCAGGCAGACCTGATCGTCACGATCGGCCATGACACGATCGAAAAGCCTCCATTCATCATGGGCAAGGGTGGTCCGAAAGTTGTCCACGTCGGATACCAGCCGGCGACGGTCGAGCAAGTCTATTTTCCTCAGGCCGAGGTCATCGGCGACATGGGGCCGTCACTCAAGGCGCTCGCCGATCGCCTGGAAGGCAAGCTGCCGAATGCGCAGGCGCTTCTTCATCTGCGGGAGCGAATTCTGGATCGTATTGCGGACAGGGCGACCGAGGAACGGTTTACGCCCCAGAGGCTGGTCCACGACATCCGGGAGGTCATACCCCACGATGGCATTCTCGCTCTCGACAACGGCATGTACAAGATATGGTTCGCGCGCAACTATCGCACCAAGATGGCGAATACGCTGCTTCTCGACAATGCGCTTGCGACGATGGGGGCTGGCCTTCCGTCGGCAATGATCGCGTCGATGCTTTACCCGGAACGACGGGTCATGGCGATCTGCGGCGACGGCGGTTTCATGATGAATTCGCAAGAGCTGGAGACCGCCGTTCGGCTCAAATTGAACCTTGTTGTTCTTGTGATTGAAGACGATGCCTACGGGATGATCCGTTGGAAGCAGGCCGTGGACGAATTTCCGGACTTCGGAATGACATTCGGCAATCCGGACTTCGTCAAATATGCGCAATCCTACGGCGCCAAAGGTACGAGGGTCGATGATATCGGTCAGTTCAAGCAGGTTCTCGAGGATGCGTTCAAAGGCGGGGGCGTGCATCTGGTCAATGTCCCCGTCGACTATTCGGAAAATGAACGTGTGCTGGTGAAAGAGCTGCGCGAACGGCTCCCGGCAATTCTGGAGGCATGAGATGTCGCTTAGCTTAAAGGTCTATCAGGCGTTTGATCGAGCGTTCATCACCGAGCTGCCGGCCGATGACGCCGCCGCACTTGATCGCAAGCTGGATATTGCCGCGAAAGCCTTTGCCGATCGCGACGGCTGGTTGCCTGCGTATCAGCGCATGGCGATCTTGAGAAAGACGTCGGAACTGCTGCACGACAACAGGGACCGTTTCGCGATGATGATTGCGCGGGAAGGCGGCAAGCCTCTGGCGGACGCCATCGTCGAAGTCACACGCGCAATCGACGGGTTGGTCAACGCCGCCGATGAAATCCGCAACTTCGCCGGCAAGGAAATCCCGATGGGGTTGACTGCCGCGAGCCTGAACCGCCTGGCGTTCACAACGAAAGAGCCGATCGGTGTTGTCGCGGCGATCTCGGCATTCAACCATCCTCTCAATCTCATTGTCCATCAAATCGCGCCTGCGATCGCCGTAGGCTGCCCCGTCATTGTAAAGCCTGCGGCAACGACGCCCATATCGTGCGTCGAAATCGTGAAGTTGCTTTGGGAGGCCGGCCTGGACGAACGCTGGTGCCAGACCTTCGTCACCGATGACAACACGCTTGCTGAATCGTTTTCGACCGATACCCGCGTCGCGTTTTTAAGCTTCATCGGATCTGCGAAAGTCGGCTGGTATCTCAAGAGCAAGCTGCCGCCAGGCACGAGGTGCGCGCTTGAACATGGGGGTGCTGCACCTGTTATCGTCGATCGAAGTGTGGATGTGGCCGCGGTCGTCAGTCCCATCGTCAAAGGTGGCTATTATCATGCAGGCCAGGTCTGTGTATCGGTCCAGCGGATATTCGTGCACGAAGATATCCTGGAGTCGTTCACCGAGAACCTTGGCGCCAGGGTTGCGGCCCTTCAGGTCGGCGATCCGGCCCTCAAGCAAACCGAGGTGGGGCCACTAATCCTGCCGCGCGAAACGGAGCGAGTATCGAACTGGATCCGGGAAGCAGTCGATGCGGGAGCAAGACAGCTCGGAGGCGGGCGCCTGTCGGAAACGACGCTGCTGCCGTCGGTCCTGCTCAATCCGCCGGCGGACGCAAAGGTCTCTCAACTCGAAGTCTTCGGCCCGCTGACCTGCGTCTACGGCTACCGAAACCTCGACGATGCGATTGAGAGTGCCAACTCGCTGCCTTATGCTTTTCAGGCGAGCGTATTTTCCTCGGATATCGCCGTCGCGCTCCGCGCGGCAAAGCGTCTGGATGCAGCCGCCGTTCTCGTCAATGACCACACTGCGTTCAGGACGGATTGGATGCCGTTCGCAGGTCGCCGCCAGTCCGGTTACGGCGTGGGCGGTATCCCTTGGACGATGCAGGAGATGGCCGATGACAAGATGGTCGTTCTCAATGGGGTAAGTTAAGTTAGGCGCTTGCTTCTCTCGCTGAGGGAACGCCCGGCACCGAATTGCTACGCTAGGCGCAAATCAAGCAGCGGGTGCAATTTTTTCAGATTCGGAAGCGATTTTGCCTGCCAGGGATATTGGTTGGTGCCTTTCACAATGAGCTGGAGTTCACCCATTTTCCTGGCCTCGATTGTCAGTTTGGCAAGTAGGTTTATGCCGGAGGAGTTGAGGAACTCGAGACCCGTCAAATTGAACGTTACTTGTTTGTGTCCTTCATGGAGCAACCCCACTATCATCGAATGAATGGGGGCGTAGGCGTCGGGCCCTGCGAGCCGAAATATACCGTCGAAATATACCTCGGTGTTTTCTGTCCATACGCGGAAATTTTCGTCGCTGATTTCCATTGTTCGCTCACAGCTTGGAGGAAGGCGGCAACGCCACCAATGCAGTCGTTGTCAGTTTGAAATGGTCGTCGTCGGCTTCTTCGAATGCCCATGCCATTTTTGCATCGTAATCGCTTAGGAGGGTGAGCAATCCCAAACCGGACCCGCTCCCTTCCGATATTGCATTGCTTTCGATCCGTTCGAGAAGAAGCTCGCCGGGTTCTTTCGACCGAAGTCGGTGCAGCAACTGCTGCAAACGAGATAACGATGCGCTATCGATGCTGTTCGTTATCCTCATGAAAAAGCATCCGCCCGATATCCCGACTTCGATGAGGATTTCTCCGGGCTGTCGAAATTTGACGGCATTTTCGATGAGCTCATTGCTGAGATATCCGATGTCGTGATGCGCTTGCGTGTAGTCTCTCGTTGAGCGGGAATACGGAAGTGACATTACTTCTGCGAGGAAGTCCGAAGTCATCCCCGAATGTTTCCAGCCGAGTTGAAGTGGTCCATCGCGCAATGTCAGACGTGTGCTCGCATCCAGGTTCTCACTTGCCAGAGCTTCGATCCCATATAACGTTGGTGTCATGCGTCACCTATGTCGTACCGCGAGAAGCGTGATGTCGTCATGGATCTTTTGTGACCCGATAAAATGCATTAATGCCGCAACGATTTCGGAGACGACTTTGTCGGCACTTTCGTTCTTTGTGCGAAGTGCCTCGACGCACAGACGGTCGATGCCAAACAGTTCTCCGGCGTCGTTCTCGGCTTCCGTCACGCCGTCCGTGTGGAGAAGAATGAGGTCGCCCTGCTCGAACGCTATCCTGCGGGTCCTGATGAATTGGGAAATATCGGCCTGCAGTCCGATCGGTATTCCCAAATCCATAGTATCGATACGTTCGATCTCGCCGTTCGTCCGTATTACGATCACCTCTTCGTGCTGGCCAGACAGGATCATTTCTTTTCCGTCGTAGTCAAGGAATGCCAAAGTGAGGTGCTTGTCGATCTTGGTTCTCACGATATTCTTGAAAAGGGCGCTATTCAGGTCAGTGAGAAATTTGACCGCATCGACATTGCCTGCCTCCTGCAGTGCGCGGGCGACCGACTGAACCATCAACATCAACACTCCGCTTTCAAGCCCGTGCCCGGCGACGTCGCCAATGCCGATTTTCAAACGATTGCCGCTTTTCAGGACATCGTAATAGTCGCCGCCGACCTCCTCGGCGGGTCTCATGTACGCCGCTATTTCCAGCGCCTGCAGTTCGTCAAGTTCCTGATGCAATGGCAGCACCATCAACTGGATTCTCTCGGCGACGGCCAGTTCTGTCCCAAGCCGTCGATTTTCTCGCTGAAGCTGCGCGTTCAACGTCGAGATTTCTTCCTTTGCGTCTTCGATCTGGGCGGTTCGCTCTTCAACGAGTTGCTCGAGATTTTCCGTGTGGAAGCTGATCTCTTCGGCCATCCTGTTGAATGCTTCTCCGGCCTCGCCAACTTCGTCTTTGCTGGCGATGGCAACCCGCACCGAGTAATCCTTTGTCTGGATCCTTCTCGCGGCATTTGCTAGGGCACTGATGCCACTCGTTATTCGCTTCGAGGCGGCAAGCACGGCGATCGTCACGATCGCCAGCGACATTGCGATTGCCAGAATCTGATAGAGCACGATGCGGTTCGTGGCTTCGGAAATCTTGGCTTGTGCAGCGTATAGGGAGGCATCGATTTCCCGTTCGGGTACGGCCAGTACGAGGGACATCGCCTCCTGTCGGACCGGGCCGCTGGACCAGAGATTGGTCGCAGGCAGTTTCTTCACGATTACGATGTATGGAACTTTTTGCCCGTTTCGTTCCAACAACAGGTGTTGGATGCCCTGTTCGCGGTCCAGCGCCATTTTCGCAATTTCGGGCTGGGAGCTTCCCTTCAACGACCGTTCCAGTCCGGTCACGCCTGTTCCGCTCGTATCGCTCGCGGACCGCAGGCCGAGAGTCTCTTCACCTGTGCGGTTGATCGCGACGACGTTTCCGTCTGACATCGCGAGGAAGCCAAACCCGGATTGGGCCACTTTAACATTTTCAACAGTCTCTGCGAGTTGATCGAGCGTGATGTCCGCGCCAGCCGCGCCGGCGACGTCCCTCCTGTCGGCTGTCCACAGGGGATGAAAGAAACTCACGATGAGTTTCCCGGTAATCGCATCGGTATAGGGAGCTGTCTGCGTGATATCGTCTGCCACCGGCCGCGAATTCATATTGGCCGCCCAGCTCTGCCAAGACTCGTAGAGCCCGGGAAAAAAGAAGTTCCAGAAATTTGCATCGTTGTGACCGGGATAAAGGCGGTCGAAGGTCTGGGCCTGATCCGTATAAGGTGCAGTTCTGAAAATCGGCCGTTCTTTCGAGCCAATGTAATACATCTGGAGCTTGGAAGAACCGTGCTGCAGCAAACTCGGCGCTACGAGGTCCAGAACCGCGCTCGTCTGAATGTCCGCCTCGACGTCAGGTCTTGGGCTATGATCAGGTTTCAGTAGGTAGCCCCAAACGCTCACCACGGAGACAGAGCCCGGAACGTTTTGAGACCAGTTCCCCTTCTGGTCATAAACGAGGCGGACGCTGTCGGGAGAGGTTCGAGCGATCGCCGCACCGACGTCTAAATTGCGCTCGGGATCGTCGATTTGTGCCTGAAGCACGCCTGCCAGCGTGCCAACATCGTTGTGAACCTGCCGTAGCAACAAACTGACCTGGGCAGCGGTGGAGTCAGCATATGTCCGGATATAGTCCTGGCTTGCTGCCTCAAGGCCTTGCCCGACTTCCAGCGTCGCGTCGCGTGACAGCCGTTGGACGTTCCAGAGTGCCAATCCTCCGCTCACCAGCAGATCAAAGAGGACCGCTCCGCCGACAACCAAGATGAATTTTGCGCGGAATGAACCCAGCTTTATCGATCTTTTCAAAGATATCCTGTCCATCATAGCGGCTTTCGGCCGGACGCCGCCCAAATTGGCCAGCCCGCATAACCCTTCGGATGAAGGGCCGCGAAAACGTGGTCTTTAAATCCCTGCCTGAACCTACGAATGAACTCCGGTGTGTCACCTCGTCGGACTGCCATTTGCCCCGCGTAGACGTTTTCCCAGGCTTCGATGATGTCGGCGAAGTCTTGGGGATCGCCGTCAAGGTTTGTTACCATAAAAGTATCGACCTTGATCGCATCAAAGCCCGCGTCAGCGAGCAGGTGACGGCTTTTCGGTCCCATCTCGACGTCCATGTCGAAGTGCCTGAACAATTTGGCGACTTCTTCATACGTCCACTTGATCGTTTCCGCATGTGGCTCGCCCAGGCAATGCGAGTTTTTCTCGTTTGTAATGTAGACCCGGCCGCCGGGCTTGCAGATACGGTAGAGCTCCCGCAGCAGCATCTCGGGACGGTCGAAAATCTGGAGGGAATGCCGGCACGTCACAAAGTCGAATTGATTGTCTCGCAGCAGCATCTGCGATGCATCGCCGTAAGTGTATTCGATTTCCTTCAAATCGAAATCCGCAGCCACTCTGCGAGCATAGTCCAGGCTGCGCACCGAGTGGTCCAGGGCGACGAGGCGGGACGGCTTAAACTCCCGTTGGACCAAGGCTGCGAAATCACCAATCCCGCAGCAGATGTCCGCAACGACAAGACCGCTACGGAGACCGTGACGAGGCAATAGTTCTCTCTCGTGCCTCCATGTCATCTTAGTCTGAGTACGGAGAATGGGAATGAACGCCTCGTCTTCCACAAAGCTCTGACCCGGATAAAATGCAGAGTCGTAAACTTCCACCGTCAGGTTGGGGTAGTGTTTGGCTAGCTTTTCAAAAACCGGAGTCGACCACGCCATCACGCTCGAGGTCAAAATTACGATCTTCCGTTCCGGTCTCGTCCGGCAGCTTTCCGCGAGGATATCGGCCAGGGCGGAAAAGGCCGTCATGTTGATATGCGTCAGACGTTTGACATTGAGGTAGACGACCCCGCTGTACCTTTCCAGGCTTTGCTGCATCAGCGACAGGGCATCGGCAATTTCTGCGGCACCTTCTGGCCGTATCTTGCCAGACAAAACCAGCTCTTGGTTTGTCGGATCGAAACGAACTGCGAAGGGTGCGGCCTGGCTCATTGGAAGTCCTCGGCCAAGGGGAAATCCGCGACGATCTTCGTGCTCTGCGCACCGTCTGTTTCAATCCGGATCGCGGAGCGGAATATTGTCGCTAAATCTCCCAAAAGCTCCGTCGTATCGGTCGTGAACGCCTTCCCGTCTCGTGCCTCATCGACGAGGGGAGGGCGAGACTCGATCAGGCTCACATTTGTGTGACGACCACCGGATATGTCCCGATGCGGGAGTTCAATTGTCAGGCGATTTGTTGTCGCGTTTCGATGGAGACTGAAACTCATCAAACCTGATTGACCCGAACAGCGGAATGCAAGTTCAACGAGTTCGTTTGCCGCGACCGAAAGAAAATTCGAATATCGCGCCGGGTCGCTGTGTCCTTGGCCAAGAATGTCGGAGAGATATTCTGTAATCCTATCGCAAAATCTCCATTCGGATTTCACCAACGCGACATCCATTTCCAACGACAGCATGAGGGTGAATGCATGGCGATCGATGCCAGTTGCTATCTCTTCCAAAACATCCTCCGTTGGCACTTGGGTGGCGCATGCCGTCTCTGGAACACGCTGTAGCCGTCGCACTCACAACTGCGTGGCGCGGCTTTGGGATGTATTCGCACGATCGATAAATTCCCCAACCGTCGCGATCGGGAGCGGCCTGCTCACCAAATGGCCTTGTAACCTGTCGCATCCCGCCTTGCGCAACCATTTCGCCTGCTGTGCCGTCTCAACCCCTTCGGCAGTGACGCGCATGTGGAGGCCATGTGCTAGCTCAATGATACAGCGGACGATTACCTGGCTTTTGAAATCGCTTTCGAGATCGGTAATAAAATATCGATCGATTTTTATCGTGTCGAAGGGGAATGTTTTCAGATAGCTGAGGGATGAATATTCTGTCCCGAAGTCGTCGAGGGCGATTTTGATGCCCAGCACGTTGAGAGTATTGAGGGTGTCGATGTTGTTGACGGTCCGCTCGAGCAGCACGCTCTCGGTTATTTCAAGCTCCAGGCGATCCGATGGAAATCCCACAAGATCCAGCGTTTGAGAGATTCGATCGGTAAGGCCGTTTGTCAGGAATTCAGCCGCCGACACATTGACGGCGACGATGTAGTTCTGCGGCCAGTTCATCGCTTCCCGACATGCCTGTTCCAAAACCCATGCGCCTATTTCCGGCATCAAGCCATCTGCTTCGGCCATCGGGATGAAGGTGCTTGCAGGAATACTCCCGAGCAAGGGGTGGTGCCATCTGAGAAGCGCTTCGAAACCGACGATAGAACCGGCCTCTGCGATCGGTTGATACTCCATTGAGAATTGGTGTTTTGCCAGGGCTATTCGAAGGCTCCGGCGCAATAGCTCGCGCTGCTCCAGCAATTCAAGCATTGAAGGATCAAACGATTTTGCACGACGGCGACCTTCTTTCTTCGCGGCGTAGAGTGCGACGTCTGACGCCTTCATAAGCTGCTCGGGACTCGTGCCGTCCGGTGGTGCACTTGACACGCCAACGCTGCTACCGACAAACACCGCGATGCCGTCGATCGTAAAGGGCTTTTGGAATGCCGCAACCAAGGCTTCCGCCAGTTGGTGACCCTTGGCCGGATGTCCCGGGCCCATGGAGATGACCATGAATTCGTCGCCCGCGAGGCGATAGGCCCTGTCGTCTTCTGTAAGGCACCCTTGAATGCGGCTAGCAGCAAGTTGAAGAAGCTTGTCCCCGGCCGGATGACCCAACGTGTCGTTCACAGGCTTGAAGTCGTCGAGGTCAAGCTGCATCAGGGACAAGGTCTCGCCCGAGGCGGCTATTTCCGTCAACGACACAGCGAGATCCTCGCCAAACTGGCGTCGATTTGGCAAGCCCGTCAACGGATCGTGGGTTGCCAGATGCAATAGGGTCGCTCGTTCGTCGTCAACGCGATCGCCGGATCGAACAACGGCGTACATATTTCCGATCTGAAAGATCGTCAGGCTTTGCGAACCAGGTTTCCTGACATTGACCGACAGTCGCAAGGACTGGACACCTTCGCCCATTGAGCGGAGTGCCTGCGTGGTCGCCGATTTGTCCAGCTCTGGAAAATGCTCCCATAGCGACATCGCGGGTGTAAGCGTAGCGGACAGTTCATCGCCCGGCAAGATTTTGATCGGATTGAAATCGTGGTCGAAGAATAAGAGCCGATCGACCGGGCTCGGAGCATGTTCCTGTCTATTTTCAGGAGTCGCGCGCGTGGCACGAGCTTTACGCATGTCTGAGCTCTCCATGGTCGAGTTCCCCCGAAAACGATCACCGCAAATCAACGCCGCCACAACTTTGGTATGTATTAGCTAATTTAGATAGTCCTGATTAAAAATGTTCAAACCTCTTTTCACGCGAGCAATTACAACTTTCGGCTGGCATGCCGATTGCCAAGCCTTTTCTATATATAGCTAAAAGTGTGGGCCGCAGACTAGGTCCTAGTGACGATTTAACGTTTGGAGTTTCGCGATTTGAGAAAATCGGATCCAAGACTGGCCATTGGAGGCTTGTCATGGATATCGACACACTCTGCACGGACCGATGCTTTCGGATCGCACCTTTTTGTGCCCGGAGGGCGCGGGGGCGAGAACCACGCTGTAAACGGCCATGCTTGTCTGATCCGACAGGTTTGGCCGGGCGCAGCAGCGACAGTGACGGTTAGCGAAAGCTTCCCGACGACAAGACGCCTGACGCCTATTGGCTTGTCGGGAGAGGCCTCTCCGTTCCGAAAGAGGTCCGGAAGGCATGCCCGGACTTCATCGCCCTGTTCTACCATCGTGAATGCCGGCGACGGCTTGCTTGCGTCGCCGGTCTTGTGCGATCGCCAACAATAGAATTTTGTTCTTGCATTGCCTTGAAAACGGAACGGACGCTTTTTTTATTTAGCCGACAAGTTTCGACCGCCTCGATCGCCGGATCTATTTTTGCGTCAGCCAGGCCTTCACCTTGCGGCTGAAGGCATCTGATAGTCTCTGTGCGAGAGCATCTTCCGTCTGGGAAGACTGGGCGGCGTTGATCGCCATGGCTATGACGATCCCGATTTCCCCGTCACCTCGAATTCCCTTGTCTTCGCCGCGGATGTTTTGAGCCTCAGCAATCAGTCGGCCCGTCTTTGCGTCCTCTAGGCGCACCGTTCCGGAAATATAGCTGTCATTGCCGGCAATGATGCGTCCAGCTTTACTGGAAACATCGACGATGTGGAGGGTGACGATCAGCCGGCTCGCGGTCTTGCCGCCCGGCACTCCTTTAACGTCACGGTTCAACGAATTATCAAGCGCTTGGACGACCGCTGGTAGCTGAGGATCGGGTCGTGTGCGATCGAAGCCTCCCATGCTGACGTCGGGAGCTGTTTCCACACGGATTTGCGTGACGGATGTCTCCCGCAACGCCGATACAAGTCTCGGATCCGTGGTAACGCACGAGGCAAGGAGGACAAAAAGAGGAAATGCCGCGAGAAGCCGTGATAGGCGCATGATAACTCTCTGAGGGCGTTGGAGTGATAGATTAAAAAGGGCGCCAGCCAGCCCTCGTAACCTGCTCATTTTTTGGGAAATTAATTATTTCTTTTAAAAACAACGGTTTGCCTGAAATAGTGGGACTTGCCTTTGGAAAGGCTGGCCTACTTGGAAAGAGAGGGGGCAAAGACAACCTGTCAGTTTGAAGAAGGGAGAGACGTTGGTGTGAAGAATTAGCGCGTGGAACATGTATGAAATGTAATTTGAGGAATATTAGCTGATGCAGCTTCTTCAGGCGCCGCCCTTCTGATGTCAACGTATGATTGTATGAGGTGGTGAATGATCTTTTATCGACAGGCGATTCATTTTAGCAAAACCGATTTTGCCGATAAACGGTGAAGAAGAGCCTCGCAGGCCAGCCCGATATCACTGGTATGGCGGTTGGCGTGCCTATTGCGCGCCAATTGCCTAAAAACCATCTAGCGCCGAGCACAGCATCAAGCGCGAGAAGACCGCCGGGCAGGTGAGGGCGGATGTCGGACTTCCGGTTGCTAAGGGAACGAGGTTTTGGCGAGCCCGACCGTGTTGCTGCCACCGGCATTTCAACGCCGGTGGCATTTGTAGCACCCGGCCGCTTATCTTGCGCTTTCGGGGAAGGCCGGCAGGCGCGAAATATGGGTGGGATCGTGTTGGATGACGAGCGTTGCGTTCAGTCCGGCCGCAATCGCCTCAAGGCGTTCCATTGATGCGAGTGTGTCGGCACGGTTTTCGTTGAAGCCCGGCACGCCGTGGCTGGCCAGATTATCCTCGAAATGCACGACATCGCCGGAAAGCAGGACCGGACCCATCTTTGCAAGCTTTACCAGAAGGGCAGCTTCCCCTTTCGTATGACCGGGCATCGACAGCATCATCACGGAACCGTCGCCGAAGACATCACGGTCACCCGTCACGAGGTCGAGTTTCGCCTTGCCATCGAGCCAGGGTTTGACGAGATCCGGTACAACAGCGAAGGGCGGAGGATTGTCGTGAAAAGCCTGCCAATCGGCAGCGCCGATCATAAGCGTGGCTTTCGAAAAGGTCGCAGCCTGCCCGAGATGGTCGAAATGGTTATGGCTGATGCCGACGGTTGCGATTTGCTCCGGTTTGATGCCGATCTGTTTCAACTGGGTCGGGATGTCGGTTTTGAGCGAGATGCCGATGGGCGCATCCTGATCGGGTGCCTTGCCGATAATGCCGGCAGGAAGCCCGGTGTCCCAAAGAAGATAGTCGCCACCGTGGCGGATCACGTAGCAGCTGTCTGTCAGCACGCTACTCTTGCCGGCAAAAGCGAAGGTGTCGGAAAACATCGATAAATCCTTGACGGTGACGTCGCCGCAATCGAGACGCCAGAGTTCAAGGTCTGGAGCAGCCCGTGTCGGCGTTGAAGCGAAAGACAGCGATGCCACTGTTGCCCCGATGGCAAGCGCAAATTTGAAGGTTTTCATGAAGGTCTCCTTGTTGAAGATCCTTCTTGTGCCGCTCTTCGCCACTCGGTCTGCGCCAGATTTGTGATCGCTTGGGCCCGAAACGCTCACCTACGGTATTTTTTCTTGCCGCGCCTTCTCATAGATTGCGCTTATGAACATGATGATCCGCGACCGACGTTCCGAGCTTTCCCGCCGCCTGCTCGATCGACTCCGCCCCATGGTGGCGGGAAAGCTCGATGTTGGGATGCATCCTTACGGCGAGCAGCTTTTCGCCTATTGCTGCTTCGACCGCGAACGGGTAGCAGCTCTTCGACTTAATTGCCCCATGATCTGCATCGTCCTCTACGGCCAAAAGGACGTGTGGCTTGGCGATCGCAGCCGCTCCTTCACGGCCGGGTCGCTGTTCGTGTTGCCCGGTGGCGTGCCGATGGACGTGGTCAACATTCCAGACGATAAAACCGGCGTCTACGCAGCGTTGCGGCTCGACGTGCCGTTCCTGCCGCAGGACATTCCACCGCTGTTGCTTGGGGAATGTGCCCGTAGCGCCGTCGATCTCGACGCCGTGCCACTGAGCATTGATCTTGTCGAGACGATTTGCCACGCAGCATCCGTGATCGCCGATGTCAGCGTCGGCGAAACGATCAAACGGCTGAGGCTGACAGAGGTTCTGGCACTGATGCGGCCACTTGCCGAGGCGCGACCACTCTTCAGGCAAAGCCTGTCGGACGAGATCGCCTGGCTGATTGCAACGGCTCCTTCGGAAGCTTGGAACGTTTCCGATGTCGCAGGAAAACTCGGAATTGGAGCGTCCACGCTAAGACGCCGTTTGGCCGCAGACGGCACCTCCTTCCGTGCAATCTTGCGACGCGAGCGCCTGAAGGCCGCGCAACATGCAATCACATCCGGCGCTACGGCAATCGCTGCCGCAGAAGCTGCAGGTTACGTGTCGCGCTCGCACTTCTCCCGCAGGTTTCGCGAAAGTTTCGGGACCAGCCCGACGGGACGGGTATAGCGTTCGAACATTTCGACGCAGTACTATCGGGCTTCGCTGACTGGATAGATCCTGAGGACGCCCAGGCGGTGATCAGTCGTGATCGCTGCGGCACCCGCTTCATATGCGGCGCGGACGATTGCTTCGTGCAATTCCTCGGGATCGGTCTCTCCGGTAAGGACCTCCAAGCAGGTTTTCACCGCCGTGAAGAATTCCTCACCATCGTCGTTGGGCCATTCCTTGAGCAACAGTTGGGCAGCCTCGCGGGCGGTACGGATCACCTTGCGGTCTTTCCCTTCCGCAAAAACAAGAATAATCGTTGGGAAGCTTCTCAAGATATCCATCTCATTGCCCCTGACCTTGCGGGACAGCCAACACCAATGTCGGACCACGGTTCGGACCGGGATTGACGACAGGCTCGTCAACGATTTTCCGCGTCGTTTCGACAAACATGTTGCCTATCCTCCCGTTGGCGGGCGGGAGAGGGCATCCTCGTCGTCCGCTTCTTCCCACCTCCGTTGACAGACTTAGCCGGATTGGCCTCCAGCTCACGAGCTGCAGTCTCAAGAAGTCGCTTGAATTCTTCGGGGCTTACGCCATAGGCGCGCCTCACGGTGGCGATCAGTGGATCACGAAGAGCTTCGCTGATCGTCAGTTCATCGTTCTTTTCGCCTGTTGAGCCAAGGGAGCAACAGTATTCCGAGGAAAATAGCGCGTTCATGGACATACCTTACATTCGGAGTGTTTTGGAAAAAGAGCGCAGCTCGGCGTGATCGCTTTTGAGCTCCAATACCCACCGGCGTCCCCACGGAGCCCAGCCTTTCGAAAGGCACTCCTGAGTGATCTTCGACACGGCAAGGTTGGCGAAGAATGCGTCGTCGTCGGCCGATGGGAGGCGAGACGCGGCCAAGGGACCTTCGATGCAACGAGCTGCGAAGCTGTCCGCATTCAGACAGGGCGGCAGCCCGGCATGCGACGCGCGGCAGGCCGTCAGGAACTCTTGGGCCGGGCGAGAATCGTCGCCGGCGAGAACGACGAACGGATTATCGGCGTAGTCAGCGATTAACCGGAGCGCCGAGACCCCTCCCGCAAATTCCGGTAGCGCGAAGACCTTGGCCGAAAACCGTGAAGCCAAATAACTCGCCAGCCTGTCCGTCTTCAGGCAGCCGAGATCGACTTCAGTTGCCCATCCGAGGTCGCTCAAGTTGTTTTTGTCGATACGACCGGCGTCCATCAGAAGGAAATGGCGCGCGCCAAGGGCTGCAAGCTGGATGGAGATCTGCGAGCCCAAGCCGCCGCATCCGATGATGACGAAGTCTATTTCGCGCAACCGTGGGTTATCGATTGTGGCGGAGATATATTCGTTCTCCGCCGGTATATCGGAAGCCCTCAATGACACGCCAAATGCAGCCCTGGTAACATTGGGGCTCTGTTCCTCGGCAGCATCAGCACAAATGCCGGTGAACAGAGCCCCTCTGCCGCCCCGCCCAAGGCTGTGGGCGAAGAAGTTCGGGAGGACGACGGGCGCGCTGGCGGCGGCCGACAATCGTTTAGACCGATAATTGACCATCACATCGCCTCCATCTCACTGGGTGCAGTTCCGCGGATCGTCTCGGAGTTGCAACCGTAATCCTTACCCATCGCATGCTCGGCCGCCTTCGGGATCACGTGGAATCTGCCGTCGTACCAGAGGCAGATATTCTCGCCGCTGTCATCGATCTCCCGCTGGCCCATCCGCGGATCGATAGGCTCCTTGCCGCGCAGGAGCATCTGTCCGATATCCCAGGCTTGGCGATCGAGAACTCGCTGGCGCTCGGCAAGGTGAGCCTGGCGCCGCGCGACGGGTTCTTCGGCAAGCAACCGGTCCACAAGGAACAGGATCCGGCTACTCCAGGAGGGTATGGCGGCGATGTCTGGGAGGTCGAGGAGGACATCGCCGCCGAGACGTTCGATTCCTTTCCGAGCGATATCGATGAGCGGGATTTGGCGCGTGGCATAGGCGATTATGAATGCCGTCTTCCGGGCGCAGCGCTCAGGATCCACCTCGGCGGAAAGGCATGCCATGCGGAAGGCGCACTCCCATGGAATGGTGTAGGCCGTATGCAGGATGCTCTCGAGCGTCTGTAGGTCCTTCCTGTACGGGGAAACATACTGGAATTCGCCAGGCAGGGATGCCGCCGCCGAGGTTATATAAAACCCCAGCAGGATATGCCCCATCTCGTGAAGCAGTTGGGCCGCGGTCGCGGCATGGTCGCCATCGCGCAATCCTTCTCTTGAAAGGGCGATGATCGCGCTGCCCGGCAATGCGTTCGAACTCGAGAAGGAAGACGACCGATCGCGTCGCACGCCGACGTGAAGCGTGTGCAGCCCGGCGATCAGACGCTGATAGCCGCATATGTCCAGTTCCGCGATCAAGGCGAAGGTCTTCTCCAGATGATCGGCGATGCGATCCAATTCGGCGTCGCCCGTGATGGGGAAGCCGGAACCGGGATAGTCAGGCATGCATTGGCGGACGAGGGCCTGCATGACACGGCTCTGCGCCAGGCTTTCGATCCGGACGAGGCCGATGCCGCAGGAGAGCCGGCGCGCCGGCTGACGTTCGAGTTCAAGATCTGATGTGATCAAATCCGACTGCAGATAGCGGCTGACGATCTGCGCGTCGGGGCGGCTCGCCTGCCATTCCAGGCTGCGCGTGAGCCCACCCATCCAGGCTGCAAGCACGGATGAACGGTAAGGGTCGGCGCTGACCGGCCCGGCAACCGCTGGGGGAAGTTCCAGCAGGCGAGCGTATCCGCCATCTGCAAGGCCGGGGAAATAGCCTGACAGCGCCTCTGCTCCGGCCGAACAATCAGCTAGTTTCGAAGCCGCCGCGAGCGTACGGCCATATTGGAAGCGTCGCTTCAAAAGGTTGCGAGTTGCGACGCGCTGCAGGGAGACGGTACTTGCCATCAAGGGATTGCCCTTGAGCAGGTGGCGTGCCTCATCTGCCAATTGTTGAATGCGGGTCGCGGACATCAACAGCCTCCGTGAGTTTGTCTTCAGGCGGATCAAGGTTGCATCTCGGATGAAGGTGCCCCGGTTGGGACCGCTTCGTCCGGCATTGGAACGGTCTGCGTCTTCTGTTGAGAGGCACTATTGCCCAAGGGCGTCATTCGCCCGCCAGTTCCCCGTTAAAAATCCGTAAAAAGGGCATAAGCAAAGAAAAAGCCCCCTCGATAGAGGAGGCTTGGAACTATGGAAAACGCCGTACGGGGTCAGATCGCCAGAGCTGCCTGCACCGCCGCCCGCGCATTCGGCAGGCCCGACCCAAAGAAATAGGCCATATCGAGCGCGTCTTCGCTTTCGGCATTCATGCAATCCGCCGTCAGTTTCCTCGTTCCGGGCGCGACAATGGCGTCCAGGCGGGATGCGGCCTTCAGAATTGACTTCACGTGGGGGCCTGAGAGGCGGTCACCGGGATTGTGGCGGCTCTTGTAGGCCCGCTGTATCAGGGCGCATAGCCCGCCCACCTGCGCCGACGCGCCGGAGGTGCCCCCGAACGTGGTGTAGTATCCGCCCCCGATGCCCGGATTGGTTCCGAACGGCACGATGGCAGACCACGGATCGGAGCCATGATTATAACCGAATATCCCCGACAGGTCCGTCGTCAGCAGCGAGAAGTGCGAATAGTAGTATTCTCGCGTTCGAAAAGTGCCGTAGTCGTGCTGCGCGGCAAATGGGGAAAGCCGGTCGAGGCGCAACTGATGCCTGTTGAAGACCTCACCGTCGTCAGAGGGGGAGACGACCGTCAATCCTTCGCCGTAATTGCTGTAACCCGAACGGAAACCTTCGACGGTAACGGCCCCAACAGCGATGATGCCGTTGTTATCGGCGGCAAGACTTGCCGGATAGATCAACTGGCTCTCGCCACTGTTTCCTGCGGCACAGACGATCGGGATGTGCCGGCTGATGGCGAGGATGAGCTGCTTGAGAATATGCCACGGGCGATCCGGGTTGGAGCCTTTCTGCGCGGCTTTCGGCTCCAGTTCGGGGCCACCCTGGTCAGCAACGGCAATGCGCGTGAACAGATTGGCGGCATCCTCGTTTTTCCACAATTCGAGGTCGGCCTTCAGCTCGTTCTTCGGATCGACGACGCTGCGTTTGGGGTCAGGCAGACCGCGTGGCAGGACGATCACGTCCGCTTTCTGATGATAGGCAAAGAGAAAGGCCGCAATGAACTGCCTGACATCGTCCTCGAACGACGTTCTGATCGATATGAGCCTCGAGAAAGGATCAACGCCGAAATAAGGGATGACATTGCGATTGCCGCTCGTACGCAGCTCGTCGCCATTGCCGTAGAAGGCTCCGTCCGGCGGGAGGCTTGGTGTGCCTTCTTCCGCGACAACGGCGGGTTCGCCGACAATCAGCCCTGCGCAGCAGGTACCATGCGATGCGAACAGCGATTCCGGATTGTAGAGCCGCCGGAGAACACCCTCCGACGCGGCGTATTCGGCAACCAGGTCACTGAGATAGTCCCGGTCGTCATTCGAAAGACCGATATTGCCGAGCGGAGCGATGTTGAGCCCGGCAAAGAAGGCGTGTCTTTCCTCACGGTCAAAGGACGTGGTCGTGTCGAGAACTTCGAGCACGCGCGCGCCGTAGCGATGGGTCGTCAAATCGATTGACGCCTCCCGGTCAAGCCGGGTCGCCAGATTGGGATGATCCGGAGATACGCCGACATCGATCAGCGCCACCCGTGCGGGTCGCAACGGGCCGGCGGAAGCAATGGCATCCCAGACCGTGCCGGTGATGAGGGGATCGGGGAGCGCGCGTGCGGCGCTCGCATCGAGCGCGGGTGGAGCTGGCGGAGCCGATCCGTATTCCGCGTCGATTACGCCAAGGGCAGTCAGGTGCCAGAGATAATAGTAGTCGATCGGCGCGGGCTCGGGCATTTGTGTTTGATCCGTCATGGTTATCATCCTGTTGAGCAGCAGCTGGCGAATTCAGACCCACTCGTCGTGTACGGCCTGGAACAGAGGGCCGAACGCGTCGTGGAGGTAGGGAGCGAAGCGTCGGGCGAGATCTCGCCCCGCCTGCGTGTCGCTTGGATAGTGCAGGCCGGCCCATTCGCGGTTTTCGGCGACATTCTGGGCGATGCGGGCAAGCTCGTCGGTGGCCGGATGTTCCGGCAGGATCGTCGAGAACGCGAAGGCGATCGAAAAGCACTGGAACGAGTGGTTGCTGGGATAGGACTCGTGGGCCGGCACGGCCAGCAACGGCCGCAGCATGGGCTCGAACTGGTTTGGCCGCAGCCGGTTAAACTGGCTTTTGTAGATCAGCCCGACATATTCGCAGGCCGTCAGGATCGCCTGGAAAAGGCCTTCCGTCTGCTCGAAGCCGCCGAGATCCTCGATATGCAGTGCGCGGGTGAATTCCGCCACGGAGATCGTCGATTCGATTTGGATGTCGGGCAGGCGCCGCACACGTTCGCGGTCACGGCGTTGCATGGAAAGCAGCACCGTCGTCTCGAGGCGGGTATAATCCGGACCGGGCGGCGGCACTATATCGAGCATCTCCCAGGTGAAGCGCCGCGCCGCAGCATAGGCGTTGCGGGATGGTTGCTGATGCAGTCTGCGCAGTTCGAAGGAGGGGATTAGTTGCGACACGCCGAGACTGGCGCCGTCCATCGTCGACTTGTTCTTATTTTTATTCTTGTTTTTATTCTTGTTTTTGTTCAGCGACGCCTTGTTGAGCACTGACTTGTTCGCGACGCTCTTGTTGAGGACCGAGGCTACGGCCATCGTCGCCATCATAGGCCCGCCCATGGGCGATGCGTCTTCATCCGTGCCGAAGAAAAGCGCAGGTTGGGAGGTCGCATCAGGCGCAGCCGGCGATGCACCGGCGAGGGGATCAGCGCTGGCATCGTCCCTGGGTTCGCATGGAAGAACCGTATCCGGCTCAATCCTGAATTTATAACTGTTTAGAAATGAAACAATTTTTGATTGTAGTTCCGAGGTAGTGTCCGCTTCCATTGCAGCCTCCTTGTGCGAAGTTCTGAAGAAATTGTCCGGGGTTCAGCGCAGCTTAGCGCCGGCCTTGAGCAGGCCGTCGATCAAGATCTGGCCGCCGCCTGTATTGAGCAGCGGATAGCCGCTGCCGCGAAAGGTATTGATGGAGAAGCCGCCCTCGGCCGCCTCAAGGCGTTGCAGGTAATGGCGCGCGCCGCCGAGATCGTCGGAATGGGCATGGCTGGAGGCAAGATAGCGCAGCAGGCTGTTGAAGTTCGGCCGCGCCCGCAGGGCTTCTTCGCCTGCAGCTATGGCGGTGACGTGATCGCTTGCAAGTGCTGCTGCAATGCATTTGGTCGTGTCGAAATAATATTTATGCGGGCTGTAGACGCCGAGCTCTTGCACCCAACGCGCCATGGCCACAGCCTTGTCAGGCTGGCCCGCATAGCAATGAAGCATCGCGTAGAGATCCCAACTGAGCGGCAGGGCCGGGTTCAGGCGGATCGATTTTTCGAACAGGTTGGCCGCATAGTCATATTCGCGGAACAGGAACGAATGGACGTGGCCGACGAGCGCGAGCGACACGGAATTCTGCGGATCCAGTTCCAGCGCCTTGCGCGCATAGGCCTGGGCTTCCTCGATCAGATGCGCGTCGAGCGCGTTGAACCGTTGGCCGACCTGGAAAGTCCGGATGAAGGACAGCCAGGCAAAAGCCGATGACCGCGGTTGATACTGGACCTGTTCTTCCAGGCGCCGCTCCGCGTTATCCAGGTCGCTGCGCGACAGCCGAAAGATAGCATTGACGGCGTCGATCAGGAGACCGTCTTGCGACAATCGGCTGTCGTTTGCCTGGGTCTCCTGGAAATAGGCCAGCTGATCGATGGCCTGGCTGATCAATGCAGCGGCGGTGCCGAACTCGCCCCGTTCGAACTGCATGCGGTTGATTGCCTGACTGCCCAGCCAATGAATACGGTTGTTGATCAGGTGCTTCATCACCAGTTCGATCAGCACCATGTCACCGTCAAACGTCAGGCGAAGCTGTAGGCATATCGGAAGGCTTATTTGCTGTTCGCTCTCTTCGATATCCGGCAAGGTGAAGGAGAGGTCGGTAACCCCAATGCCCAGCCCGTCGATGACGGCTTTCGCAATGAGATTCTGGAACCGCGTCGCAGCAATTTGTCCCCCCTCTCCAGCGCCCACCACGATGGGTGACTGAAGGGCCATGACCCATCGCCAGTCTCCGGCAGCCCGCCGCGGGCTTGGATCGCTACTGGCGGTTTCCATGGGTTTGCCTGCTCGCGGCGCATCCGGGGCGCCTGTCAGCGGCAGCAGGGCGGAATGTTTGGCGACATCGCGGCTCGGCTGCTGTCGCGGCTCGAATACATCGTGGACTTGTCCTTCATCGAGCCGGCGATACCAGTTCTGCCTTTCCAGCGCTAACCAGTCCTCGAATTCCGGATCGCGGATGTCGATGCCTTCGAGCAATTCATCGGTGATTTGATCCGCAGACCGCTCCGTTTGAACCACGAGGTCGGTATCGAGTACGAGTCGATCCATGTCCAGCCAAACGGTATTCTTGTCCGTAATCAAGAGATTACGTGCTGGCCCCAGAGTCTTGTGAATGTCGAAAAGAGCCTGGCGCAGACTCGCTGCCGCCTGGTCGTCGGAGCGATCGCTCCACAGTTTGTCCCTAAGCCAGATTCTCGAACGCGAGCCACGGGCGGACAATGCAAGCATCGCCAGAAGAGCCTGGGCTTTTTTGGATTTCGGAGTAACCGAGCGGCCTCCAGCGTCCACAAGGGCAAAAGGCCCGAGCAGGAACATCCGAAACGGATTTTGCTCCATGTCCATGCGATCCACCGGCCCCGCCCCCGTTGCCTCCGATACGCTCGTTTGGCGGCCCGAAGACCTCGCATCTGGAGACCAGTCTGCCACAACTGCGGCGTCTGGCAAGCAACCGATAAGGGAAACCGGAACTCCAAAAGGCAAATCGATACTTTGGCGATGGTTGAAATGAAGCATAACCGGCTGAAATCCCTCTGCATAACTTCGCAAACTGGCAGTAGCACCCCAGCGTCAAAGCAGCGTCAAAGGAATGTTGTTTTGGCGACGTCACTTTGCGGGCGCCGCCAAAGGTTGCCACTACTCAGAGAGAATACCGGGATCGTTTTAGGCAAAGCACGACTATGCGTAGCTCTGTTGAATTTGAGATGCACAAGTGCTGGCAACGGCCAAGAAGACTTCTGAGGCGGTGCGCGATTTGAAGAGCGATCGCGCCCTACGATCACTCAACACGGTCGAAACAAACGATTAATCACTCGAAACGCCACGCACAGAAGCGGAGCGCATCACTCTTCGCGGGGAATGACACGTGTCAACATCGATTTGCCGTTGCGCCTTCGGAGGCCGGACCGATGCGAGCCGCGGGAGGATCCATGTTGTTGTCGACGGCAATCTGGACCTCTTCTCGGAGGCAGAAACCATTGTCGTTCAGCGCGAGTTCTTAAATCCCTGACCCGTCGAGCTGCTCAGTGTCGTCGCCTTCCCATGGCGAAGGCATCGAGCTGCGACTGAGGTTGGCTGCGGGCATTGGCATCCAACACTTTAATTCCGGCTCAGCATATTCAATGATATGTCCAGGGGAGGAATCAGAGGCGCGCCAGCTCTCTCCACCGAACTGATCGCCGTTCGACCAATATGCAAGGTCAACTTCTGCCGGCCCCTGTTCGGACGGGCGGATCGTGACCAAGATCCGACTCCCGTCTTTCGGAGCGCTTTCCATGTGGCGCCACCGGTCTGGCTCGTCCATCGCATTTCCTCCTGCCTTGCTGCGAGTTACAACTGTCGTCTAGCGATCGAGGTCGGTCAACTCAAACTACATACAACCATCCTCTCTCGATTGCGGGCGGCTAGGACGCTTCCCATAGCTGATCAGAATTCTGGCAGTAGGTGCGGCTTTGCGAGGTGCCGCTGCACGTGCGCGAGAGTCCTGATCCAAAATTTCCAGCAATGGCATCGTCAGCGCGTTAGCGAAAGCTGCGACCAAACAGCACCGACGAAGGCTCGCTCGAGGGCCGCGTTACAGCGCCCAGCCTTGCAAAAAATACGCGCTGAGCGCTTTTTTATGGAGTGTTCTGTGGCGGACGATAGCGCCTGCAACGATCGCAAATGCCGATAAGGTTTTGATCATAGCAACGGATACCGATTTGTTCTGAAATGTGCACTGGGAGGAGGGCCCAATGACCACGATCCATCAGAGGCTGTATCGCGAACGGCTGACATCTGCAAACATGGCGGTCACGATGATCCCGTCAGGCGCGAAGGTCGCGATGCCGCTGGCTGCCGGTCAGCCACCCGCTATCCTTGCGGCGCTCGCTGAACGGGCCCGCGCGGGAGCCGTCGAGAATGTGCGGCTCTACTATCTTCTTTGCACCGGCGTCGCTGGCACGAGTGTATTCGATTTCGAGCTGCGCGACCTGATCGTCCCAATGAGTTACTTTCATGGAGGGGTCGAGCGTGCGCTCGACAAGAGAAGATTGGCGGAGGCACTGCCCGCGGTCGACCTGGTACCCTGTCATTTCAGCCAGGTACCGCGCTCGATGGTCGAGCATGTCGGTGTGGACACGTTGATTGCAACTGTCTCGCCGATGGACGCGGATGGCAATTTCAGCCTTGGCGCCAGTACCGACTATGCGCTCACGGTATCGCGAAAGCCCGGACTGCGCCTGATCCTCGAGGTCAACAGCAATATGCCCTATGTGCGTGGCGATTGCATGATCCCTGTCTCAAGCGTGGCGGCGCTGGTTGAAAACGACGTCAGCCTACCTGTGTTGCCCGCCGCTGCACGCAATGAGGTGGATGATGCCATAGGGGCGATCATCGCGGACCTAGTCGAGGATGGCGACTGCCTGCAAATGGGTATCGGTGCTTTGCCTGATGCGGTGTGTTCGGGGCTTTCCCGACATCGCCACCTCGGCATTCACACGGAAATGATGACACCCGGCCTAGCGAGGTTGGTCGCGGCGGGCGTGGTCGACAACAGTCGCAAGCAGATACATGCCGGGCGGTCCATCTTCACCTTTGCGCTCGGAGATCAAGCCCTTTACGACTTCCTGAACAACAACCCGGCAGTTGAGGCCTACCCAGTCGATTATGTGAACAATCCCTTCATCATCGCGCAGAATGATCGGGTGGTCTCGGTCAACGCGACTCTGCAGATCGATTTGAACGGCGCGTGCAATTCCGAGTTCGTGAACGGAAGGCAGTTCAGTGCGTCCGGCGGCCAGGTTGATTTCGTGCGCGGTGCTTATGCCTCGCGCGGGGGACGATCGATCATCGCCTGTCATTCCACGGCGGCGAAAGGCACGCTCTCGCGCATCGTACCAGCGCTGACCGGACCAGTGACAACGTCGCGCAACGACACGCATATTGTCGTTACGGAATATGGATGGGCGAACCTCAAGGGTAAGTCCGTGGCCGAGCGGGCAAGGGCGCTGATCGGGCTGGCCCACCCCGATTTTCGCGGGGAGCTGGACCTGGCAGCCCGCGGGGCAGGGCTTTGCTAATCCTAACGTCGTTCGGCGGCTAAAAACTGAGTGAATCGCAAGGATTTCGGAGATGCAAACATCTGCCCGGGTTTGCCTTCTTCTTCGATTTGCCCCTTGTGGAGAAAAACGACTTTATTGGAGACCTCGCGCGCGAAAGCCATTTCATGCGTCACAACAAGCATGGTCCGTCCTTCTTCGGCAAGCGAGCGCATGACCTTCAAGACTTCGCCGACGAGTTCGGGATCGAGCGCAGAAGTCGGCTCGTCGAACAACATCACCCTTGGACGCTGAGCAAGAGCACGGGCGATTGCGGCGCGCTGCTGCTGCCCGCCGGACAAGTGACTCGGATAGGCATGCCGCTTGTCTGCAATCCCCACCCTTTCGAGCAGAGCTTCCGCCTCGGCGAGGCATTCGGCGCGGTCGCGGCCCTGCACGTGGATTGGCGCCTCGATCACATTCTCGAGGATGGTCATGTGTGACCAGAGATTGAAATTCTGGAAAACCATGCTGACATGCTGCCTGATGCGGTCCACCTGCCGCCTGTCTGCGGGCGCTGCCTTGTCTCCCCGCATTTTCATCCTGATGGTTTCGCCGGCAATCGCTATGTCGCCGCTGTCGGGCGTCTCAAGCATGTTCACGCAACGAAGCATCGTCGATTTTCCGGAGCCTGACGAGCCGAGAATCGATATGACGTCGCCCTCCCGCGCTTCCAGATCAATGCCCTTGAGGACCTCGACCGGGCCAAACGACTTGTGGAGGTTCCGCACCGAAACAGCGGCGACGTCCTTTTCCCCTACGGTGATGGGGTTCAACTTTGCGCTGGACATTGTTCCCTCCTTTATGCGGCTTGTGCCGGTTGCAGGCGCAGATGCGGTGAAAGCCTGTACTCGAGCATCGCGACGAGGTGCGTGAGTATCAGGTTGATTGCCAGATAAATCGCGCCGGCGACGCAAAAGACTTCAAATGCCCTGAAACTGTCGGCAATCAGTTTGCCAGCCGATCCGGTCACTTCCATGATCGTGATCACGGAGGCGAGCGCCGTCGCCTTGACCATCAGCGCGACTTCGTTGCCGTAGCCGGGGAGTGCCTGGCGGAGTGCGATCGGGAATATTATGCGCCAGAAAAGCAGGAGGCCGGACATTCCGCAGGCGCGCGCGGCTTCCACCTGTTGGGCTGGAACAGATTGAAGCGCTCCACGGAAAATCTCGCCGGAATATGCCGTCGTATTGAGCGTCAGGGCGATGACAGCGCACCAATAGGGTTCGCGCAGGATCGGCCACAGACCCCATGCCTGTAGAGCGGGACGAAATTGCCCCAGTCCGTAGTAGATGAGGAATATCTGGACCAGGAGAGGCGAACCGCGGAATACGAAGACGTAACCGCTGGCGAAGGCTTTGCCGGTTGAGCCGCCGAAAACGGCAAAGACGGCGAGCGAAATGGCGAGAATCGTGCCGGCCGAGATAGAAATCGCCGCCATGCTTAAAGTGAGTGGCAATCCTCCAACAAGTGTCTCGAACGTCTCGAAAATAAAGGTGAAATCCATCAGGCTGCCCTCCTGAAACCACGCATGGCTCGGTTCTCCAGTCGCCCGAATAGGAGCGAGGAAGCCCATGTAATCACCAGATAAAGGACGAGTGCCGTAAGGTAGAATTCGAACGGCTTGCGTGTCGAGCCGGCGGCGATCTGTGATTGACGCAGGATTTCGACGAGACCGGTCACGGATATCAGCGCCGATTCCTTCAGCACCAGTTGCCAGGTGTTGCCAAGCCCAGGGGTGGCATAACGCAGCACAAGCGGGACGACGATGCGGCGGAATTTCCGCCATGGCCGCATGCCGACCGAATCCGCCGCCTCAAGTTCTCCCCGCGAAACCGCGCGATAGGCGCCGCGCAAGACTTCGGCCTGGTAGGCAGCCGAAACGACACCGAGAGCAACAGTACCGGTCAGGAAGGCCGGCATGCCGATATAGCCGTCGTAGCCTGCGAAAGCGCCGATATAACTTAGAAACGCACCTCCGCCGAAATAGAAGAGATAGACCACGAGAAGATCGGGCACGCCGCGAAGCACGGTCGTATAGGAGCCGCCGATCCAGCGTAGCGGCCCGATTGACGAAAGTTTCATACTGGCCACGATCGTGCCGAGGACCGATCCGGTCAGAAAACCGCTGACAGATACGGCAATCGTCATCATCATCGCCGAGAGCAGAAGGCCGCCCCATCCTTCCTGTCCGAACCCGACGAGCTCGACATAGTTCTTGATTGCATCCATTGGTTCCCCTTGTTCTTTTTAGTTCAGGCCAGTCCGGACAATCGCCGGTGCTGCCAGATCCGCTCAAGTTTCGACATGTTCTTGAGAGAGCTCTGTACGTGTGCGCTGGCCGCTTGGGCGGCGGCCTCCAGGTCGCGGGCGATGATGGCGTCCGCGATAGCCCGATGTTCGTCGAGGTCGGTATGCTCGAGATCGACCCAGAGAACTTCGAGCCAGAGGGCCAGTCGAAGCTGCTGATAGATCTGGTCCGTTGCTCGAACGAGGGCTTCGTTCTTCGTCGCCTCAGCGATGACACGATGGATGTAGAGGCCGAGATGCAGGTTCTCGGCTGCCGCCGAAGGGGTGAGATTGTCGGTATCTTTCAACGCGACCATCTGGTCGATGACGCCCCGCAGCCGTTCTAAATCCTCTTCCGTTGCTTTTTCGCAAGCGAGCTTGGCGGCGCACACGTCGAGCGCCTCCCGCACGACGAGGAGATTGCAGAAGCCGGTTATATCGAGATCGGCGACGGTATAGCCAAGATTGCGCTGACCAGTGATCAGGCCTTCCTCTTCCAGCTTCATCAAGGCCTCCCGAAGTGGGGTCCGGCTTACGCCGAAGCGTTTGGCCAATCCATTTTCTGACAAGCGCTCCGAAGGGCGAAGCTGACCGTTGAGGATCAGATCCTTCAACTGATTGTAAGTCGCCTCCCGCAGGGAGACTTTGAGTTCTTTATCTTTTGCGGACACCGTCACCTCTCATTCCTCCCCACCACTGGCGAAGCTTTCTGTCGCTTGCTCTCCGGTCTGCATCAGCAAGTCAAGTCTCGAATTTCAAGCTTGCATCCACAATCGAGTACAAATATGTATACAACACTGAGCACAGCGATCAATCGTCTTTTCCGGTTTCGACTGGAAGAAAAACAAGGTGCTCTTTCGAGTGTTGGACGCCCGATACCGGGAGGGATAAATGACGCAAATTCTAGAGTTAGATGCGCTTCGCGCCCGCTTCGCCGGCGCGTCCGGCGGAGAGGTCTTCGATCCGGAGTTCGCTCAGGTAGCCAAGCTCGTCTTTGGTGAAGGCGACAGCCGGCAGGCGCCCTATTGCGGGTTGTCCTCGCTGCTGCGCGCGCCCTATCGTCCCGACCTGGCGCCGACGTTCGAAGGTCTGGACGTAGCGCTTCTGGGTGTCCCGATGGACCTCGGCGTGACCAACCGCCCGGGTGCGCGGTTCGGCCCCAGGGCAGTTCGCAACGTCGAACGGGTCGGCCCCTACGAACATGTGTTAAAGGCCGTGCCGACCGCTCATGTGCGCGTTGCAGACGTCGGCGATGTGCCGTTCCGAAGTCGCTTCGATCTCGCCTCGTCACATCAGGATATCGAGCGTTTCATATCCTCGATCGTCGATGCCGGAGTGGTGCCGCTTTCGGTCGGGGGCGATCATTCGATGGGGTTGCCGATCTTGCGCGCCATCGGGCGCGACAGGCCTGTCGGCATGATCCATATCGACGCCCATTGCGATACGGGCGGCTCGTTCGAAGGCTGCAAGTTCCACCACGGTGGCCCGTTCCGGCAAGCCGTTCTGGATGGCGTTCTTGATCCCCGGCACACGATTCAGATCGGCATTCGCGGTAATTCCGAGTATCTTTGGGAATTTTCCTTCGCTTCGGGAATGACGGTCATCCATGCCGAAGAAGTGGATGAAATGGGCCTGAAGGCCGTGATCGCCAAGGCGCGCGAAATTGTCGGCGACGGTCCGACCTATGTCAGTTTCGATGTCGATTCGCTCGACCCGGCCTTTGCTCCGGGGACCGGAACACCGGAGGTGGGCGGTCTGACGTCGGCACAGGCGCTCGGAATTCTTCGCGGCCTCAAGGGCCTCGATATCATCGGCGGCGATGTGGTGGAGATCGCGCCGCAATACGATCCCTCGACGAATACTGCGCAAATTGCCGCGCAAGTCCTGTTCGAGCTGCTCTGCCTGGCGGCCGAGGCTTTCAGGATCCGCAAAACCTCAAGGGGAAGGGTCTGAACGACATTTGAAAATTCAACCGCCGAGCGTCTGTGCGAGGCCAAACAAAGGGGAATGACAATGAAAAAAATGAAAATCATCGCAGCCGCAATGCTGCTTGCGGCAACTGGCGCCCATGCGCAGTCGGCGCCCAAAGAGATCACCATCGCGACGGAAGGGGCGTATGAGCCGTGGAACTTCACAGGCCCCGACGGCAAGCTGGCAGGCCTCGAGATCGATCTCGCCAACGACCTTTGCGCCCGAATGAAGGTCAAATGCACGATCGTCGCCCAGGACTGGGACGGATTGATCCCTTCGCTCAATGCGAAGAAATTCGATGCGATCATGGCATCGATGATCATCACGCCGAAGCGTCTTGATGTGATCTCCTTCAGCAAGCCGTATGCGTCTACGGCTGCGACATTCATGGTGCAGAAGGACGGTCCGCTGGCGAAGCTGCCGGGAACGGGCACGACCGTCGACCTGAACGGCGATGCCGCTGCTGTCGATGCCGCCTTGAAGCCGGTGCGTGAAGCCATCAAGGGCACCAGCGTCGGAGCCCAGGTGTCGACCGCAAACGTCGCATTCCTCGACAAGTATCTGAAGGATACCGTGACGACACGCGAGTACAAGACGACCGAACAGCACGATCTCGACCTTCAGGCCGGACGTATCGACGCCGTCATGGCCCAGAAGACGGCTTTGATCGCGACGCTCGGGAAGGCTGATTTCAAGGACTACATGCTCGCCGGCCCGACATTCACCGGTGGCGTCTTTGGCCAAGGCATCGGTGTCGGTTTGCGAAAGGACGACACGGCGTTGAAGACGATGTTCGACACGGCGATCGACGCTGCAAAGGCCGATGGCACGATCGACAAGCTTGCCCAGAAGTGGATCAAGGCGAGCGTCAACTAGCCCCCGGTACACAGTGACCACGACACCGGCCCGGCAGGAGATTGCCGGGTCGACCGAATGCGCGTCTGCGCTTTGAACGATCGATGGAGAAATCGACGTGACGGCTCTGCTGAATTCACTTGAAGCACGCGATACTGCCTTTGTGCTTCATCCATACACGAATGCCTCGCAGCACCTGGAGAATGGCCCGATGGTCATCGCCAAAGGGGAGGGTGTCTATGTCATCGATAATGATGGCAACAGGTATATCGAGGCGCTGGGTGGTTTGTTTTGTGCGTCCCTCGGTTTCAGCGAGCCGCGCCTTGTCGAGGCAGCTTATCGGCAGATGAAGGAATTGCCCTTCTATCACAGCTTCGGGGGCAAGTCGCATGAGACGGCGATCGAACTGGCCGAGCGCCTGATCAAGCTCTCGCCTGTGCCCATGTCGAAAGTGTTTTTCGCCAATTCGGGTTCGGAAGCCAACGACACCGCGATGAAGCTGGTGTGGTATTATCACAATGCGATCGGCAAGCCGGAGAAGAAGAAGATTATCTCGCGGAACAGGGCCTATCATGGCGTCACGATCGCGTCCGCAAGCCTGACGGGTCTTCCCAACAATCACCGGGACTTCGACCTGCCGATCGACCGGATCCTGCACACCGATTGCCCTGAATTCTATCGATACGGTCACGAAGGGGAAACGGAGGAGGAATTCGCCTCCCGTTGCGCCGCCTCGCTTGAGCGGCTCATCCTGGAGGAAGGTCCCGAAACGATCGGCGCCTTTTTCGCCGAACCCCTGATGGCGTCGGGCGGCTGCATAGTTCCGCCGCCGACCTATTACGAAAAGATTCAGGCCATCCTTGCCCGCTACGACATCCTGCTGATCGCCGACGAGGTGATCTGCGGCTTTGGCCGGCTGGGAACCATGTTCGGTTCCGAGAGCTTCGGTATGAAGCCCGATATCATCACCATGGCCAAGCAGTTGTCGGCAGCCTATCAGCCGATCTCGGCTCTTATGATCAATGCCAAGCTGCATGAGGCGGTTGTCGCCGAAAGCCAGAAGATCGGCACCTTCGGACATGGCTTCACCTATAGCGGCCATCCGGTTGCGACCGCCGTCGCTCTGGAAACGCTGAAGATTTACGAAGAGCGAGACATATTGGGTCATGTCCGGTCTGTCGTGCCCTTGTTTCAACGACGACTGAATGCGCTTCGGGAACACCCTCTGGTCGGCGACGTGCGTGGCCGCGGCATGATCGGCACGCTGGAACTTGTTCGCAACAAGGCCACCAAGGAAGCTTTCAAACCCGGCGATGGCGTTGCGATCCATGCCGGCAAGCGTGCCCAGGCGCACGGCGTCATCACCCGCGCGCTTGGCGACAACTTCTCCTTCTGCCCGCCGCTCATCATGACCGAGCCGGAAATTGACGAGATGTTCGATCGCTCGACCAAAGCGCTCGATGAAACATATGACTGGGCAAAGACCAGCAATCTCATCTGACGGGGGACAATATGCGGAACTTCGAACATCCTGGACGTTCACTCGCCGTCGGGCGCAACGGTATGGCTGCCACCTCTCACCCTTTAGCGACGCTGGCGGCGATTGAAATCCTCAAGGCAGGAGGTGCGGCAATCGACGCGGCGGTAGCGGCCTGCGCCGTTCAATGCGTAGTCGAAGCCGGATCGACGGGTATCGGGGGCGATTGCTTTGCTCTGCTGGCGGCAAACGGGGGCGACAGGATGATTGCCTTCAACGGTTCCGGCCGCACGCCGGCGGCGGCCGACCTGTCGTGGTACAGGCAAGAAGGCATTACGGCGATCGATCGTTCTTCCCCGCACGCCGTCACCATTCCGGGCGCCGTCGATGCCTGGACACGCCTTGTTGCCGACCACGGCCGCATGCCGATGTCCGACATTCTTTCGCAGGCGATCGCGCTTGCGCGGGACGGATACGGCATCACGCCACGCGTTGCGTCGGACATTTCGCATCAGAAGGCCATGCTTATACGGGAGCCTTCGACGCGCCGTACATTTCTTGCTGCCGACGACACGCCGCCGGTCGGATCCGTGCAGTATCAGCCGGAACTTGCCGACACGCTCGAAGCGATCGGCCGGGAGGGCCGCGACGCCTTCTACCGCGGCGCAGTTGCCGAGGAAATGGTCTCCTACCTCACTGCAAAGGGAGGCCTCCACACGAAACAGGATTTCGCCGAGGCCGCGGGTGAATATGTCACGCCGATCAGCGCGGATTATCGCGGCTGGACCGTGCACGAATGCCCGCCGAACGGACAGGGCCTCATTGCGTTGATGATCCTTAAAATTCTGGAGCGGCACAAACCCGCGGGAGATCCGCTGGGCGCCGATAACCTCATCAGAGAAGTCGAAGCGACGCGGCTTGCCTATGCGGCTCGTGACAGGTGGCTTGCCGATCCTTGGTCATCGGGCGTGCCGACCGACTTCCTGCTGTCGGATGCGCTTGCCGACGACCTCGCCTCGAAGATCGACCTCGGGCGGCCTGTCGACGCCAAAACGACGATCAGCGGGGTCGCGCATGCCGACACGGTCTATATTTCGGTCGTCGATAAGGATCGCAATTGCGTAAGCTTTATCAACTCGATCTTTCATTCCTATGGCAGTGGCCTGATGACTCCGAAGTCGGGCGTGCTTTTCCACAATCGCGGCCAAAGCTTCGTTCTGGAGGAGGGGCATCCGAACGCGATCGGTCCCCGCAAGAGGCCGATGCACACGATCATCCCGGGCATGGTGACGAGAGACGGCAAGACCTTCCTGTCCTTCGGCGTCATGGGAGGACACTACCAGGCCATGGGCCACGCTCAGTTTCTGTCGAAGCTGTTCGACTACGGTATGGACATGCAGGCAGCGATCGAACTGCCGCGCCTGTTTCCCCTACCGGGAACCGCAAAGGTGGAGATGGAAGAGAGCCTTCGCCTGAAAGTCGGCGAGGTCTTTAGGGAACGCGGTTTCGGTGTGCAGCCGCCCAATTGGGCAATAGGCGGCGCCCAGGCGATCTGGATCGATTGGGACAACGGCACCGTGCTCGGAGCATCCGATCACCGCAAGGACGGTTGTGCGCTTGGATATTGATAGCCCCCGGGCTCTTGCTGCTTGAAAGAGCCTGATGCAGCGGCGTCAGCAGCCGTTGCCGTGCAGAAAAATGTTTCGGGCGACGAGGAAAAGCGCCCGCCACCCATCCCCTGTCAATTGGAGGAACAACAATGTCGAATTCGGCTATAGCCGCTCGCAGAGCCGACGCGATTTCGCGTGGGGTCGGCGTCACCACCCAGGTCTATGCAGACAATGCCCGAAATGCCGAAATCTGGGATGTAGAAGGCCGCCGATACATCGACTTCGCGGCTGGCATCGCTGTCGTGAATACCGGTCATCGCCATCCGAAGGTAATAGCTGCCGTAAAGGAGCAGCTCGATAAGTTCACTCATACCTGCCATCAGGTCGTACCCTACGAAAATTACGTGCGCCTGGCGGAGCGCCTTAATGACGCCGTTCCCGGTAATTTCAAGAAGAAGACAATTTTTGTCACCACCGGCGCCGAGGCGGTGGAAAACGCCGTCAAGATTGCCCGCGCGGCAACCAATCGTTCCGCGGTAATCGCCTTCAGCGGCGCATTCCATGGCCGCACCTTCATGGGCATGACACTGACCGGCAAGGTCGTTCCCTATAAAGCCGGGTTTGGCGCAATGATGCCCGATGTCTTTCACGTGCCATTCCCCGTCGAACTGCATGGCCAGACGATGGAGGCTTCGCTTGCGGTCCTGGACAAGCTGTTCAAAGCGGATGTGGATCCCGGTCGCGTTGCGGCCTTTATCGTCGAGCCGGTTCAAGGGGAGGGCGGCTTTTATGAGGTGCCGCGCGCCTTCATGCAAAGACTGCGCGAGATCGCCGACAAGCATGGCATCCTGCTGATCGCCGACGAGGTCCAGACCGGTTTTGCCCGTACGGGCAAGCTTTTTGCGATGGAGCATTTCGGTGTGGTTGCTGATATCACCACGATGGCCAAGGGGCTTGGTGGAGGATTTCCGATCGCTGCGGTCACGGGTCGTGCCGAGATCATGGATGCGCCGGGGCCGGGTGGTCTTGGCGGGACCTACGGAGGCAACCCGATCGGTGTTGCTGCCGGCAATGCCGTGCTGGATGTGATCGAAGAAGAAGGATTGACGGAGCGCGCAACCCAACTGGGTAACCGATTGAAGCAAAGCCTGCAGTCGCTCACCGACGCCGTGCCGCAGATCGCTGACATTCGTGGCCCTGGTTTCATGAACGCCGTTGAGTTCAACATCCCCGGCTCGACAGAGCCCAATCCGGATTTCGCCAACCGGGTGCGCGAGAAGGCTCTGGAGAAAGGCCTGATCCTGCTGACCTGCGGGATCTACGGCAATGTCATCCGTTTTCTCGCGCCGATCACCATCGAGGACGGAGTTTTCAACGAGGCACTCGGCATTCTCGAAACGACAATGCGGCAATGCGCTGCGGAGGCCTGATCCATGACCATTTCTGAAAAAATCCTGTCAAAACTGAAGGATCCATCGCTTGTCACTGACAGGGCGCTCATCGGCGGTATCTGGGTCGGTGCGAGCGACCATGGAAAGACATTCGAAGTCACCAATCCCTCGACTGGTGACGTGATCGCCACGTTACCGGACATGAACCGCGCCGAGGCAGCGCGCGCCATAGACGCTGCCTATCTGGCCCAGAAGCAATGGGCGAAGAGGACCGGCAAGGAGCGGGCCGCGGTGCTGCGCAAACTGCATGACCTTTTGGTCGCCAATGCCGACGACCTTGCTGCGATCCTCACCATGGAAATGGGCAAGCCTATCGCTGAGGCGAAAGGCGAGATACTTTCCGGAGCCGCCTATGTCGAGTGGTTCGGCGAGGAAGCCAAGCGCGTCTATGGCGACACCATTCCCGCACACCAGCAGGACAAGCGCCTCATTGTCATCAAGCAGCCAGTCGGTGTCGTTGCGGCCATTACGCCGTGGAACTTTCCGAACGCCATGCTGGCTCGTAAGCTTGCGCCAGCAATCGCGGCAGGTTGCGCCGTGGTCTCGAAGCCGGCTGCCGAAACGCCGCTATCGGCTCTTTCGCTAGCCTTGCTTGCCGAGCGTGCGGGATTGCCGGCTGGCGTCCTGAACGTCGTAACGTCGCAAGATGCCTCGGCTATCGGCAAGGAGTTCACCGAGAACGACAAGGTGCGGAAGCTGACCTTCACCGGCTCAACCGGCGTCGGGAAGATACTGATGCGTCAAGGCGCGGACAAGGTCTTGAAACTGGGAATGGAACTCGGTGGCAATGCGCCCTTCATCGTTTTCGACGATGCTGATCTGGATGCGGCGGTTGAGGGCGCCATGGTCTCGAAATATCGCAACAACGGCCAGACCTGCATCTGTGCAAACCGGCTTTATGTGCAGTCGAGTGTCTACGACGCTTTCGCCGAAAAGCTTGCGGCAAAAGTTTCCGCCATGAAGGTCGGCGATGGTTTCGAGCCGGGGGTCAATACCGGTCCTCTCATCGCTGAGAAGGCGATGGTGAAGGTGGAAGAGCATATTGCGGATGCGCTGGACAAAGGTGCGTCTGTTCCGGTCGGAGGAAAGCGCGATGCGCTCGGTGGCTTGTTTTTCCAGCCGACGATTCTTACGGGCGTGAAGTCCAATATGAAGATCGCGCGGGAGGAAACATTCGGCCCGATCGCACCGCTCTTTCGTTTCGACACAGAAGAGGAGGTGATCGCCATGGCCAACAACACCGAGTACGGCCTGGGCTCCTACTTCTATGCGAAAGACCTATCGAGAGTTTTTCGCGTGGCAGAAGCACTGGAGTACGGCATGGTTGGTATCAATACAGGGCTCATTACGACAGAGGTCGCTCCGTTTGGCGGTATCAAGCAATCGGGCCAGGGCCGCGAAGGCTCGAAATATGGTCTCGATGACTACGTCGAGATTAAATATTTGTGCTTGAGCATATAGCTCACCCGTCTGAGCGTAGCATCGGGCCCTGTCTCGACAGGCTGCACCCCGGTCGGACTCTGCGATAATCAATCTTCAACCGCCGTTGCAATGCAATGGCGGTTGGGCGCGCCGACCGTTTGCGGAAGACCGTCGTCATCGCTGGCATATCAAGGCTCTTCAGGTCCTCATGCTTGATGGCGACCTTCTTCGCATTGGCGTCGACCTTGTTGACGACGCCCTTGGTGAATTCCTGGGCGAATCTGTGTCTCTGGGCGGTGGCAGCCTCTATCTTAAAACTCCCGCCATTCTTCGGCTGCCGCGCCACCGCCAAAGGCGGATGCCACCTTGCGAACAATTGCGACCGGCGCGTTGCGCTGCGGCGTTCTATGGGAGACCACCTGTCCGCCGGAGCCTTGGAAGCGGAACTTGGACAATTGGCCTGTGAGTGAGCTGGCTTCATCGGCAAGCTTGTGGCTGGCGGCGGATGTCTCTTCCACCATTGCCGCATTCTTCTGCGTCGACTGATCGAGCGAATTCACAGCCGCATTGATTTCTTTCAATGCGGTCGACTGTTCCTTCGCGGCCTCGACAATCGAACTGACATGCCGGTTGATCTCCTGCACCTCGCTGACGATCTCGCTCAGAGCCGTTCCTGTTTCGCCGACGAGCGTGACGCCAGAGCGCACTTGATCGCCGGAATTGCTGATCAACTGCTTGATCTCCTTGGCTGCGTTGGCGGAGCGCTGCGCCAACTCGCGAACTTCTTGCGCGACAACCGCAAAACCCTTGCCGGCCTCTCCTGCACGGGCAGCTTCAACACCGGCATTCAGCGCAAGCAAGTTGGTCTGGAAGGCGATATCGTCGATAACGCTGATGATGTTGTTGATCTCGTTGGAAGAACCTTCGATTTGGCTCATCGCTGAGACGGCGCGCCTGACGACTTCGCCCGATCGCTCGGCGTTAGCCCGTGTTCTGGCAACAAGGCTGCCGGCCTCTTCGGCGCGACGAGTGGAGTCCTGGACAGTCGTCGAGATTTCGTCAAGTGCCGCAGCGGTCTGTTCGATCGATGCCGCCTGCTGCTCTGTCCGCCGCGCAAGATCGTTGGAACCATCGCTGATTTCTCGGGCGCCCGCATCAATTGAAAGCGCGTTTTCGCTGATGGTTTGCAAGGCTATCTGAAGCTGTTGGACGGAATTGTTGAAGTTGACGCGCAGCATGTCCAGCGACGCCGCAAAAGGCCTGTCGAGACGGATGTCGAGATTGCCGGCCGCCATCTCTTCGAGAGCATGCCCAAGCTGACGCACTGCATCGTTGGTTTGCGACGACAGTGCCTCGCGCTCTGCCGCTGTTGCCTCGAGCTGCGCATTCTCACTGGCGGCACGTCGGGCATCGGCTTCGGCACGCGCCTCTGCCTCTGCGGTTACCGCGTCACGCACCGCACCGACAGCCTTGGCCAGATCGCCAACTTCGTCGCTGCGTGCTTCGAGATTGCCGGTGCTCTCGGTATTGCCTTCAGCCATGCGTATGAGGGCAAGCTGGAGCTTCGCCATAGGCAAGGTAATCGACCGGGTCGCCAGGAATGCGGCCGTAACGGCAAGAAGCACCGCGCAACCCAGCGAACCGAGCGCCAGCGTCTGGAAGCCTGCGACGACGCTGCTGACGTTACCACCGACCGACTTGTTCAAGTTTTCCTGATAGTCGATGAATTTGTTGATGGCCTTGAGCCAGCTGACGAAGAGCGGCGCCGCCTGATCGAGCAGGATCTTCTTGGCCTGAACGCCATCGTTGGCCATTTGGCGGGCAATGATATCAGCGACAACCGGATTGGTCTTCGCCTGGATATCGGCGATTTCCGCAACGATCGCCTTTTCGGGCTCGGTGGCCGCGCCCGGCACCGAGATCATGGCGTTCATCTTCTGCTCGTTTTCCGCATAAGTCGTCGCAAGCTTGGCGATCAGATCGATTGCCGCCTGGCGCCCAGCCGGGTCTTCGCGCAACACGACATCGCGGATCGCAATCGAACGATCGTGAACGCTGCCGCGGAAGTTGATGGCGAAGCGTTGCTTGACGCTGTTCACCTCGTTGATCTGCATCAGATCATAGTTGACGTCATTCATCTTCGAGACCGAAAAGAGTGTCAGTCCGATCATCAACAGAAGCAGAAAACCAAAACCCGCATACAGACGAGTTCCGATACGAAATCGAAAATTCATTGCAGTCCTCCAGATGTAGCGACCCCCGCGATGTAGAGCTCGCAAGGCTGCGAAAAATGAGCGAAATCCGGAGTGCCGTTGGGTTCACTTCTTCTTTGTTTTCGGCGGCGACACTCGCAGAAAACAAGATGAAGGAAGATGGTTAATAATAAATTCAGTATAACTTAAACAGGCAATACTCATGGATAATCAGAGGAACTGCCTGAAACAAACGCGCAAGGCCGATTCCCTACTTAAGGTTGCTACGAAGTAGTTTGTATATTTCTGCGGTCTGGAGAGCGTGACGATCTTGCCGAGTGTCCCGCAAGGCGTCACAGGCCGGTTTCACCACACATGAGGATGTGACCCCTCGTCCAATTCCTCCCCGCAGGGATCTGACGTCGACCCTATGGTCACCTCGTCAGCGACGCTTGAGGCGCATTACCAATGTCTTCGAGCGACGGATCGTTGTGAGGGCTGCTCCCACCGCTATTACGCAGAGACCGATCGTCAGGATCTGGTTCTGCCCGCTCCATAACGGCTCGAGAAGGGATGCCAATCCCGCCGCCGTGATCGTCGCCATCCGGTGCTGCTTGGCCATCGGGCCGGAGAAATCGCTGGGATTGCCGGTGGCGCGGCCGAGTTCCCGGACATAGGCTGTCAACACGGCGAAGGCACCGGCCGCCCAGCCGAGTCCCGGCATGTCGATGCCATAACCGACGCCGGCGAATATCATCAGGTCGGCGATGCGATCCGGGAACTCGTTCCAGAACGGACCGTCAGCCTCTCCCTTTCCACCTTCGACGGCGACCATGCCGTCGAACAAATTACAAAGAAGGCGCGCCTGGCAGAATAGAACGGCCAGCAGCAGGTAGCCGGCACGTGGCAAACCCGTTGTCTGACCCGCTAGATAGAAAGTGCCGCCGGCGATTGCTGCCGCCAGTATGCTGGCTTGCGAGATCTGGTTCGGCGTGATGGCCCGCGCGGCCATCCATCGGGCAATTGCGCCCGCCCAGCGGGTATTGCGGCTCGCCAGAGGTCTCCTGTCTCCTGTCTCCATCATGTGTCGAAACCTCGTCTTGCGGAGATCGAATAATTGTAGATCGCTGCATAAGTCGTTGACACCAGCAGCGGCAGCGCGATGGTCCGGAATATCTCCGGTGTACCGCTCGCAGCATGGATCGCCACGAGAATGCTGGCCGAGCCAAGGCAGGCAATCAGCGGCGGCGCCCAAAATCGTGTTGAACCGCTGAAGCGCATGGAAAGCCAGTCGATCACCGATTTCAGGAAAAGCGTCAGGGCGGCGGAAATCGTCCCCTGCACGAGACCGGCATAAAGCGGCGCCGGCATGGCGTGAGCGCGATTGGCGAAGACGGCCCAGCTGCCCATCGCCAGAAAGGCAAACAGGACATGCACCACTCCACTGCGCAGAAGACGCTGCAGCACGACGGGCATCAGAGCGACCACCAGTAGCGGGTAAGATGGAAGAAGATGGGTGCCGAGAAGACGACGGAATCCAGCCTGTCGATCAATCCGCCGTGGCCTTCGATGAGATTGCCCCAATCCTTGACACCGCGGTCGCGTTTGATCGCCGACATCACCAGGCCACCGAAGAAGCCCATCAGCGTGATGACCAAGGCGAGAAGACCGGCCTGAAGCGGTGCGAATGGTGTAATCCACCAGAGGCCCGTTCCAATCAGCGTCGCGCTGATGACGCCGCCGACAAAGCCCTCGACCGTTTTCGACGGCGAAAGTCTTGGCGCAATCTTTGTGCGACCGAACAATTTGCCCCAGACATATTGCAGGACATCGCTCAGCTGGACGACGATCACCAGGAAGGCGATCAGCAGCACATTGCGGCCCTCGTATCCCGGTATCTTCAGCGTCAGCAGAGCCGGCACATGGGAAGCGCAGAAGACGCAGATCATCAGAGCCCACTGTACTTCGGCGATGCGGACGAGAAAACGCTCCGTATCGCCTCGGAGTACCGAGATGATCGGCATCAGCAGGAAGGCATAGACCGGAATGAAGATCGAAAAGATGCCGTATTGTTCAGCCCAGAGCAGAAAATACTGGATCGGAACGACGACGAAGAAGGCTGCCGCAAGCGCCCAGTGATCGGCCCTTCTTGTATTGATGAGGGTTACGAATTCGCGAAGCGCTGCAAATGAGCAAAAGCCAAACAAGATCAGGACACCGATGCGGCCTGCTATGAAAGCAATGCCGATCAGGATGACCATGACCCACCACGCCTTTATCCGCGCGTTGAGATTTTCGACAGCCGCATTCGAACCGTTCGGCGAGAGGCGCTGCTGCAATATGTAACCGATGACTGACGCAATGATGAGCACGCCGAAGATCCCAGCTACGAGCGTCATAAGATCGGAATTCGCACCACTCATTCCCCACCGCCTGCAATGTTCGGAGACAGTGCCAGGAGCGCGGCCTGCATCCGTTCGAGAAAAACATCCTTGTCTTCGCCCGGCGCGATCTGCAAAGCACTGCCGAAGGAAACTGTGCAGATCAGCGGTATCGGAACGATCTCGCCCTTTGGCATGACGCGGTTCAGATTGCTGATCCAGACCGGCACGAGATCGACGTCAGGGCGCGCCACTGCCAGATGGAAAATGCCGCTTTTGAACGGGAGGAGCCGCGCATCGGACTGGTTTCGTGTGCCCTCCGGGAAGAGAATGAGGGACGAACCTGCATCGATGGCCGAGGCCATCTGCGTGACAGGATCTTCCGTCCGCTTGTCCCGATCCCTTGCGATCAGCACCGCATTGAAGACATCTCTGCCGATGAAGCGATTGAGCCAGGACTTCAGCCAGTATTCGGCCCCTGCGACCGGACGGGCCCGATGGCGCAGTCTTGGCGGCAATACCGTCCAGACCAGAACGAAATCGCCATGGCTGGAGTGGTTGGCATAATAAACGCAGGGTCGGGAAGGCAGCCCATCCTCGGGCCACACGGCGCGGACCGCCGTGACCGCGCGTGCGAACAGTACGATCACCGTCGCCGCGACCTTTGTAGGCAAAGCCTTCATTCACCGCTCTGTTGATGTTAGCCGGATCACTAACGGAAACTCTAGCATTATCATCGGCGGAAGGAAGGCGCTTTGCGAGTTTTCAGCCGAAAGGCGTAGACAGGGCGTTCGGCTCCCAGGCACATCCCTGGTCAATCGCATGAGTGCCACTCTTTTCGCAAGATCGCGTACTGCATCGTATTCTCGAAGATAGGATCGCCAACTTCGTTCTTATGGAACGACACAAATTCCTTGAATAATCCCTCCTGGCGCATTCCCAGACGTTCACATAGACGCTGCGAGGCCGCGTTATGGTCTTCGACGTATGCGTAAAGACGGCGAGCTCCCTTAACGTTGAAGAGATAAGCAAATAATGCGTACGCGGCCTCTGAGGCGAATCCCGCTCCGCTAAAGTCCGCGTTAAAATTCCAGCCGACAGAGAACGTATCCTCTTCGGGGATGGCGAACACGTCGCCAATGAGCTTGTTCGTTTCCTTCAAGCATACGGCGATGTGATCGTCGCTTTTGCCTCGTTTTCTTACCTCGACCGCTGCTGCTTCCATGGTCTCAAGCGTCAGTGAGAAGAAACAGCTTGCCCGTGGCCTGTGTAAGTACGCGAACAGATCGGCAGCATCTCCCCCTTGGAAATTTCTCAGCACAAGTCGGTCAGTTTCTATCGTCTCCATGCGATCTCCATTGTGATCGACGAGTTTGTTAGTCGCCCCAAGTCGTCAGGCGGCTGTCGCAAAAATCGGCATCGAGCGGTGTGTGGCTCACAGATCACTGTGTTGCGGAGGCGCGAGCATCCTGCGCTCGCCCTCGGAAAGCCATGGGCGGGGCGCCGATGATGCGTTTGAACGCCCGGCTGAACGATGCCTCCGACTCATAGCCGAGGCGTTCGGCAATCGCGGCCACACGTTGGCCTTCGCGCAGCCACTGATGCGCCTGGTGCATGCGCATGCGAGCGACGTAGCGAGCGGGTGTTTCGCCAACGGCCCTGGCAAAGCGCTCCGCGAAACCAGAGCGGGAAGCACCCATCTCGCGAGCGAGTTCTTCAACCGTCCAGTCATGGGAAGGGTCGAGATGGATCGCCGCCAGGACCCGCCCGACCTCGGGATTGCGAACGGCTGTCAACCATCCAGAGGCGTCGCCGCAGCCGTGCTCCACCCAGGCGCGGATAATCGTCGCGGTCAGAACATCGGCAAGCCGGGCCAGGATACCGCCAGCGCCGACGCGGTTCATGTCGACCTCGCGCATCATCGCATCGAGCAGGGCGGGGATGGAGGGTTCACTGGCTGCAAGATCGCTTGTCCGCATCACATTGGGCATCAGTTGCAACAAGGGATGCCGCTTGTCGACATTGAAACGCATGACCGCGAAGAACAGCAGGTTCTTACGATCCGCGCAAGTGCATTGCAGATCGACGATCCCATCGCAGACTGCCTTGCGCGGCAAGCATTCGACGGGTGTCGGTATTACACCGGGCGCGCTTGCAAGGACATGGGCATCGCCCCGTGGCAGCAGGACCGCATCGCCCGGATGCATTTCCATCCATTCCCCGTCCGGCGTCTGCACAAATGCCTCTCCGGCCGCCAGAAAATGAAACTGCGCTTCATCCTTGGTCGGAAACGCGGTTGCCCATGGGGCAGACGGCTGGCAACGGCCATAGTCGACGCCATCCAGACGAAGCCCCCGCATCATTTCCGTCAGTGCATCACTCATCGTGCCCTCGTTATTTGGACGAATGGTCATGTCTTGTAGATTTTCTAGCATAGAAACACCAGCGCGAGCCGTCTAGCCTTGTCGGGACAATCTTTGGAGATGGCATATGAACATCCAACCCGAAGCCAACGGCTTCCATACGAACAACAAGGAGGCCGATCCGGCCTGGGCAGGCGTGGTGTCGCTCTCGCTCGGCGTCTTCGGTCTGGTGACGGCCGAGTTTCTTCCGGCCAGCCTGCTCACGCCGATTTCAGAAGATCTCCATGTCAGTATTGGTGCTGCCGGCCAGTCGGTCACGATGACCGCCGTCATCGGCGCGATCGCAGGCCCCGCAATTGTCATTGGCACCAGCCGATTCGACCGTCGTCTCACCCTGCTCGCATTGACGGCCTTGCTCATCATTTCCAGTCTCCTGGCGGCATTCGCCGATGGGCTTGTGACGCTTCTCGTTGCTCGCGGGTTGCTGGGGATCGCGCTCGGCGGCTTCTGGGCGATGTCGCTGGCGCTGGCCATGCGGCTTGTTCCCGAGCGGCTGATGCCACGGGCGATGGCGATCATCATGACCGGCGTATCCGTTGCAACGGTTTGCGCTGCACCTGTCGGTGCCTGGGTCGGAGAAGCCTATGGCTGGCGTTCTGCATTCGTCATCGCGGCTGCGGTCGGCGGCCTTGCCTTCATTACCCAGCTCCTCACTCTGCCTGCTATGCCGTCGGCCGGCGCTGCAGGATTGGGCACGATGGCCACCGTGCTGCGCCGCCCGGCAATCAGACTGGGCCTTCTGACCGTCTTGCTGGTGGTCGCCGGTCATTTCGCCGGTTTCACCTTCATTCGGCCGTTTCTCGAAACCGTGCCACATTTTGGGGTCGAGGGGATATCTGCGGTCCTGCTGGCTTTCGGGATCGGCGGTTTTCTTGGCAACCTGTTCGGCGGTTTTGTTTCCGAGCGCAACACGGCACTGTCCATCGTCATCGCGGCTACCGGGATCGCTGCGACAACATTGGTGTTAGCGCTTGCCGGCAGTCTTCCAAGCGTTGCGTTTGTTGCGACCGCGCTGTGGGGTTTTGCCTTCGGCGCTCTGCCAGTGAGCGTTCAGAGCTTCGTCACGCAGGCAGCATCCGATGAAGCGGAAAGCGCCGGTGCGTTGATGTTGACCACTTTCCAGGTCGCCATTTCGAGCGGGGCGGCAATTGGTGGCCTCATCGTCGAGGCGCAAGGGCTGGCAGGGGTGTTCGGCTTTGCGGCTGTTGCCGCGCTTTGTGGGACCTTGGTGATTGGTATCCTGAGCCGAAGGACGGTAGCGACGGCGTCTTAAGGTAACTGCAAGCGCCCTGTTGCATCTCTACCCGCTATCCGATCTCCACCGCTTCCAGTACCCAAGCCGTCCGCTCGGCGAGTTCGGGGATCTTGGCCAGATAGGCCTGATAGTGCGCCGTCTGGCGATGCGCCTCGGCAGCGGCGGCGTCCAGATACAGTTCGTCGAGCACGTAGCGCTCGCCATGTGTCCGGTCGCGCCAGACGTCCCAGCGCAGATTGCCGGGTTCGGCTCTGCATAGCGGCGCCATGCCAACAAGCAGTGCTCGCAACTCGGCCGCCTTGCCGAGGTGAGCGGTCAGGATGGCAGTGATCTTGGTCGGCGATTGGGTCATACCGAGGCTCCCATGGAATGTGCTAGGGCAGCTCGCCCGGGCGAACAAGACAAGACGTCGCGAGTGTGGGATGACGGCATGGAAGGTGCGCTCGCGCTCACCATGCCGCCCCCGTTACTTCATGCTGAAACCGTTACCCGGTTGAGGGCCTCGACCAGTTTCGCTGCAAGGGGATGATCCGATCGCGGGTTCTGGCCTGTGATCAACTCGCGGTCCTCGATCACATGAGGAGAGAAGTCGACCGGGGTTGTGGTCACCTCGCCGCCTGCCCGGTGCAATGCATCCGGCATGTTGAAATAGAGCTTGCCGTGGAGGATATGTTCTTCAATCGGCTTCTCCTCACTGGCGGAAAACACTGTCATCTTGTAGCCCGCATATTGCCAGCCCTTCGCCAGTTCGGACGCTTTGGCGAGGTCGCCGGAAATCAATGCAGCCCGGTATTCCTTTGTCTGCGGCAGCGCGGCGAGAGCGGCGATCGGACCGTGGCAGAGAAAGGCGGTGGGCTTCCGGCGCGCGTGGAAATGGCGCAGGATCTCGCCGAGATCGGCGTCCTGCATAAGGTCGACGACTGGCGCCTGGCCTCCGGGAACGAAGATACCCGCATAGCTGTCGAGCCCCTCGTCGATCACCGATCTCAACGTCCGGGCGTTCTTCATTCCAGGATTGTCATTGAAAAAGGCGCGCCCGCGCTGCAGGGCGGCTTCATCATCGCCAAAATGCTGCGCCACGTCCGATACCGGATCAATATGTGGCTTGGTGCCGTCGGGGGTCGCCAGCACGACGTCGTAGCCCGCTTCGACAAGAGCCATGGCTGGCACGACGGTCTCGTTGAGATATTGGCCGGTTGGGCCGGTCCCGCCACCTTGAATTTCAATCCGGGTGGCATTCGAACCGACGACAAGTACCTTACCTTTGCTCATGGATTCCTCCTCATTTGATGGGGTCAAATCGGTGCATCCGGCGGATGGTCACGGCGGCAAAAGCCTTCAGCGATGTCTGTACCGGTCGGCTTGTGTTGCATTCAGTAAGCGTCCGCTTCACTTCGAAAGGCGTGGGGTTACAACGAAGACGGAGCAGCACCTGCGCACCTTTCTCGATCCATATTTCGGTTGTCTCGCTCAACGAGCCTATCGGGCCGCCTCCACAATGAGTTCGGCAACTTCTTTGGGATGGGACAGCATGGCGACGTGACCGGACGGCACTTCGATCATCTCGGCTTTCGCAGATTTCACCTGGTCCCTTTGCATCTGGGGAGCAATGATCTGATCCTCCGTTGCCACAACCATGAAAGAGGGTTTGTCACGCCAGGCGGCATGGCTGACGGGTGCGGTGGTGGCGCGCACATGGAACCGTCCCTGCACGACGGCAACGACCCTCTGCTCCTCCGGAGACAGGCCAGCCGCGAAGTACTTGGAAATCCCCTCATCGCTTATCTTGAGATAACCATCCTCATCCTTGAGGAATGTCTTTCGGCTTTCCTGGTCGGGGTATTTGGAGGCGGCGTCGACCAGCGATTGACCGGCATCAGGCGCGTAGGCGGCCACGTAGACCAGCGATTTCACCTTCGGGTCATTACCCGCCTCCGTGACAACCACGCCGCCCCACGAATGACCGACGAGCACGATGGGTTCTTCGGCATCGCGGATCGCGCGCTTGGTGAAGGCCACGTCGCTCTCCAGGGACTCCAGTGGATTCTGGACGGCGACAACTTTCAATCCGGCCCTTTCCAGGAGAGGGATGACCTTCTGCCAGGACGATCCGTCGGCGAAAGCGCCGTGAACAAGGACGACGGTCTTGGCTTTGAGATCCGCCGCGACCGCGGCGGGAGATATGCTTGCGAACGCCACCAGGGCGCCGAGAATAAGTCCAAGGTTTCGGGACATGCGACGTTCTCCGGTCATTTGCGCTCGATGGCGACATCGGGAATAATCCACCAAGCGGACCTCAGACGCTTATTAATTGTGGTTAAATCCTGCGATTTCGCCGCGGTAAGTCGCGTGCAGACGACCCCGCTGTCCGAGCTTTCCCAGACCCTTCGTCGCCATCCCGTCGGGTCAGCCCGTCACCGCCTTGAACTCCGGAACTGCAAGGACGGCCTAGGAAGCCCGAAGCTGCATCACCTGTCCGGCATCCGAAGAAACAACCATGCTCGCACAGCATTGTTGGTGCGCTTGAACATGGTACAGTGACTGGCGCTGTTCGACGCGGGCGCGCTCGCCGGAGGCACGGAGCTTGAACTCTGCGTAGGTTTTAGCGATGCCCGATAGCTTGAGGTGGGCAGGTCCTGTTCCCGAGTGGAGTGAAAGGAGGGACTTGTCGATAAGATTGCCAATCGACTTGACGATCTCCGCTTGCTCGAAGCCATCGTCGTCGAACATTGTAAGGGCAGCATCGAGCGAAAACTCGCTTGGGAACACTGATAGTCGCCTGAATACGTGTTGATCCAGTTCTGACAGACGAGCGTAACTCCAATCCATCGTTGCTTCCGCGGTCTGGTGGCGGGGATTGGCGTACCGGCTGCCTCTCCATCGTAAAGCGAGCTGGTTGTCCAACAGCTCCGCGACCCGATCGAGACCGTAGGATCCCATGCGGCTTGCCACAAGTTCGATCGCCAGCGGATTGCCGTCCAATCTCCTGCAAATGGCCGCTATTGTTGTTGCCTCCTCGTCGCCCCACGGCTCGAGATAGCCGCCATCGACCGCACGTTCCGCGAAAAGCTGTATTGCCGGCCAAAGTAGCGCCTGAGCAGCACTCAAATGTTCTGTGTGCGGAGGTACAGCAAGCGGTCGGAGAAGGTAGATGGCCTCGCCTGGCAGGCGGAACGCTTCCCGGCTCGTGGTGAGAATATGCATATTCGCGGTCCGCCTGAGCAGGGAATGCACCGTATCGGCCACTGCGTCGATAACATGCTCGCAATTATCAAGGATCACGAGTGTACGTCGCGGCGGCAACTGACTGATAATGTGACCGATGCCGTCGCCTGCCGAAAAGGGAATACCGAGTGCCGCGGCTACCGATCCCACAACTGCTTTTTCATCGTCAATGGTGCCGAGGTCGACAAAATACACGGCTTCAAATACGGGGAGAACGTGCGCCACCAAAATCGCGAGAGTCGTCTTGCCGACCCCTCCCGTTCCCACGATACTCACGAAGCGGCGCTTCGCCACCATCTGTGAAAGTTTGGAAACGCTTCCGTCCCGGCCGATAGGGTGGCTCAAACGAGGCGGCAAGGAAGTCGCCGTTGCGGCGTCCGATCCATTGTCGGAGCTCTGATCATCGCTCAAGTTGGCAGGCCAGGCCTGATCAGGGTCGGATGCCTCTTCCCATATGACCGGCGCGACGAAGCTGTAGCCGCGGCCAGCCACACTGGCGATGTAGCGATTGCCGTTTTCGCCACAGCCAATTTCGCGCCTCAGATGTGTCATTTGCACCCTTATGTTGGAGGCTTCGACATTGAGACCGGGCCATGCGAACGCCATAATTTCGCCGTGGGAGAGGACCTGTCCGTGATTTTGCACGAGAGCGACAAGGATATCGAAGGCGCGGCTGCCTATGGCAAGCAGATCGTCGCCTCGCAGGAGAACCCTCGCAGCCGGATTCAGGCGATACGGCCCGAAGCCGAAGTGACCGTTTTTACCGTGAGATCCCATTTCGGTTCCCCTCAATGGTTTTGCCCTCTTTAGGGCGGTGCAATCCGCATGTATCCAATTCTCATCTTACAGAAGCCCGCTCCAGGGAGGGGTAAAATCCGGTAAATAATGGAGTGGGCTCGTTTGCCGCCACCGAAACTTGGTGCTGACGAGCCGAGATTCCACACGCTTTGACGAGATTTTATCGGCCAGCGATGGACACCGCGTGTTAACATGAGTTGAATGGGGTAGATTTGTCCAATGCACCATCGATAACAGGCACTCTGTGCCCGTTGGCCACTCGTGATGACCTGGAAATTACCGTGTCCGCCCGCGCGCGATAAGGCCCTCGATACCATTCTTGCGCGGAGCAGACCCCGAGCGCGCGAAGAGGAACATATGGTATCGACGGAACCGGATGATGTGGTCACATTTGGTCCCTTTCGCCTTCACGGGAAACACCGCCGATTATTTTGCGGTGCCGAAGAGGTTCAGCTCGGCGGTCGGGCAATGGAGATGCTCGTGACGCTGGCCCGAAAGAAGGGCGAGTTGGTACATAAGGAAGAGTTATACAACGCTGCGTGGCCCGGTATCTTTGTCCATGAAGCCAATCTGAAAGTGACAATTGCTTCGCTCCGGCGGGCGCTAAGGGAATATTCCCCCGTAGAGGATTATATCAGGACACTGATAGGCCGCGGCTATTGGTTAAGCGATCAAGCGGTTGGCGGAGACATGCCAAGCATCGCTGATCTGCCCGTTGTGGCAAATACACGGTTTCCCGAATTGGGCACGGTTATCGGGCGGGATGCCGAAATCGCCGAATTGCGAGGCAGTATTGCCGCCAACCGCCTGACGACGATCGTCGGACCAGGGGGCATCGGAAAGACGACAGTGGCAGTGGCCACTGTGCAGCTGCTTGAAGACGAGGAGGGAGGTCTCGTCACTTTCATCGATCTTGCGCGCGCGGCCGGCGAGGAATTCGTCATCCCGTCGGTTGCCGCTGCGCTCGGTATCAGCTCAGGTAGCCAGGATCGCCTGGAGGCAATCTCATCGATCCTCGCTCGAAGCAAAGCCTTGCTTTTGCTGGACACGTGCGAGCATGTGCTCAACGCCGCTGCGCATCTATGTGATGTCATCCTTGCCAATACCAGGGACGTCCGGATAGTCGCGACAAGCCGCCAGGCTCTCCGCGCAAAGCGAGAAGAGGTCTTCTGGCTTGCTCCTCTGGAAATTCCGCCGCCGGGCCGCACCTACACTGCCGAACAGGTCGTTCTCTATTCCGCACCCCAACTTCTCGTCGAACGGGCGTCCGAGAAGGGGAAATACACGGTTGAGGATGGAGATGCCTCGGCTGTCGCGGAGATATGTAGACGGCTCGATGGATCGCCTCTTGCCATCGAACTCATTTCGTCCCGGCTGACGGTCCGAAGTGCTCCAGATGTCCTCGAAGAACTTGGCGAACGTTTCACCGCACTGGTCGGACGGGGTGAGGAGGGACCGCTTCGTCAACAGACCCTGCTCGCGACGTTGGAGTGGAGCTATGCACTCCTGACGAAGAGCGAGGCAGCCGTTTTGCGTGCCATCTCGATCTTCATGGGTACGTTCGACATGGATGCGGTCGTCAGCGTCGTTGTCCATCATGATCTCGATCCAACGATTGTTTTTGATGCGGTCGCCGGGCTGCGCGCCAAGTCGATGCTAAGTGTCGAACAGATAGCAGGCGGGATGCGATACCGCCTTCTCGACAGTACCCGTGCATTCGCAGGCAATCTGCTGGAAGCCTCGGGGGAACTGTCAGCTGTGTCGGAGGCTCACGCTCGCCTTATGCTGGGCATCTTCGCTCGTGCAAATGTCGATAGGGCAAGGCTTCCGGCGCGGCAGTGGCACGCTGCCTATGCCAGCCACGCGGACGATTTGCGCAGGGCCATCGGGTGGGCGCTTTTTCTTCGCGGTGATCCGCTGCTTGGTATGCAACTGGTCGCATCTGGCATACCTCTATGGCATGAGTTGTCGTCGAGCGAAGAGGCCCGCAGGAACTGCGAGCACGCGCTTGCCGAGTTCGACCGCGTCGGCTGCGATGATAGAAGCTTGAAGCTTAAGCTGATAGTAGGGCTGGCGGCCGTAAGCAGCTACATATCGGCCGATGCGGAGAAGGCCATCAGGACCTTTGAGACCGCAATCCAGCTATCGCGTGAGATCGAGGATACCAGTGCCGAGTGCCAGGCCTTGGGCGCCCTGGCGAGATATCGGCTCCTGCCCGGCAACCAGACCGAAGTCCAAAAGCTTCTCAGAGAGTTGGGGCGCGTCGCAATGCGCTCGAACAATCGCCCGGCGCAATGGGAGCATGAATTTCTTCTTACGGAGCTGGACATCATCCACTGCCAATATCCACCCGCGATAGCCAGGACGGAGAAGCTGCGTCAACAGCTGATGAACGCTTCTGAGGGGTCCGTTTCGCGCTTTGATCTTGATCCCAGGATCAGATCGGAAACAGCAATGAGTGCTCTCACGTGGCTTGGCTCCCGCAGACCCGGAACGGGCCTCAGCGGCGCCCAAATCGTCGCGCGTGAGGCGTTGGAAGCTCACCATGGATGGACGCTTATCTACTCTTACGTCCATGGAGTACTTTTTGTTCTGAGCGAATGTCAGGAATGGGCTCAAGCCAAACACTACTCCGCGCTGCTGAAGGACACGATCTACCGTCACGGCATGCCAACATGGATTCCAGTCGCAAACTGCTACATTGAAGCGCTTGATGCGCTTTCCGGCGTTCGAAAGGACCCGGACGGAGTAATGTCGGCGTATGATGAGCTCCGCACGGGCCTTAGGCAGATCGGACGTCATGTTTACTATGCGCTTTTGATAAGGGCCCTCTACGCGCACGGGCACATGGATGAAGGCATGCGGATTCTCGACTATTTGTTCGAGATAGGACCGCAGCGCTCGATGGTGCCTGAGTTGCTGCGTCTTCGGGCTGTCAGGGAACGATCGGTCGGTCGTGACGAGGAAGCGCTTTCCACCTTGCGGCGAGCTTCGATCGTGGCGGAGGAAAATGGAGCATGGGCGTGGCGCATCCGTTGTGCAACAGATCTTGCCATCCTCTTGAGAGACCAGATGGCGATCGACGACGCCAAGGATGTGCTCGAGCCGGTCTATCGCCAATTCCTTGACGGCTTTGATATTCCCGACTTGCGACGGGCGCGTAACCTCCTGACGGAGCTTCAGAATTTCAGGCGCCTTTGACGTAGTGATTTGCCGTAGATCTCTGAAACGGCAACCGATTGATCCATTGTTGCGCCGGTCACAGGATTGCTCACAAGTCAGCCGTGGATCGAGCGCGCCACCACCGATCCCTCGCGAGCACTTCGACGCAACGCGCTTCGCGGACTGAGAACGAACATCGCTAACCGCGGATATGCCGGGGATGCTGGTCGCATAGGGCGAGCTTTTGGCCACGCTGTTGCTTCCGTTCCCGGCGCAGACAAAACCCCGAATGTAGATCTTCACGCACCCCGTCGAGCCAGTCGGTATTCGAGATAGCGCCGATCATCACCGCCCGCGTTTGCGGCAGTTGGTTAAACAGCGCTTATTATCGCGAAACTCTGGGAAACGCTGCGTCGTACGGACGGTGCATGGTGGTCATTTGCCGTATGATGAGCGATCGACCGCGCCCAGATCGCGCGGGACGACACTGCCTTTATGCAACTTAAAGCCAGCACGTGATCGAGAGTTCTGAAGATCTTCCATCGCGTGCGCTCGGCCTTGTTAATTCAAACAAGAGTAACGTATTCCAGATTTCACGCGCATTGACGGCGTTTAGCGTGCGTCATCGAAACAAGATGTTAGCCTACATCCAATCCAAGCGATGGACGCGCATTGATCGAACACCGCGGCGTATTTCCGTTGGTATGAAAAGTTCCGCGAATGCTGCGTCACCATCGGAATTTCTGAGGACGCGGGATGACCAGGCTTATCTCCACACTCACTCTGGATGACGCCAAGCTGATGTTATCGGCTGCGGAAGCAAAGGCGGCGGAGTTTGCCATCGCATACAGTATCGCGGTGGTGGACGCCGGAGGGCATTTGATCGCCTTTATTCGCCAGGACGACGCATTGATCGGCAGCATCGATCTGGCCATCAAGAAGGCCGTCACGACGAGGCTCTTCGACAAAAACACGGACTACCTGGCAAAACTGGCCCAGCCCGGTGAACCGCTTTTCGGCATCCATCAGAGCAATGGCGGCAACGTCATCATCTTCGGCGGCGGCCTCCCTGTCGTCCGTGAGGGGCGGCTGATCGGTGCGGTGGGAGCAAGCGCAGGATCGGTCGAGCAGGACATCGCTGTCGCTCAAGCCGCCGTGTCAGTCATGGATCCCGATCTGCCAGACACGCAGTTCACCATTTCAGGAAAGGAGCAAAGAAGATGACGACCAATATCGAAGGAAAAGTCGTGCTGATAACAGGCGGAGGTACCGGCCTGGGCGCGGAGACTGCCCGGATGCTCGCTTCAAAGGGAGCTAAGATCGCGATCGCCGCGCGCCGGCGAGGCAAACTCGACGAAGTCGCTTCCAATATTTCCGCCTCCGGCGGCAAAGCGAAAGCCTATGAACTGGATGTAGCAAACAAGGACCAGTTCAAGTCTGTCGTGAACACGGTGGCGTCCGATTTTGGAAAATTGGATGTCCTGATCAACAATGCCGGACTCATGCCCATCCGTCCGATGGCGGAGGTCGATACCGAAGAATGGGACGCGATGATCGACGTCAACCTCAGGGGCACCCTGTATGGCATTGCCGCCGTTCTCCCGATGTTCATCAATCAGGAAACAGGACATATCATCAACATCAGCTCTGTCGCGGGGATCAAGGTCTTCGCACCGGGTGGCACGGTCTATTCCGGCACCAAGTTCGCCGTCAGGGCCATTTCCGAGGGCCTGCGCCAGGAGGTCGGAGGCAAGATCAGGGTGACCTCGATCGAGCCTGGCGCCGTCGAGAGCGATCTCAAACACACGACCAGCGGCACGTCGCAGGGAGCGGTGATGGAATTCTACAAGTCCGCGATCTCCGCCAGTTCCGTTGCCAGGGCGATCACCTTCGCAATCGAGCAGCCCGATGACGTGGACATCAACGAGATCGTGCTGCGTCCGACGGCGCAGGAATTCTGACCGCGGATCAAATCGGCCACGCCGCAACCTCAACCGATCCCGACCCGGCTCGGGCCATGGCGCTGCACGAGCGCGCGCATCCAAAACCTCAAGAAAAGTCGTTTCGACCGACATCGAAAGGAGAGCATGACATGGCATATCAAAGTGTAAATCCGGCGACCGGCAAGGTCCTCAAGACATTCGACAACCACAGCGAGGGGGAAATCGAAAAGGCGCTCACCCTGGCGCATTCCCTCTACAAATCGCCTTGGTGCAAGGGTGACAGAGCGCCGCGGCTCAGGGTCCTGCGGCGCTTTGCCGAACTCGTGAACGAGCGCGTGGGCGACCTGGCACGCATTCTTACTCTGGAAATGGGCAAGCGTATCAACGAAGCGCGCACCGAGGTGCGGATCACAGCCGATATCGCCCGGTACTATGCCGACAACGCCGAGACATTTCTCGCCCGCGAGAAGGTGGAGACATCGAAGGGCGAGGCCTGGCTGGAATATCATCCGATCGGCGTCGTCGTCGCCGTCGAACCCTGGAATTTCCCTTTCTACCAGCTGATCCGCGTGGCCGGGCCGAACCTTGCGATCGGCAATCCAGTTCTCGCCAAACATGCCAGCATGGTTCCACAGGCTGCCGTCGCCTTCGAAGAACTGTTTGCAGACGCGGGTGCACCGGAGGGCGCTTGGACGAATATCTTCGCAACGGGCGACCAGATCTCGAAGCTGATCGCTGACGATCGCGTCCAGGGGGTGGCTCTCACCGGCTCCGAGGGTGCGGGTAGCATCGTAGCTGCCAACGCGGGCAAGAACCTCAAGAAGTCGGTGATGGAACTGGGCGGAAGCGACGTCTTCGTCGTCCTCGACGATGCGGACGTCGACAAGGCAGTTGCCGCCGGGGTCGAAGCCAGGCTACGTGGGTGCGGGCAGGTCTGCAATGGTGCGAAACGCTTCCTTATCCACGAGAAGGTTGCCGATGAATTCGTTCGCAAGCTCGTCGAGAACTTCACGAACATCAAAATCGGCGACCCGATGGATGAAACCGTCGGTCTGGGACCGATGTCGTCCATCGGAGCCCGCGACGATATCGCGGGGCAGGTCGATCGCGCCGTCAAGGCCGGAGCTAACGTTCTGGTTGGTGGCGCCGTGATAGAAGGGCCGGGTGCCTACTACAAGCCGACTATCCTCGCCAATGTGTCCCGGGATAATCCCGCCTACTTCGAGGAATTCTTCGGTCCCGTGGCGCAGGTGCATGTCATCAAGAACGATAACGACGTCGTCAGAATCGCGAACGACTCGAACTTCGGGCTTTCGGGGGCGATCTTCACCGCTGACGTCGAGCGCGCCAAGTCCCTCGCTTCGCAGGTCGAGACCGGGTCCGTCTGGATCAATACATCCTCCTTTACCGGCCCGGAACTTCCGTTCGGTGGGGTGAAGAGATCTGGCTATGGTCGCGAGCTCGCAGGCGCCGGCATCAAAGAGCTGGTAAACCAGAAGATGGTCCTTGTCGCGCACTGATCGGCCTGCCGATGCCGAGCACACCATACCGAGATCTACCGGTGCCAGGATGGGCCGCGGCTGAGCGGCCCATTTTGATTGAAACCTCCTGTCGTGCCCCCGTTCTTCATGGCCTGGATCGGCCTGACCTCATCGAGCCGCAACTCGAAATGTTCATGAAGTGCCGTCTTCGCTGGGTAGAGCCGCTCGATTCACCACAATTCGAAGCAATGCCAAGCTGGCAGTCGAGTTTCCCGCTTTGAGCGACGGATGGTTGCGGCTAATCCAAGGTCGGCTGGCGATCAATACGTCGGCCGACCTGCCTTGAAAATTGGATCGATGCCCGACCGGCGCAGAGGTCAAGGTATCTTACGGAGTTTGGTCGCATCAATGCGCTAATGCTGCCTGCGGGCTACCTCGCACGATCAGCGCGAATACTGCTAAGCCCAGCAGGGTAAGGCAGAACCCGGCCCATACTGCCGACAGTAGGCCGAAGCCGCTGCCGATGGCCAGCCCACCCGCCCAAGCGCCGATGGCGTTCGCAACATTGAGCGCGGCCAGGTTCATCGCCCCCATCAAGGTCGGCGCTTCCGGGGCAAGTCTTGTGAGGCGGACCTGGATTGTCGGTATCGCGGTCATCATTGTTGCTCCAACGCAGAAAAGCCCGACGAAGAGCGTGGGGATGTTCGAGCCGAAGCTGGCCAAGATCGCGAGCACGATGATGGCGCTTCCAAAGCCGATCACAATGCCGCGCGCCGGGTGCACGTCGGCAATTCTGCCGCCGACCAGGTTGCCCACCGTCATGCCGATGCCGAACAGGGCAAGGGCAACGGGAATCCATTCCGGGCCTATGGCAACGACGTCGGTCACGAAAACACCGATGAAAGTGTAGACGGCAAAGATGCTCGCTACGCCAAGCGCGGCTACCATCATCATCAGCCAGACTGACGATCTGCCGAGAGAAGCGAGCTCCCGGGCAACGGAGCCGCCATCCAAGGAGCTCGTCTTTGGGACCCAGAACCACAGCGTCAGCGTTGACAAGACGCCGAGAGACGCGACGGCGAGGTAGGTGTTACGCCATCCGAGATTCTGGCCGAGGAAAGTGGCGAGGGGCGATCCGACGATCGTGGCGACCGTCAGACCGCTCATGACGAGCGCAAATGCCTTACCTCCGTGTCCAGGCCCGACAATGTAGGACGCAACCACCGCTCCTGCGCCAAAATAGGCTCCTTGAGGCACGCCGCTGATGAAACGAGCCACCGCAAACATCCTGAGGTCTGTCGCCAAAGCTGAGAGGATGTTTCCGCACGCGAAGAGGGTCATGAGCAACAGAAGCAGCATTCGTCGGTTCAGGCGAGCGGCGGCTAGCGTGACAAGCGGCGCGCCGATGACGACACCAAACGCATATGCCGTGATCGCATTCGTGGCCGCGGGCAAGTCGATCCCCAGACTTGCCGCAAACAGCTGCAAGATCCCCATGCTTGCGAATTCTGATGTGCCGATGCAGAAACTTCCCAAGGCGAGCGCGAAAAGCGTCAAACCGGCTTTCCGCTGTTGCGCCGGATCGGTGCAGTGCACCTTTACGGCAGAGCATTGGGCGTCAAAGGCTTTGTTGAGCATGCTGGCCTCCATCGTTAAAGACGACTGCCTGCCTCCGTCGTGAGATGCGGTTTCGTGCGAGTATGTATTTCACATGGGCTTGGGGCTCGGCGTCTCCCGGATTTTAGGAGGCCGGACGTAGGCCGACAGTTAAGTTTGGTGAAAACCTGAGAAATCCCATAGGCGACAATCAAGCTGCCGCCCCCTTGCGGAAGTCCCCAGGCTTCGGTGCCACCATAATCCGGCGTAGGGCGTAGCTTTCTTCAGACGGATGGTTGCTGTACGGACGATCTCGAAACGAATCCGTCACGTCGCGCGTCGGATTGTTCGTGGCATGACGGGCCTTTTTCCTATCACTCGATGCACAGGGTCTCAGTGTTCCAGCCGTTTGGCAGAGGCTCCGGACGCTGGATTTTAATGTTCTCGAGCATGGGGTCGGCGATATTGTGCGCAAAGAGCGCCGGCATGCCCGCCGGATAATCGACAAGGCCGACAATTTTTCCGTCCGCTCCCCGCAGCCAGGCATTGCCACGACCCTCATGGTCCTTGGGTGGGGAGAGATCGGCACTTGTGGGGCGCAGGTCATATTGCCTGGCTGTTCCCAGCAAGCCTTCCTCAATCGTCAACTTGATGTTGCTGAGGCTCATTCCGGCAATCCCGCCGCTTCGCTCTGCAAAGAGATTGATCGGACCCTGGCAGCTCCCCGTGATATTCTCGACGCGGACGTTGCTTACGACGCCAGCGGGCATCTCCGGCCGGCGATCGAGCTGGGTAATTGTGAGTGGCTCACCCGAGCCCCAGAAACCATCGGGGGTCTCATGGCAGTCGATCTCTATGTCCGAGAAGATGATGTCTTCGATCGCTCCGCCATCACGCGAGAAAATGCCGAGGGCACGATTGGAGTCTTCGACCTTGCAGCGCGTGAAGGCGACGTCGCGGATGTCACCAAAACTCTCCGTGCCGATCTTTAATGCACAACTGTTGCTCTCGACGTGGCAGTCCGAAACCTTGATCTCCTCGCAGCGTGCGATGCCCTTTTCGCTCCGGCTGGTCTTGAGGCAAATGCCGTCGTCCGCCGTTTTGATGACGACATGGCGCACTGCGACTTTTGCACAGCTGTCGATGACGATCCCGTCTGTATTCGGGAGTTGTCGGTTGTTGAGCACCGTAATGCTCTCGACGACTACATCACGGCAGCGCACGAGGTGGACCGTCCACATCGGCGAATCTTCGATGACGAAGCCTTCCAGCCTGATCTTGCTGCAGTCTTCGAACACCAGAACCCTTGGGCGCTTTTCGCTCGGCGTATAGGTGCCGACCGTTTGGTCAAAGCCGGTGTTGAAGGCGGCGCCCGAGGCAAGGATCTTGCCGTCGCCGACGATAGCGACATGATGGGCCTCCTGCGCAACGATATAGGCGCGATCGGATCCCTCAGCGATTACGCTGACCGAATTTCCAGCATAAAGCGCATAATCGGGGACGAACTCGAGCGTGGCGCCTCGCCCGATTGACAGCGTCACACCGCTGAATAGGCGGATTGGTCCTGTAATGTGCCGACCTGCTTGCAGCAGAAGCGTTCCTCCGCCAGCGTGCGCCAGCCTGTCGATAGATTGCTGCAAGTCAGCGCCATCAGGCTCGATTGAAATATCCATTGGGTATCCTCTTGCTTTCGGGATGATTAAGCTAGGTCATTTTATTCGTCAACAGGACGAACTAATTCATCCGGTCAATGTTGTTTGTGTTGACACCGCTGAAAACTCGTATTTAATTCGTCATGGTTACGAACAAACGGTTGGCCCAAGGGAGATTTGGAGGCCGGTCGTTACCAGAGTTTGAGGAGCAAAGAAGGGGAACCCTATGAAACCGCTCAAGACATTGATTATGACGGCAAGCGCCTTGGCGATGACGATTTCACTTGCGGCAGCATCCGAACTGAAGATCGTCTGGTATGTCGACAACGACCAGGAAGAGACGAACACACGCGCCTTGCTCGATCAGTACACGAAACTGCACCCAGACACGACCTTCGACCTTGAGATCACCCCTTATGATGGGATGGTCCAGAAATTCCAGCAATATGCGGCCTCCGGCATCATGCCGGATCTGTCGCTCACCTCGTCGATGGAGCCGGTCATCCGTCCATTCCTCGTCGACCTCAAAAAGGAGATCGGCCCTGAATGGATCAATGACTTCGTCAAGGGCTGGGGTGATGGCGCCAAGCTCGACGACAAGGTCATCGCCGCGCCATTGCGCGTAACCTCGACGGGCATCTTCCTGAACGTCGACGCCTTCAAGAAGGCCGGCGTTGCGATCCCGGATCGCACGGCTGGTTGGACCTGGGATGAATTCGTTCCGAAGATCAAGGAAGTCGCGGAAAAGTCGGGTACCCGCTATCCGCTCGTCTGGGACGTTTCGGCAAGCCGCTGGATCGTTCATGAATATCAGTACGGAAATCACATCTACACGGAAAAGGAACCTGTGAAGGTCGTCATGGACGAGGCAGCGTGGACGAGCACGCTCGACAAGTTCATCGACATCACGAAGGCTGCAATGCCACCCGGTCTCTGGTCCGGCGCGAGCTCCGACAATCCGAAGGAAATCTTCACGGCCGGTCAGGCCGTAGCCTATATGTCGGGAAGCTGGCAGATCGCCGGACTGGCCGACAATGCGCATTTTGCGTGGCAGGCTGGCCCGACGCCGCGGGGCACCGTCGCCTCGTCGATCTATGGAGGCGACTATCTTGTGGCCTTCAACACCAGCCAGCATCTTCCCGAAGCGATCGATTTCATCAAATGGATCACCTCGCCGGAGATCCAGGGACAATATGCCAAGACCTTCGGCATGATCCCGGCCAACCTGAAGGCAGCAGCCGTCAAGTACGACAATCCGGCCGCGACCGAAGCGATTACGGCGATGCAGGGCGAGTTGAACGCCAGCCCTGCCTACGCTGCGACCGACCAGGCCTGGCCGCAGATGCAGGCCGTCTGGGGGACCGTGAAGACAGCTGTTACGCAGGCTGTTGCCGGTCAGATCACCTCTGCCGAAGCCATTTCGCAGATCAAGAAGGCAGCCGATGCCTCGCTTGAGGCCAGCAAGTGACGACGGGCATACTGGAAGACAGCCGTTCGGCACTGGGTCCCCACCCGGTGCCGAAAGGTCTGCGCGGCAGCCTGGCAAGCCTCGGATGGCCCTACCTGCTCATGGCGCCGACAATGGCGCTCCTCCTTACCTTCACCCTCTATCCGCTGGTCCAGGGCCTCTTCATGGCCTTTTTCAAGCGGGGTGTAGTTGTCGTTCCGCAGGTGCCTAACACGCTGCCGCAATATGTCGGCCTGGATAACTTTATCGGGCTTCTGAGCAATGTGGATTTTCAGGTTTCATTGCTCAAGACCGTTCTTTTCGTGATTATCGCAGTTCCGTTGAACATTGTCGTCTCGCTGGCGCTGGCTCTGCTGCTGGCACCGCAGACCAGGCTGTTTGCCTTCGTCCGCACGATCGTCTTCTTTCCGTCGATGATCAGCCTGCTGATTATCGGCGTCGCCTGGCGATGGCTGTTCGGCCTCAACAACGGCCTTGTGAACTACCTGCTCTCACTGATCGGCTTTGCCCCGGTCCCATGGCTCGAACAGGACACGATGGCCCAGATCGCCGTCGTCATCGCCTGGGTGTGGGCGCAAGCAGGCTTCAATATGATGATCTTCATTGCAGGCCTGACCGCGATTTCCACTGATTACTACGAGGCAGCCTCGATCGACGGCACCAGCAAGTGGCGGCAATTCACCCATATCACCTTGCCGCTCCTCAAGCCGACGCTCGCCGTCGTTCTGGTCCTCTCCTCTATCGAGGCCTTCAAGGTCTACGAACTCGTCGTATCCCTGACGGGCGGCGGTCCGGGCAAGGCGACGGTCTATCTCATCCAGACGATCTACGACACCGCGTTCCAAAAGCCCATGCAGGCTGGCGTTGCGGCCGCCCAGTCCGTGGTGCTGTTCATCATCCTGCTGTTCCTCACGATCTTCCAGTTGCGCGTATCGCGGAGCGAGAAATGACACGCATCTACTCCCCCTGGCGACTGGCCTTTGTCGTGCTGACGCTGTTCGTCTTCCTGATGCCGCCGGTCTGGCTCTTCCTGTCTTCGTTGAAATCACAACAGGAGATCTTCCAGTGGCCGCCGACCATTTTGCCGGCGCAGCCGACCTTGCAGAACTTTATCGATACGGTGTCGCGCGCGAAGTTCCTCATCTTCTTCCGTAATTCGGCCATTGTCTCGGTGCTCTCGGCGCTGCTGTCCGTCACCATCAGCGTCATGGCTGGCTACGCGCTCGCGAAATTTCGGTTTAAGGGAGACACGCTTTTCTTCCTGCTCATCATGTCGTCGTTGATGGTGCCGTTGCAGATCATCATGATCCCGGTCTTTCTGGTGCTGCGGGATCTCAATCTTCTCGATACGCTCGCAGGCATCATCATTGCGCCGGCGGCAACCCCGACCGGGGTCTTCCTCATGCGCCAATACATCACCAACATTCCTGACAGCCTTCTCGAGGCGGCACGTCTCGACGGTACTCCGGAATGGCGGATCCTGTGGCGGATCATTGTTCCGCTCGCCATACCTGCGATCGGCACTCTGCTCGCCTTCAATCTCGTCTGGCGCTGGAACGATTATCTTTGGCCGTTCCTGATCATCAGCGACCAGGACAAGTGGACAGTCCAGGTCGCGCTTGCCAATACGGTCGGGCGCTTCGGTATCAACTGGCCCAGGCTGCTGTCGATGTCGGTGCTTTCGGTGCTGCCCGTGCTCGTCATGTTTACAGCCCTGCAGCGCATGTTGATGAGCGGCCTGATGGCGGGCGCAACGAAGGAATAGGGCTGCCGTATCACCTAGTTAAAGGGCCGCCTTTTGGGCGGCCCTTTGGCATTTGTTCTTTCAGAAAGAAGGCCGCCTTGGTGGCGACCGGTCGCAAACCTCTAGCGGATCGCGGCCGGCAGCTTATCCTTGTAGGCGAGCGCCGCGGCAGCCGGCATGCTGCTCCATCCCTGAAGCAGCGAACCGCGCCCCCAGGGTGGCGAGAAATATTCGACCGCTCCCATCCAGCCCTCTTCGAGGCAGGTCTTCCACCAGCGCAGGAGCGGGTAATCCGCGCCGTCCAGGCCGTAGGCAAGCCGTTGCTCGGCATAGAGCCCCGAAAGATAGGGCCAGTCCGAGCCATTGTGGTAGCGATAGGCGAAATAGGATTTCTCGCGCGTATCCTTGGGGCGCTTGAACGGCGGATAGGCGCAAAGCACGCCCCAGTCTCCGTAAGGCTGCTCGCCATTGTTGCGACTTTCCAGGATCTCCTGGACCTTGGCGAGAACGCCTTTTGCTCGCTCGGGAGAAACCGCCTTGAAGCGAAGCAGCGTCAGGCTGTCGAGCGTCAGATGGTCTTCGACGAAATCTGCCTTTGTCCCGTAGTCCGCGTAAGTGCCGCCCGGTTGCAGAAGCGCCTCGTCCAGCGAGGCACGCGCCTTTTGCGCCACCGCTGCCGCCTTCGACGCAAAGGCTTTGTCGAGCGCGGCGCCGTGCTTTGCGATGACGTCGAGGGCGCCGATCCACAGGCCGAGATCATAGGCCACATAACCGTGGCGATAGACATTGTCGGCCCAATCGCGGTCGTGCCGCGGCTTGATCGGCAAACCTGTTCCAGTCTCGTCGAAGCTGCAGTAACGATTGAAGATCGCCACCACCTTATCCCAGTAGAGGGAAAGCGGCGAGCTATCGCCGGTCGCATTGATATAGTCGCCGATCGTCAGAATGAAAAAGAGCGGGCTGTCGAAATGATCGCTCCACCAGTCGCCGGGTCGAAGGTGCTCTTCCTTGATCCGTGGATCTGTGAGGCGCACCTTTTCCCATTCCTCGGCCTGTCCTCGTCCTGTCAGGATGACGCCGCTCGGCGCTTCGCCGCTGTCCTGCACGCCTCGTGCAAGAAGATCGATCTGGGCGCGGACGGCTTCCGGTTCCCGATCCAGGAGAGCCTGAAGTGTCCAATAGCCGTCCCGGTAATAGGTGCGGGCCGGCGCGCTGTAGGCCTGTCCGGCGGCGAGGCCGGCAAAGGCGCCGTGCTCGTCTCGCCTTATGCTGGAAAGAGCGGCGTGCAGGCTTTGCGAGATCATGCTGCGCATCAGGGCAGGCGCCTCCGACATCGCATCGCAACGCGTGACGTAGGCATTGGCCTCGGCAATCACTTTCGCCTGGTCGAGATCGAGTGCTGCAAGTGCTTCTTCGATCGTCGCGCCGGCGGTCACGAAAACGCCGTCCGGCCTTTGCTCTGCGATGGCGACGCCCCAGCCGGTGCGGGCAATGCGGCGTCCCTCTTGCCGTTCGATGGGTTCGCGCTTCGCAGTCGTACCCCACCATGCGCAGCGCCGGGCAGGGATGAAGGTCCGCAGCTTTGCACCCTTCAAGAAGAGCGCCGGTGCCGACTGCGCCACGTAAAGCCCTCCGCCATGCGCTTCCACGCGGTTCGGCGCATAGGTGAAAGGGGCGCTCCAGCCGGTGAACGTCAGATTGACCAACTTACCGGCGCCCCATAGCGAAAGCTCGATCCTGCCTTCCGGCCGACAATCGCCCTGCAGGCGCGGGGCCATGAACGGCAGAAGCACCGGTGTCGTGGAACGAAGCTGTCCGTCATCAAGCGGTATCAGAACTTGCGATTTTGATTGCGCGACGCTCATCGGACGGCTTCCTGTTTTTCTGCATTCTCAATTGCCGCGAGGTCGGTCAGGCCGAGCATGAGAGCTCCCAGCATCCCGGCTTCAGGGCCGATCCCAGTTGCCTCTATGCGTGTTTCAAACGGCAGCAACATCGACATGTGACGCGTGACGGCATCGACAAACTCGCGGCGCGAGCCGATGCCCCCACCCAGCACGATGAGGGTGGGATCGAAGAGAGCCTGCACGGCGGCCAGGCCGACCGAGGCCGATTTCGCGAGCGTTTCGATGGCAGCGACAGCTTGCTCGTCTCCAGCCACAGCGCGAGCGAATATTTCGGCGACTGGCAGGGTGCCATCGCCATAGAGGCTGCGCACTGCAGGCGAATCAACCTGATCCTCGAAGAGACCGGCGCGTGCCTGCAGCGCCGTCTGATGAGGATTGGGACCTAACGGAAGAAAACCCAGTTCACCTGCTCGTCCGTGCTGGCCGCGAAAGAGCTTTCCACCGATAACCAGCCCCATGCCGACACCGGTTCCGAAGGCGATAAATGCAAGCGAGTCCTGATCCTGTCCTTTGCCAAGTGTGGCTTCGGCAAATGCCGCGAGGTTCACGTCGTTCTCAACCACGACGGGGGCTGGAAGGGCACGTGCGAGCAACGTGGCGAGCGGCTGGTCGGCCGGGATGGCCAGGTGAGGGGAGAGCGAAGCAAGCCCCGTCAGTGGCGATACCGCGCCCGGCACACCGACAACAGCCTTGCGCAATGGGCCTCGATCGCGATTGTCCTGTACGAGGGACAAAATCATCCGAGGAATTTGCCGCAATACAGGGGCACCAGCGCCGTGTTCGGTCGGCTCTTCGGCCTTTGCCAGAATACGCCCCTGCAAGTCGGCAAGCCCCACCAGGACCTTCGTACCGCCGAGGTCGACACCGGCGACCATGCCTTCAGATCCGCCCGCTTCGTCCGAGCGACGGGTGATTTTTGCCCGTCGCAAGCCAGACGCAATGGTTGAAATATTTGACAATTGCAGTCCTTTTGCGATATTTGTTCGGCAGGTTGACGAATTTATTATGGCCGCGCTCGCGGACTGTCAACAAGCAGTTTGAAATCGGCGGGCTTTCATGGAAAAAGCAGAACACCGATACAACGATGAAGACGGATCTGGCGGGGTAGCTAGACGATGGTATTGACCGAAAACGCGCCTCCCGTGCTGCGACAGATCTCCGTGCGCGCAGTCATGGACGTGCTGCTCCATGCCGGCCCCACCTCGCGAGCCGAGCTTTCAAAGATCACCGGCCTTTCAAAGCAGACGATGTCCGAGGTCATCAGGGCGCTGGAGGAAGCTGGGTGGGTTCGAGAAAAGGGCGTCACGAGCGGGCGTATCGGCCGCACGGCCATCACCTATGAGGTCAACGGGGATGCCGGCTATGCTGTCGGTATCGACATGGGTGCAACGACGACGCGCATCGTGCTGGGCAATATCGTCGGGAGTGTTGTCGGCGAAATCGAGTATCCATCCGACCGTCGCGGCGGCTATCATCTGATCGACCAGGTCGAGGCGATGCTGTCGGAGATGCTTGCAAAGATGAGCATCGCCAGGGAGTTCGTGCTCGTGGCGGCGATAGCAACACCGGGGGTCGTCGATCCTGCGACGGGTGCGCTCTCGATGGCGCCGAATCTCGCCGATATCGCCGATATCGATATCGGCAGGACGCTCAGCCAAAGGCTTGGCTGTCCCGTTGTCCTGGAAAACGACGTCAACGCAGCCGTAATCGGTGAGTCCTGGCAGGGATGCGCGACCGCTATCGATACCGTGGCCTTCATTTCGCTCGGGACCGGCATCGGGCTTGGTGTGCTTCAGGACGGTAAGCTGATGCGCGGCGCAAACGGAGCGGGAGGCGAGATTTCCTACATGCCGTTTGGCGCCGATCCCTATACGAAAGACAGTCTTGAAAGGGGCGCGCTGGAATGCGCGATAGCGGCCCGGGGAATTAGTGAGCTTTACGAGCGTTCGGGAGGCGTGAAGGATACCTCGGTCCGGGACATCCTGGCACTCGCCGAAGAGAAAGACCCGATCGCGGTCGAAGTGATCGGGAAAGTGTCGGACATTGCCGCGCTGCTTGTCGTCTCCGTGAATGCGATCGTTGATCCGAAGGTCGTCGTTCTCGGCGGCAGTATCGGTCGCCACCCCCTGATTGCCGAGGGCGTTCGGCGAGGTATCGTGAAAGCGAGCCGCCGTGCCATCGATGTCAAGGCAAGTGTTCTTGGCGGTCGGGCAACGCTGGTAGGGGCCCTCGCAATTGGGCTGAACCACGTTCACAACCTGCTTTTCTCTCCCCAGACTCTGCCGGAACAGCGGCGCTTGCCGCCACCGCCGCTTTGATTGTCACATAGTCCATCACGCGACGCTCGCGGCACCGGAGTGGCGAGGCGCAATGACGATCTCGCCACCGATGAAGGTGATATCGTAAAGGCCAGATAGCCGAGAAGAATGACCGCTGGAAACCGCGCCGGCACGCGCCGTCATGGGATGGATTTATTGAAAATCCTGCCTGCAGGCGGAGGAAACTGACGATCGCCAAAACAGAAAATTACGTTCGTCATCTTGACGAACTAATTACTTCCACGCAGACTGCGCGAAATATGAGGGAGGACATCCGACTGCCTCGTGTGCCCGTGGCTGCCTTCGGAAGGAACGTCAAAGGAATGGATTCATGGCCGGTCTGAAGTTGAACGATATCAGGAAGAGCTTCGGCCATCATTCGATTCTCCATGGTGTCGATCTCGATGTGGGCGAGGGCGAATTCGTCGTGTTGGTCGGCCCATCAGGGTGCGGCAAGTCCACATTGCTTCGCCTGATCGCCGGCCTGGAAAGTGTAAGCGGGGGAAAGATCATCATCGGCGACGATGATGTGACGGCATCGCCTCCGGGGGATCGTGGGATCGCGATGGTTTTCCAATCCTATGCGTTGTATCCCCATATGACCGTTGCCAAGAATCTGTCTTTCGGCCTCGAAAACCTCACGATGAGCCGGGCCGAAATCGATCGGCGCGTGACCGAGGCGGCAAGAATGCTCGCCATTGAGCCTCTCCTCGATCGACGCCCGAAACAGCTCTCTGGGGGGCAGCGGCAGCGCGTGGCGATCGGGCGTGCGATTGTCAGGAACCCCAAGCTCTTCCTGTTCGATGAACCGCTGTCCAATCTGGATGCTGCACTTCGCGTCCAGACACGCGGCGAGATCAGCCGGCTCCACAAGCGGCTCGGCGCCACCATGATCTATGTGACGCATGATCAGGTCGAGGCCATGACGATGGCGGACCGTATCGTCGTCCTCAATGCCGGACATGTCGAGCAGGTCGGTACTCCGTTGGAACTGTTCGAAGCCCCCGCCAACAAGTTTGTCGCGGGTTTCATCGGCTCGCCGCAGATGAACTTCTTCGATGGAGTGCTTGCCGGGGCCGGTCCGGATCATGTTATCGTCGACGTGCCGGGTTTCGGCCGCCTGGACATTCCGGCGCAGCAGGGAGAGGCGAGCATCGGAGAAGCTGTGATCCTCGGCGTCCGGCCGAGCCATTTCGAACTCGCCAAGGGCGATGGCGCCGACGGTTATCCGATCCGCTTCGAAGTCGACTACGCCGAGAGCATCGGCACGGATACCTATGTGTATGGCATGGTGGAGGGCAGCGGGACTGCAACGATCGTCCACCTTCCTGATCATGTCGCGATCAAGGATCGCGCAGTCCTGCAGCTTGCGGTACGGTCTGCGCGCCTTCATCTCTTTCGAGCCAAGACCGGCAGTTCCATCACAAAACCGCCTGTCGGCGCCGCGACTGTCGTTCATGCGGACGACGTCGAGGCCTGAAGCGTCCTGCCGTCGCTGAGGCTGCGCCGATGAAGCGACCGGCGGATCGTTGCAATTCTATCCTCGAGGGGATCGGCGATTGACCGCTTGGATGCACCTATAAATTGCTGGAACCCTTGCGGCGGTGCGCCGCCTGCTGATCATCACCGGTACGACCAATAAGATGAGTACGAACATCGGCGGGTTCGTACGCTGATAGTTGCATGCGACTTGCCGCGTAAAGCTGTGCATGTTCCCGAAATTCGTTTGCAAACCACATTAAATTGCATTAGCTTTCAATACACTAGAAAGTTATAACTTTAGCATTGCATATCGGCTTTTACTTCCTCTTCCGTTGCCTCGGCACGTCATCCGGATAGGCCTTCATGCATCCAGACAGTCAATACATCCACGCCGACAATGCGGCGCTCATTTTCGATGAGCTGAAGTTTCGATCGCTGACGGTGAAGAACCGTCTTTTCCGATCCAATATATCCGGTCAGTTCGACGACTATAACGGTCACGGCGGGAATGCCCGGCTGAACTGGGAGGAGAAGTTCGCACGCGGCGGGATCGGCTGCATCATTTCCTCCTTTACGCCGGTCTCCGTGCGTGGCCGCATCCTCGTGCGTTACGCGATGATCGACGACGACGATAAGATCCCCTTCTGGCGGGAAGTCGGCCGCCGCGTCCATGGCCATGACTGTCGGTTCATCATGCAGCTCAGCCATTCCGGCCGCCAGCAGGACATGGGCGGCGTCGAGAACCTGTTCAACAAGGGCCTGAGTTCGACCGATAAGAGCGACTACTTCCACGGGCTGCTCGCCCAGGCGATGACGAAGCCCGAAATCGCGGAAGTGGTGGAGCAGTTCGCGCAAGGGGCGCGGCGCGCACGGGAGGCGGGGCTCGACGGTGTCGAGCTTCACGGCGCCAACGGCTATCTGCTGACGCAGTTCCTGAGTTCCGGCATCAACGACCGGACGGATGAATATGGCGGCGGCTGGGAGGGCAGGGCGCGTTTCGTGCTCGAGATAGTCAGGGCGATCCGGCGCGAGGTCGGCCAGGACTTTCACCTGCAGATGAAGATCAACGGTGTTGACCACAATGACTGGCTCTATCCCTGGATCAAGAAGGGCAACACGCTCGACGAGACCGTCAAGATCTGCACGATGCTGCTCGACGGCGGCAAGGGCGTCGACTCCTTCCATATTTCGAGCGGCTCGACATTTCCGCATCCGCGCAATCCGGCCGGCGACCTGCCGCTGAACGACCTGCATCGCTGGTACGACGGCATGCTCTCGCAAGGCACGCGGGCGCCGATGAATTATGCGATCTTTTCCAATCCCCTGCTGGGGCGTGCCTTCCAGGCGCTCTGGCGCTGGCGCAGGGGCAAGGTCATCGAGGGCATCAATCTCGATTATGCGCGCGCGGTTTCCGAAGCGATTGGCAAGATCGATCCTGCTATCAAGGTGCTCTGTACCGGCGGGTTCCAGCATGCCGACAGGATCGCCGAGGCCATCCGCTCGAAAGCCTGCGACGGCGTCACCATGGCCCGCCCGCTGGTCGCCAACAACGATCTGCCGAAGATCCTCGCCGAGGCCAATGGCCCGGAGAAGGAATGCACCTACTGCAACAAGTGTCTGCTCAACGATCTCGAAAACCCGCTCGGCTGTTACGATCTCAGCCGGTTTGACGGAGCGAGCTTCGAGGATCGCTACGACAAGATGATCAAGCAGGTCATGTCGGTTTTCGAGCCGCCGACCTTCCATTGAGACGTGCCATTGCTCGCGCATTCGGAGGGGATCCATGAGCAGCGACAACGACCGCAAGACACCTGTCGAGATCGCCGTCGCCCGCCATCGCCGCTGGTGGCTGGCGGTCGTCGTGATGCTGTTGCTCGCGCTCGTCTATTACTTGGTGTTCGTCAACCAGTATGTTGTCGCCTTCAAAAGCCAGAGCGAGCATTTCATGCACGGCTCGATCGGCAGTGAAACGGCGACGGGACCGCCTTACTGGGTCTTCAAGGCCTTGCCGGTCATGTATGCCGACAAGCTCGGGCCGGAGGGCTGGGCCCGCTTCGGCTTCCTCTACGAAAAGCCGGGCGACGACCTTCCGATCGGGGTGTCGCGCCGTGTGGTCTCAGGCGTCGAGCGGGTCTGGCTCAATTGTTCCGTCTGCCATGTCGGCACCTATCGTCTTTCCGGCGATCCGGTCCGCCACCTCATTGCCGGCGCGCCGTCCAACAATCTGCGCCTGCAGGAATTCATCCGTTTCTTCATCGACGTCGGACGCGATCCCGGCTTCACGGCCAACACGCTGATTGCGACGATCGATAGCCCCAAGGTAGGCGGCGACCTCAATGTCTTCGAGCGGCTGATCTATCGCTACGTGGTCTTTCCCAGGGTCAAGAGCGCCTTCCTCGACCTCGGCACCCAGCTCGATTTCGTCAAGCGGCAGGAGGATTGGGGGCCGGGCCGCGTGGACACATTCAATCCCTACAAGGCGCTGCAGTTCAACTTTCCCATGGACGAGGCCCATATCAGTGGTGCTGCGCTGAACGGCTCTTCCGACTATCCCGCCATCTGGCGCCAGCGTCCGCGCGAGGGCATGAACCTCCATTGGGATGGCAACAATGATTCCGTCGCCGAACGAAACCTGAGCGCCGCACTCGGCGCCGGCGTGACGCCCGTGACGGTCGACCGGGCATCGATCGCGCGCATCGAGGACTGGATGTGGGATCTGCCTTCGCCGCCGTTCCCCGTCGCTGCCAAGATCGATCCGGCGAAGGCGGCAGAAGGCAAGATGCTGTTCATGCACTATTGCGCCGATTGCCACGGCTTCAAGGATGCGAACGACTACAGCTACGACAGGCAGCGTTTCACGCGCCTCGGCAAGACCGTTCCGCTCGCCGATATCGGCACCGATGCAGGACGCTGGACCTCCTACACGGCAAATTTCGCCGCCGAGCAGAACCTGCTCTATGCCGGATATCCCTGGCGCTTCAGCCGCTTCCACAAGACGGACGGTTATGCCAATCACCCGCTCGACGGCATCTGGGCGCGCTCGCCCTATCTGCACAACGGCTCGGTGCCGACCTTGCGCGATCTGCTCGAACCGAGCGCCAAGCGGCCATCCGTCTGGTTCCGCGGCAGCGACGAGTTCGATCTCGCCAAAGTGGGCTATCGCTCGGATCAGTCGGCCGGCGGTGACCTCTTTCGCTATGACACGACGCGACCGGGCAATGGCAATGCCGGTCACGAAGGATATCGCTACGGCACGGAGTTGCCGACCGCGGCAAAAGACGCCCTCGTCGAATATATGAAGACGCTATGACCCAGTCGCGATCGCTCAGCAAATGGAAGGCACGGCATGCGGTCCTCGTCTGGATCGGCATCCTTTTGAATTTCGCCTTCGTCCTGCCGCTTATCTTCTGTCCGGAATGGATACTCGGCCTCTTCGGCATCACCGTCAACCAGCTGATCTGGCCGCGATTTGCCGGACTGCTGCTCGGGATCCTGTCGATCTTCTACATTCCGGCGACGCTCGATATTGATCGTTACCGCGTCTTCGCCTGGCTCGCGGTTTTCCCTTCCCGCACGCTCGGCACGGTTTTCTTCTTTCTCGCCGTCTTCGTCTTCGACCAGCCGGTCGGCTATCTCGCCGGCGTCTTCCTCGACGGTTCGGTCGGCATTGCGACACTTTTCTGTCTTCTGCGCATTCTGCGGCTCGAACAGAACATCTCCGAAGGGAGACAGGCATGAGGCGCGTCTTCTGGAAATGGCTTTTTGCCGTTCTGGTCCTGCTCGTCATCAGCGCTTTTGCGCTGTTCTTCCTGCTCTTCCGGCCGGTCGCCCAGCCGAGGACAAACGATCTGGCTGAGGTCTTCAATCACGGTTCGATCGGCAATGAAGAGGCGCAGGGAATTCCCTACTGGATCTGGCGCGTCCTGCCGCAGCTCTTTCCCGAACATCTGCCGGCAAACGCGGACGGTTATGGCGCCTTCGGCCTCTATTGGCGCGCCGGCGACGAGGTTCCGGTCGGCTTATCAGTCAAGACGCTCGGCGTCATAGAGCGTGTTGCGCCGAACTGCGCCTTCTGCCACCAGGGCAGCTACCGGCTCCGTGCCGACGAGCCGGCGCGGCTGGTCGAGGCAGGCCCAGGAACGAGGGTCAATCCCCAGGCCTATATCCGCTTCCTGATCGATGTCGGCGCCGATCCGCGGTTTACCGCCGACCGGGTGATGACGGAAATCGGCAGGATCTACGACATGCCGGTCTGGGAACGGGCGCTCTATCGCTTCGTGCTGGTGCCGGCGACCCGGGCAGCCCTCCAGGAACAGGGCCGGCAGTTTGCCTGGATGAAGGATCGGCCGGACTGGGGGCCGGGCCGGATCGATCCTTTCAATCCGGTCAAGTTCCAGAACCTCCAACTTGCCGATGACCACACGATCGGCAATTCCGATATGATGCCGCTGTGGTCGCTTGCCGATCTCGCCGCCACCAATACGCGCCGTTTCTCGCTCCATTGGGACGGATTGCAGACCGATCTCTACGAGACGGTAGTCTCGGGCGCGATCGGCGACGGCATGACCTACAAATCCTATGGGGGAAGCGAAGAGGGTCTTCGCCGCATTATGGATTTCATCCGCCTGCAGGGGCCGCCGCCGTCACCGTTTTCTCCACTCAAGCCGGCAGGCGATCCGTATCATGTCGATGCGGCGGCAGTCGACGCCGGCCGTGCGATCTACACCGCGCAATGCGCCGTCTGCCATGATGCCAACGGCGCCCGCTACCGGACGCCGATCCCGATCGTCGAGCTCGGCACCGACCGCCATCGCCTGGATATGTGGACCCCCGCGGCCCGCGACCGCTATGCGGCTTACGAGCCGCGCTATGCATGGGGTTTTACCAACTTCCAGAAGACCGACGGTTATGTCGCCACAGGTCTTAGCGGCCTCTGGCTACGCGGTCCCTACCTGCATAATGGCAGCGTCCCGACATTGCAGGCCCTGCTGCTTCCGCCGGCCGAACGGCCGAGACAATTCTACCGCGGCTACGATCTTGTGGATGCCGACAATGGCGGCTTCGTGAGCATGCCGGATAAGGCGGGGGAGCAATACGGCACGCCCTACGATACGGGCCTTCCGGGCAACGGCAATGGCGGTCATCTCTGGGGCACGGATCTGCCGCCGGAGGCGAAGGAGCAACTGCTTTCCTATCTCAAGACACTTTGACCATCAGGAGGGGGCAATGGCAAACGTCAGACAGCGCATCGTGCGGTTTCTCGCCTGGACCGTGGCAGCCGTCGTCACGCTCGCCGTCATCGCCATTGCTGCGGTTGCGCTCATCGTCTGGTGGCTGATCGAGCCGGATGCGAGCCAGTTCGGCAATGTCGAGGATGAGGCAAAGACAGCGCATCGCAAGGTGGAGGAATTCCCTGGAGCCGGCGAGCCTTACTTCGCGGCAATGGACAAGGGCCTGCTCTTGCCGCCGGCAGCCGGCGCCGATTATCCCGACGAGATCAAGGAGGTCGCAACTGCCACCGGGCTCGATCCGGAGGCCGTCCGCAAGGCGGCGATCCGTGGACAGAACGCCTGGATCGTCTGGACCGGTGGCAACGACCGTTTCTGGGATTTCGCCGCCCGCGCGACGATCGGCTCCTTCGATCTCCTGAAGACCATCTCGTCCCATCCGACCATGGCCTATGGCCGCGACAACCGCTTCCGCTATCTCGGGCTGGTCAACGAACCCTGCTTCGACACCCCTGAGAGTGCTGATCCCGATCATTGGGGGCTGTGGATCGATCAGCGCAAAAAGGATTGTGCAGCCGACAGTTTCGGCGGCAATGCCGAGGCGGATGCCCGCTATCCCGGTGTGCAGATCGGCTCGCGCGGCACCACGGTCAAGGTGAAGGACGAAGAGAAGAAGATCCCGGTCGGTTCCTATTACGGCGAACCGACAGGCGTGATTGGTCTGCGTCTTTTCCCCAATCCTGATTTCGACAGCAAGGCCGCCGAACATTGGGATGCGGTGCGCTACTACACCGATCCTTCCTATTACAACGACAAGGATCTTGTGCGTCCCTATCGCGTCGGCATGTCCTGCGCCTTCTGCCATGTCGGTCCCAATCCAATCAATCCGCCGAAGAATGTCGAGAGCCCGGAATTCCCTGAAATCTCGTCCAATCCCGGCGCCCAATATTTCTGGGTCGACCGCATTTTCTTCTGGAACACCAAGCCGCGCGCGGCGCCGGGAGAACCGGCCGAGAACGAGAGGAACTTCCTCTTCCAGCTGTTCCATACGAACCCGCCCGGTTCGCTCGATACCTCGCTGGTATCGAGCGATTACATGAACAACCCCCGAACGATGAACGCCGTCTACGACGTTCTGGAGCGGCTGCGCATCGGGGCGAAGACGGGCAAGGAAATCATCAAGGGGGACGAGAAGGACAACAAGCAGGCGCAGGACTATCCGCAGACCGCAGCCTTCGGTTCGCTCTACGACAAGGCAACCGGCACGGTCGCCTCGATGCGTGTTCTGAAGGACGGTGCCGATTCCGTCGGCACGCTCGGCGCACTCAATCGCGTCTATCTCAATATCGGCCTGTTCAGCGAAGAGTGGCTGCTGCATTTTCGCCCCTTCCTCGGCGGGCAAAAAATCTCGCCGATCCGTATCGCCGACGCCCAGAAGAACTCGGTCTACTGGCAGGCCACCGAGGCGATGACGCCTGACATGGCGATATTTTTCCTGGTCGCGGCCCGCGCCGATCACCTGAAGGACAACCCTGTCGGAGAAAAGGTGCTCGAAGCGCGTGATCCGGCTGAGGTCGACCGCGGCAAGATCGTCTTTGCCGAAAATTGCGCCGCCTGCCATTCGAGCAAGCAGCCGGTGCCGGCGCCCGATCTCGGCGTCGATCAGGGCATCTGCGCAGGCGGTGGGGCCGGCCCGCATTATCGCGAATGCTGGGACCGCTATTGGGCCTGGGCGCAGTCGGATGCCTTCAAGCGCGGCATGGTCAGGCTCGTCACCGAAAAGGATGCGGACGGAAGGGACTTCCTCGACGGCAACTACCTCTCCACGGAACGGCGCGTGCCGATGGATGTCGTGCGCACCAATGCCTGCAGCGCGATCGCCACGAACGGGCTTTCGGGCGACATCTGGGACAATTTCACCTCTTCCACCTACAAGTCGCTGCCGCCGCCGCATGAGGTTACGGTCAATCATCCGGTTTCGGGGGCGGCAATGCCGCTGCAGGCGGCGGGCAACGGGCGCGGCTATCTGAGGCCGCCATCGCTTGTCAGCCTCTGGTCGACCGCGCCCTTCCTGCTCAACAATTCGGTCGGCCACGAGGACAGCTATTACGGAACCGATTATTACAATCAGGACTATGCCCGCGGCTACGGCGCCGGTCGCGGCACCGCCTGCCCGGCGGCGGATGCCGGCGATCCCTATCTGCCCTGCGTCGAAAACAGGCTTGCCGTCTTCGACCGGTCCATCCGCCAGATGCTTTCGCCGCAGACGCGCCGCATGGATAAGATGACCGAGGCACCGGTGCCGGGTTATATCTACCGCACCAGCGCTCCCTCCTGCCTCATCGTGCCGGCGGGCTTCGTGCCCGACAAGATTAGGCCCTTTACCGGCGTGCTGAACAAGGTCGCCGGCTGGGCCTTCAAGAAGGATGGCTCGATCACCATCGGCCCGTTCCCGGCTGGCTTTCCGGTCAATGCGCTGACCAATACCGAGCTGCTGCCCGACAATGACGAGGAGGACAAGTTTGCCAATTACAAGCGCCTGATCGCCAACGGTCCGGCGCTGATCGGAGCCTTTGCCGAACTCGGCGGGCAGTGCACGCCGGAGGAGCTTGCCGATCCCGCCGTGCTCGCCAAGGCCGATAAGGTGGTGCGCGACACCAAGCTCGTCGACCGCCTGGTGGGCTTGAGCAAATGCCCCGACTATGTGGTCAATGGCGGGCACACGTTCGGCGCCGATCTGCCGCAATCGGACAAGAATGCCCTTATTTCCTATCTGAAGCAGTTCTGACGATGTCTGGCGCGCCGACCCACGATTATATCGTCATCGGCAGCGGCGCCGGCGGCGCCGTCGTCGCCGCGCGGCTCGCCGAACAAGGCCGGACGGTGCTCGTCATCGAAGCCGGCGGCGATCCGCTGGCGAAGACGGACGACAGTTCCGACATGCCGCTTGCCGATGCCTGTCGCGTGCCGGCCTTTCACGCCTTCGCCTCGGAACATCCCGGCATGGCCGAGAACCATTGGGTGCGCCACTACGAAAATCAGGAGATGCAGGAGCGCGACTGGCGCTACTCCAGGGAAAAGGACGGCGTGCTTTATCCGCGCGTGCGCGGGCTCGGCGGCTGCACCGCTCATCATGCGATGATCATCGTCCGGCCCAATCATTGCGACTGGAACCACATCTTTGCGATCACCGGCGACGAAAGCTGGAAGGCCTCGCATATGCAGGGCTATTTCGAGCGTATCGAGCGTTGCCGCTACCGCTTCTTCCTGTGGCGCTGGCTTGCCGCTGCTACCGGTCTTAATCCGACGGGGCACGGATGGTGGGGGTGGATGACGACGGAGCGGGCGCTGCCGCTCAGGGTCTTGCGCGACTGGCCGCTGTGGCGAGCACTCTTGCGCTGCGTCGGTGCTGCGGCCGATGCCTTCGGCAAGCGGGGTTCCGACTGGGAGACGACCGAGATCGACCCGAACGATAACCGCAACTGGAACGTCGGCGCTTGCGGCGTGCGCGTCACCCCGCTCGCAACGCGCCGCCACACCAGACACGGGCCGCGCGAACGGCTGCTCGAAGTGATGAAGCGGCATCCCGACCGCCTGACGCTTCGCCTGAACACCACGGTTACGCGGATCGAATTTGACGGCAAGCGGGCGGTGGCGGTTCGCTGCATCGACGGGGAGGGACGCGAGGAGGTCATTCGGGCCGGCCGCGAAATCATTCTGGCGGGCGGCACCTTCGCCTCGCCGCAGCTTCTGATGCTCTCCGGCATCGGCGATCCCGGCCATCTCGATGAGCACAAGATTACCGTCGTCGAGGCGCTTCCAGGCGTCGGGCGGAACCTGCAGGACCGCTACGAGGTCGGCGTTGTCAGCCGGGTGAACGAACCCTGGTCGGCTCTCAAGGGTGTCACCTATACGACCCGCGACGCCCATTACCGGCGATGGCGCAGATTCCGGATCGGCAACTATACGAGCAACGGCGTCATGTTTTCCCTGACGCTCAAATCCCGCGACATGCTGAGCGAACCGGACCTGCATTGCTTTTCGCTGCTGGCCGATTTTCGCGGTTATTATCCTGGCTATTCCGAGCGCATCCGCAAGCCGGATTACATGACCTGGGCGATCCTCAAGGCCTATACCGAAAACCAGGGCGGCATGATACGGCTGAGAAGCGTCGATCCCGCGGCCCACCCTGCCGTCGTCTTTCACTCCTTCTTCGAGGGAACCGGCAATTACGACCTCGATCTAGATGCCGTCGTCCATGCCATCCGTTTCGTCAGGAAGGTCAACGATGCGATGGACGACCTCATCGAAGAGGAGCCCGGTCGGCAGAACGAGAGCGACGAGGCGCTTCGCCGCTATGTCGCCGAAAACGCCTGGGGCCATCACGCCTGCGGCACCTGCGCCATTGGCCCCCGCGAAGGTGGCGGGGTGCTCGACAGCCGTTTCAGGGTGCACGGCATCGAAGGCCTGCGCGTCGTTGATGCTTCGGTCTTCCCCCGCATTCCCGGCTACTTCCTCGCCACGGCCGTCTACATGATCGCCGAGAAGGCGGCTGATGTCATTCTTGCCGACAACTGACGGAGCACGGCCATGAACGAACACCAGGTCCATCGGGAGGCCAGCATCTACAATTGGCTCGGCGAACGCGTCCGGCGCTTCGTTCGATGGTGGCGGAAATTCGATGCGTGGCTGAACCAGCCACTGCCGAAGGGGCGGGGCCTCGCCTGGCGATGGTTCGCCCCCGATGGTTATGCCTGGTTCGTGCCGGCGCTTGCGAGCATTCTGATCCTTGCCATGGCGCTCGGCCCGACCATCGAGATGCGCTGGGGCAATCTCGGCCTGCTCGCGATCGGTTTCGCGCTTCTTTTCCTGCTGCATGCGGCCGCATCCCGCCAGGCGCTCTTCAATCAGTATCTGCTGGCCGGACAACTCGTCATTCTTGCGGTCCTTGCCACGCTTCTCATCATCAATGCGCGCCCGGAAACCTATGGCATGATGACGGCGCGGCCCCGCCTGCATGTTGGTGTCGCGATCGTCTGCGCACTCGTCCTTGCGCTCCCGGCGGCTTGGCTGCTTGCATCGAGCATGTTCCGCTCCAATGCTGGCGGCGGGCTTGCTGACAGCCTGCCGAAAGTCGAACTCTTCCTGCCCAAGAACCGCTACGATTTCATGGGCCGCGGACCAATTGCCGCGCTGGCATCGGCCTTTACGATCGCTCCAATTCGCTATCCGGTCGAGCTGCTTCTGCCCGGATCGCTGTTCACGCTGTTCGTACCGGACCACTATCTCTGGTACGCTTTCCTGGTGACCGGTATTGCCGCATGGATCGCCCTTTTCCTCGGCATCCTGTTCGACCGGTTGATGGAAATCCTGCAGACGATCGGGCGTCTTTTCTTCATTGGCCCGCAGCGGGTCATCAGCGTTCTCGTCATTGTCGTCGCAGTGCTTCGCCTCGCCGACGTCCATTACATTACCTATCTCTTCAACGCCGGCTCCGAAGGCTACGGCAATACGACGCTCATGCGCTATATCGCCTTCGCCTATGCCGTCGCGTGGTACTATGCCTTCTGGTGCGATCACTTTGTCGCGCGCCGGCTCATGCGTCTTATGGACAGGGAGCGGCAGACGATCACTCCGGTCGAAATCGCTTATGACTATGAAGGCAGCGAGACCTTGAGCACGGTGCGCAACCAAGGCCGGACAATCGCGCTGCATGGCGCGGGGCGCCTGAAGGTCGAGGGCCGCTACGAGGATCAGTACCAGCGGCGGACCAAGGCTGCGTCTGACCGGGCGATCCAGTTCATGACGCCGGCGGACGTGCTCGCGCAGTTTCGCGCGCAACTGGAGCGCCTGCCCGCCGAGCAGGCTCCAACAGGAGACCTGCTTGCGAGCCTGCGTAATTTCCAGCGCTCGACGCTCGTCTATCCCGCCCTCGTGGGCGCCCTGGCCTATGGCCTGATCGGCGGTCCTGCCGTCTTCAGCTTCCTGAGGGCGATCCAGCCGCCTGAACTTGCGATCCACTCCGAACGGCATGTGGGCAAGCAGCCTGCATCATTCCTATTCGAAAGCGGCCGGCCCAATGGCGGCTGCGGTCCGCTCCAGCCCACAACGCCGAGAATTGCAGTTATCGCCTCCGGGGGTGGCACCCGTGCGGCGATCTACACGGCCTCGCTCCTGCGGGGGCTGGCCGAGCACGACCAGATCTGCAATGTCGTCCTGGTCAGTGGCGTCTCGGGCGGCAGCGCTGCGCTTGGCTATTTCGCGCTTCATGAGCAGGAGCTTCGCCGGCCGCGTGACAGCATGGATGTCAAGGCATGGGATGATTTTTCGCAAGCCATGGCGTTGCCCTTCATCGAACAGGTGATCGATGGTGCGAGCGACATGCGCTTTGCCTTCGGGCGCTGGCATTGGGCGTCCTCGGCCTGCCGTGAAGCTCAAAGGCCGAATGAGGACGTGACGGGCTGGATACCTGCGCGCTCGAGACTGGGTGCGATTCTGGCCGAATCCTTCGTCTGTCATATGGGTGCCGGGACGATGGAAGCGCCGTCCTTCGGCGTGATGCTCAACACCGCGATCGTCGGGTCTTTTTCCGATGACAGTTCCTCCTGCCAAGCCGATCGGAGCCTCTCACTTCCCGAGAGGGCGACACGCTGCCGCCAATTTCTGGATGCTGCCCAGGCGGGCGGACGGCTGGTGCTGACCAATCTAGCCGCACCTTCGTCTCCGCCGGACGACGGGTCGCTGCACATGCAACTCGTCACACTCGACAATGCAGACATGTCGATCGCGCGCGCCGCAGCCCTGAGCGCGAACTTTCCGCCGGTCTTTCCCGACGCTGCAATCGACATCGAAGCATCCGGCGCAGCAAGGACACGATACTGGGTGACCGATGGCGGAGCGGTAGAAAACCGTGGTGCCATGACGCTCTACTACGCCATCCGCGATGCGTTCCGCTCAGCGCCGCAATCACCGCAGGCATTGCCGCCGCTGCACGTCGTCATTGCCGATGTTTCGGCGCCGGCCGGTCGCTATAGCGAGAGCTTCGGTTTTGGCTCGGTGCTCGGTGCCGGGGGCCAGTTGGGCCTCGGCCTGGAGACGGAGCTTCGCTCGGCGATCGAGAAATTCTATTGCGATCATAATTCTGGAGTCAGCATCCACGAGATCACCATGCCGCGCGTTTTCCGGGACGGCGGAATCGGGACGCATTGGCTGCTTCCTAACTCACTCTCCTTTACCAACCCCGAGAACTTATCGGAGACCGAGATCCTGTCTGCCCGGGACGTTGAAACGCTGGTTCTGGCGCTGCACAGCGATGTCGCGGAAACCTATCAGGACGAGGCCGCAGCCAAGAAAGTCAAGCTCTGGGCTCAGCAGGATCACGTCGCAAAGCATGACGCGCGGTGGAAGGATCTTCTGGCCAGTCTCACGGGTGCGGGAGGCAAGCACGGTTGCCTGGACATTCCGGGAGGAATGACGGGGCAATAGAAAAGGCAAGCCGGTGTCGCTGGTCGTCACCAGCGACAATCACTTTTGTCCATACCGAAGGCATTGGTAGCGGAACGTGCTTTCGCGATGCGATTTCGGCCGTTGTGCGCCGTTCTATCATCGGCAGGCAACCCGAAATCAACTGGGCCTTGTTCTGAGGAAGACTTCTAAGCTCACCGGATCTTCCACCTCGCGCATCATCATCCGGGCAAGGACGTCAGCAAAAAGAGCCGCCTCTCAGCCGGATCAGCCCTTCGCTGCGGCGGCGGCTCCGCCAGCACGGCGCATGAGGAAATCGCGCTCCCTCTTATTTTCGGCAAGCGCGGCTGCGGCCTCAAAGGCTCGCCATGCTTCGTCGTATCGACCAAGCTTATAAAGCAGATCGCCGCGAACGCTGGGCAAAAGATGATAGTCCTTCAACGCAGGTTCATCGCGCAGGCTTTCCACGATGTCCAGTGCCGCCTCGGGGCCTTCGACCATGCCAACGGCCACCGCTCGATTGAGTTCGACGATCGGTGAATGCAGAAGCCCGGCAAGTTCCGCATAGAGATCGGCGATCCGTCTCCAATCGGTTTCATCTGCGGCCATCGCTTTTGCGTGACATGCTATGATCGCCGCCTGCAAGGCATAGATCCCGCCGGCACCGTCAAGCTCTTGGGCCCGCATCAACGCCTTCAATCCGCGCTGAATCTGCAACTGATCCCAGCGGCTGCGGTTTTGTTCGAGCAGCAGGATCGGATTGCCGGCAGCATCCGTCCGCGCCGCAGCACGGGACGCGTTCAGCTCCATCAAAGCCAGTAAAGCGTGCGCCTCCGGCTCCCGCGGCGCCACCGATGTTAAGACCCGGCCCAGCCGCAGTGCCTCATTGCACAATTGCAGACGAAACCAGTTGTCGCCGCGGGCGGCCGTGTAACCCTCGTTGAAGATCAGGTAGATGACCTCCAGCACCGAAGCGAGACGCTGCGACAGTTGCTCGCCATGCGGTGTCTCATAGGCCAGCCCCGATTCCGATAATGTCCTCTTGGCCCGGACGATGCGTTGGGCGATCGCCGCTTCCGTCACCAGAAATGCCCGGGCGATTTCTGATGTCGTCAGGCCGCAGATCATCCGCAAGGCCAGAGCCACACGCGCCTCGCGCGAGATCAGCGGATGGCACGCCGTGAATATCAGGCGCAGCATTTCATCGCCGATATCGTCATCCAGAGGAGTGTCTAGATCGGGCATGATCTGCTCTTCTTCCTCCATTTCCCGAATGATCATCTCGTGCTTCTGATCCAGCATCCGGCGACGACGCAAATGATCGAGCGCCCGACGCTTGGCAGTGGTCATGAGCCATGCACCGGGCCGCTCGGGGATTCCCGTCTTCGGCCATCGTTCCAGGGCTACAGTCAGCGTTTCCTGGGTAAGATCCTCGGCCAGCGGCACGTCGCGCAGCAATCGTGCCAGGCTGGTGATAAGCCGCGGCTGTTCGATCCGCCAGACGGCCAGGATCGTCTGATGGGTGCTGGCGACCGTCACGGCCGCCCGTCCCGATTACAGGTCGAAAGGATCATGCCCTTGCTTCGGCGAGCGGGTCGCAGATCCCCTCCGTACCCGGTTCAAAATAGGGGCGCACTTCACACGTGCCTTCCCAGCCGGGCATAAGATCCTTGTGCAACTGCATGAACTCGACCGCCAGCGCCACGGCCTCCTCCTTGCTTTGCAGCTCGAAGATCGCATAACCGCCGACGACCTCCTTGGCCTCGACGAAAGGCCCGTCGACGACACTCAACTTTCCATCCTGGATCGTGACGCGGGCACCCGTCGCCAGCGGCATCAGCCCTGCGGTGTCGAGCATGCGGCCGGCCTTGATTTCCCGATCGGCGAGCTTGCCCATCGCCTCGATAAGCTCGGGCGTCGGATGTGTCGATTCGGTGGACATAACAATAGACGTGAAACGCATGGGAATATTCCTCCGGTAGCGAGACGCCGGCACCATTGCCGCTAAACAAGCCCGCTCATATTGACAACGAAGCAGCCATTCGCAAATCGACAATAATCTCGAAAATTCGGATCAGAGCAGAGCGCCGGCAAATCATGACGCCACGTCGGAGGCTGGCCTTTCCTGGCGCGAGTGGGTAAATCCTCGCTGCTGATCACAGGAGCCCAGCACATGAACGACACAATCAAGATCGATAACCGCGGCGATTTCGGACTATGGGCAATCGAAATGGCCAAGCAGATCGTTAGCGACCAAGCCTTCGAGCTTGCAAGGGCAGCGCGGGACGGCACCGATGACGATGTTCGCCAAGCCGGAAACGCGCTGGGTCAGGCGATCACCAACGCGCTCATGGATGTCTATGATGGCCTTCTTGAGGGCGTGCCTGAGGAATGAACTGTCAGGCTCTGTTGAGCCTTAATTGTCACCCAATAAATGGCAGGTGCAACCTGGGATCTCTCTGCGGCCCAAACGGGGCCGCGGGACCATTGCTTGCGCGCTATTCCAGCGGGACAAAGAGGCCGAGCTTGACGTCTCGCAGCACGACATTCGTGTGCATGCGGCGGATCTGCGGGTTTTCCGCCATGATCAGGGCCGCGATGTCGTCATAGTGCTCGACGTCGCGGGCGGTGACGATCGCGATCAGATCGACCGCACCTGTGACGTAATAGACCTGCTGTATGTGATCCTGCTTCTCTGCCCAGAGGCGAAACTTCGCCAGCGCGTCGTAATTATCCCGCTCGATCTCCATTCCGACGATGAACACCATCGATGTCCCCGTCGCCTTGCGGTCGACGACGGCCACCTCCGCCTTGATGATTCCCTCCTCGCGCAGGCGCTTCAACCGCCTCTGCACGGCCGAGACCGATAGCCCGACCCGTTCGGCGATCGTTTCGGCTTTCAGCTGGCAGTCGCGCTGAACGATGTCGAGAATGTCACGGTCAAAACGATCCAGTTGTTCCATTGCCAGTCCAATTTTTGTCGCGGCACCTCACGCATTTTGCCGCATTTGCCGCACAGGAAAGATTATTTTGCATAAAATATGCAGAATGGATGAAAATTGCGCGAAAAAACCGCGTTATTTTATCATTATCCTTCGCAAATTCAGTTCAGCCGGAACCATGCATGTCGGATCAACCCTTTCCTGCTCTTCGTGTCGAAGATCTCCATAAAAGCTTCGGCACGCAACAGGTTCTCAAGGGCATTTCGACTGAGGCCCGCAAGTCCGATGTGATTTCGATCATCGGGTCGTCGGGCTCCGGCAAGAGCACTTTCCTCAGATGCATCAATTTCCTGGAAACGCCGGATCGCGGCCGGATCACCGTAAACGGTGAGGAGATCGCCCTGAAGACGGGGCGCGGAGGGCGGCTGCAGCCGCGCAGTTGGCGGCAGATCGAGCGGCTGCGCACCGGCCTGGGGATGGTCTTCCAGAGCTTTAATCTCTGGGCTCATCGTACCGTGCTGGAAAACGTCATCGAGGCGCCGGTCCACGTCATGGGCATTTCGCGGCGCGAGGCCATCGAAAAGGGAGAAGCCCTGCTCCACAAGGTCGGCCTCTTCGACAAACGCGACGTCTATCCCGCCTTCCTATCTGGCGGTCAGCAGCAGCGCGCGGCAATTGCAAGGGCGCTCTGTGTGGACCCCGATGTCATGCTGTTTGACGAGCCGACATCGGCGCTTGATCCGGAACTGGTCGGCGAGGTTCTGAAAGTCATCCGTGATCTCGCCGAAGAAGGGCGGACCATGCTGATGGTCACACATGAAATGCGCTTCGCCCGGGATGTCTCGAGCCGTGTTCTCTTCCTGCATCAGGGACGGATCGAGGAGGAAGGCCCGCCGGCGCAGATATTCGGGGCACCGGTTAGCGCCCGCTGCCGCGAATTTACCGGTCTCAGCGCCCACTCTCATCGATAACACAAACCAGGAGAATCCTGCGAATGAAGCTGATCCCCACCCTTTTAGCCGGCGTTGCATTTGCGCTTTCCGCCGTTGCCGCACAGGCTGAAGTCCGCTTCGGCGTCATGAACGAATCCTATCCGCCGTTTTTCGCCAAGGACGCGTCGGGCCAATGGCAGGGATGGGAGATCGACCTGATGAATGCCGTATGCGAGGAAATGAAGGAGAAATGCTCGATCGTCGACATTTCCTGGGATGGTCTCATTCCGGCGCTCCAGAGCAAAAAATTCGACGTTATCTGGTCGTCGATGTCGAACACTGCGGAACGCTCGAAGGTAATCGACTTCACCGACAAATATTACAACACGCCAAGTACTTTGATCGGTCCCAAGGACCAGAAGCCGGGCGCCACTGCCGAGGACGTGAAGGGCAAAACCATCGGCATTCAGGTGTCGACGATCCAGTCGGAATATTACAAGAAGTATTTCGCCGAGGCTGCGGAAGAAAAAACCTACCAGACGCTCGACGAGGCGTTTCAGGATCTCGCCTCCGGCCGTATCGACTATGTCTTTGGCGATTCACTGGCGCTTGACGCTTTCCTCAAGAGCGATGGCGGCAAGGATTGCTGCGCCAAAATGGGTGACGTCGCCGACGATAGGGAAATTCTCGGCGCCGGCGTTTCGGGTGGTCTGCGCAAGGAAGACTCGGAGCTGAAAGCCAAGCTGAACACGGCCATCGCGGCAGTCCGGGCCAGCGGCCAGTATGACGCCATCACCAAGAAATACTTCGATTTCGACATCTACGGCGCAAAGTAAGCAGTTCTGACAATGGCGACCGCGCAACAAGGTATTCTGGACCTGCTGTCTCCTTATCCTCCGGGATGGGGCGGCGTTCTTCTGGCAGGTGCGGTTTCCACGGTCGCCATCTCGGCTTGCGCCTTCGCGATCGGCCTACTGCTCGGCACGGGTGGTGCGCTTGGAAAGCTCTCGGGTAATCGCCTGCTCCGCCTGCTGCTCGATCTCTATACTACGCTGATCCGCGCCGTTCCGGAGTTGATCCTGATCGTCGGGCTTTATTATGCCGGCACCGATGGCCTGAACCGGCTCCTGGCCGTGTTGGGTATGCCGCCAGTCAATGTGAACGGCTTCATCGCGGCCGTCGCGGTGCTGGGCTTCGTTCAGGGTGCCTATATGACGGAGGTGCTCCGCGGCGCGATCCTCGCCATTCCCATTGGCCAGATCGAGGCAGCCAAGGCCTTCGGCATGAGGCCGATGCTGAGGTTCCGCCGGGTCTTGCTGCCGGCGCTTTTGCCAAACGCGCTGCCGGGTCTCGCCAACCTGTGGATGTCGGTCACGAAGGATAGCGCGCTGGTCGCGGTCGTCGGTTACCAGGAACTGGCGCTCGCCACCCGTCTTGCCGGGGCGAGCACCAAACACTACTTCGTCTTTTTCCTCGCTTCGGCCCTTCTCTACCTCGCCATCACGCTCGTCTCCAACGTCGTCGTCAAACTGATCGAGGCACGGGTACGGCGGGGGCAGCCGCGCCTTGCCTGAAGAAAGCGCCCAATGAGTCTCACCTGGATCTCTTCCTATTGGCCGCTGCTTCTGACGGGCGCCTGGCAGACGGTTTGCCTGCTAGTGATATCAGTAGTGTTCGGCTTCGTCCTCGCTATCGGGCTCGCCTTCGCGCAAGTCAGCGGTGGCACGCTGACACGGGTGCTTGCCCGCAGCTACTGCACCTTCTTCCGCGGCACACCTCTGTTGATACAGCTGTGGCTGCTTTACTACGGAGTAGGCTCGCTGCTCCCCATGATCCCCGGCATCCGCCAGAGCCTGTTCTGGCCGGTCTTGCGCGAGGGCTTCTTCTTTGCCGCCGTCAGTTTCACGCTGAACTATGCCGCCTATGAGGCCGAGGTGTTGCGCGGCGCGCTGCTTGCGGTTCCCAAAGGGGAGCTCGAAGCCGGCCGGGCCTTCGGCCTGTCGCCTTGGATGCTGACCCGCCGCATCTGGCTGCCGCGCGCCATTCGCATTGCCCTGCCGACCATTGCGGGAGAGATCGTCATGCAGCTCAAGGCGACGCCGCTCGCCTTTACGGTGACGGTGATGGATCTCTATGCCGTGGCGAACAAGGTTCGGCAGGACACACTGCTCGTCTATGAGCCGCTGCTGGTCGTCACCCTCTTCTATCTCGCCCTGACCGCAGTGATCGCCCGCGTCTTTCGAGGTTTCGAAGCGCAGGTGCCGGTTCGTCGCTAGGCCGATGGAAAAGGACTGGCCATGAACTCGCTTACGCACGAACCATGTGCACTTCGCCCACTTTGTTATGAAAAGCCCGTCGCCGGTCACGGTGCGGCAGACTGAATGGAGACCCTTTCGTGAGCACGACCCGAATTCTCGATGGCGGCATGAGCCGCGAGCTGTTGCGGCTGGGCGCGGAACTGAAACAACCGGAATGGTCGGCATTGGCGCTGATCAACTCACCGGATATCGTGCGAAAAGTACACCAGGAATTCATAGCCGCCGGCTCGCAGATCGTTACGACAAACAGCTATGCGCTCGTGCCCTTTCACATCGGCGAGGACCGGTTTTGGAAGGAAGGGCCGGCGCTGATCCGTCTCGCAGGTCGCCTGGCGCGCGAGGCGGCCGATGCCGTAACGGATCGGAAGGTACTGGTCGCCGGTTCGCTGCCGCCGATCTTCGGCTCGTACGAGCCGCAGAACTTTCAGCCTTCACGAGTGCAGGATTATCTCGAGGTGCTTGTCGAAAACCTCGGCCCCTTCGTCGATATATGGCTCGGCGAGACATTGAGCCTGATTGCCGAGGCAGAGGCTGTCCGTAAGGCGGTGACGACATCGGGCAAGCCGTTTTGGATTTCCTTCACGGTGGCGGATGACGAGGCAGCCATAAAGGGCGGAGAACCGAAGCTCCGCTCTAACGAAAGGGTCGAGGACGCGGCATCCTGGGCGGCGTCATCGGGTGCTGAAGCCCTCCTGTTCAATTGCAGCAAGCCCGAGGTCATGCAGGCAGCCGTGGAGACGGCAGCACGTGTGTTCCGGAAGATGGACGCTCACCTCGAAATCGGCGTCTATGCCAATGCCTTCGAAGGGGAACAGGGCGAGACAGCCGCCAATGAAGGCCTGCACAGCACCCGCAACGATCTGAATGACGATGTCTATTCGCATTATGCCTGCTCCTGGGTCGAAGCGGGCGCGACAATAATCGGCGGCTGCTGCGGCATCGGTGCTGCTCATATTCATCGCCTGAGGAAGACGTTTTTGTGGGATCAGAGCGGCAAAAGGTGTCTATAGGGGGCGGAAGCCAGCCATAACATCGTGCGGTACGCCCAATATCTGCCTGCTCAATCCGGAAGTCTGCGTTTGCTGCAATTCATCCTTGATGAAGTATGGAAGGCGCTCGGTCGGCGCCTGTGCGATAGGATTATTGCACAAACCCGTGCTCCACCATGCAAGCTTTGCATGTGCTTCAAGCGGCCATGGCTCCTGCTATTCAATTCGGAGCCGCCGCGCTCCTTTTTTTCTTTTAGAGTCGAGATGAAGGTGGACTAATCGACAGCCGTTTTGCGCCCTTCTGTCGCGTCAATCTTATAATTAAATATGCGTTAGTGATGATGTGTGAATATTGGTAGCGTGACTGGGTCGGCAGCGGTGAAACCTGTGGAGGATTGCGGGTGAGTATTCTTGATCGTGGTGGAAATGCTGTCGCGGTTCTTGCCGCTCTGTCGAATTCGCAGGCCATGATCGAGTTTGACTTGTCGGGCAAGATCCTCACGGCCAACGAAAACTTCTGCAGGGCGCTTGGCTACGAGCTGAAGGAGATCGTTGGAAAACATCACAGCATGTTTGTCGAGCCAGCCTATGCATCCTCAGCGGAATACAAGGCTTTCTGGGCAAAGCTGTCGGCCGGGAAATTCGATCAACAGCAATATAAGCGGATTGGAAAAGGCGGGCGCGAGGTCTGGATCGAGGCGTCCTACAATCCCGTGTTTCGACGTGGAAAGCCGATCAAGGTCGTCAAGATTGCAACCGATATTACCGCGCAGAAGCTGAAATCTGCCGAGGATGCGGGCAAGATCGAGGCGCTGTCCCGCGCACAGGCGATCATCGAATTCACGCCAGCGGGCGAAGTTCTGACCGCGAACGACAATTTCCTCAGCGCCCTCGGGTATTCGCTTGCCGAGATCCAGGGCAAGCATCATTCGATGTTCTGTGAAACAGACTACACAAGGTCGGACGCTTACAAGGAATTCTGGCGCAGGCTTTCAAGTGGCCAGCTGGTTGCCGATGAATTTATGCGTGTCGGCAAGGGTGGCCGGAAGGTTTTCATCCAGGCTTCCTACAATCCGATCTTCGACCTGAACGGCAAGGTGTTCAAGGTCGTGAAGTTCGCGACCGATGTGACGGGCCGCGTCGAGAATGTCGAGCAACTTGCCCGTTGCCTGACCAATTTTGCCGACGGCGACCTGTCGCAAACGATCGAAAAGCCTTTCATTCCGTCGCTGGAACGGCTGCGGACCGACTTCAACAGTGCCTCAGAGAAGCTGAAGGGCGCGATGGCGACAGTGGCTCAAAACGCCAAGGCGATTTCGGCCGGCTCCAATGAAATTCGCACCGCTGCCGACGATCTGGCAAAGCGCACCGAGCAGCAAGCCGCGTCCGTCGAAGAGACGGCGGCGGCCCTTGAGGAAATCACAACGACGGTCAAAGATTCGAGCCGGCGTGCCGAGGATGCCGGTCGGCTCGTGGCACGCGCCAGAGACCACGCTGAGCATTCCGGCCAGGTCGTGCGTGACGCGATAGGAGCCATGGACCAGATCGAAACCTCGTCGCGCGAAATTTCCAATATCATCGGTGTCATCGACGAAATTGCCTTCCAGACGAACCTTTTGGCGCTCAATGCCGGCGTAGAGGCGGCGCGGGCAGGGGAGGCCGGCAAGGGTTTTGCAGTTGTTGCCCAAGAGGTTCGCGAACTGGCTCAGCGCTCCGCGAAAGCTGCGAAAGAGATCAAGAGCTTGATCACGGCGTCCGGTTCCCACGTGGCAAACGGCGTCGGCCTTGTCACGAATGCCGGATCCGCGCTCCGGGAAATCGCCAGTCAGGTTCACGAAATCAACACCAACGTGGCTGCGATCGTGGAGGCCGCGCGCGAGCAATCGACTGCGCTTGGCGGGATCAACCAGGCCATCAACACCGTCGATCAGGGAACGCAGCAGAACGCCGCGATGGTCGAGGAGCAGACCGCAGCCAGCCATGGCCTCGCACGAGAGGCTGCAGCCCTCTTCGAGCTTCTTGAACAGTTCCGTTTTGACGATACCCTGAGATCGAGGCCTTCGTCCACGCAGGCGGATCGCCACCCTGTCCCACCGACGGCTTTGAAAGTCGTTCGTAGCTCGTCCGCCAGATCCGCCCAACGCGGCTCGGCAGCCGTCGCGCTGAAATCTGATTGGGAAGAATTCTGATCATCGCAGGAAATTGGATCGGTATGAAAGCTCGCGGCAAGGCGCTTGCGAACGTCGTGGTGCGATACTCGGCCATGAGATAACGCAATTTTACACCCCGTCAGCGGCAAGTTCGTCCGCTTCTACGATCCATGAAGGGTCCCACTCACTCGGCACTGCGAGGAGTAAGGTCGCATGTCACTGACAGAAGACGAGAGGCTGAACCTTCTTTACGAGGCAAGCATTCTCGATACGCCGCCAACGACGGAGTTCGACGCGATCGTACGTCTTGCCTGCAGCATGTTCGATATGCCGATGGCGTTGGTTTCGTTTGTCGATGAGCACCGGCAGTGGTTCAAGGCTCGGCAAGGCTTCCCTTTGGAAGAGGCGCCGCGCGAGCATTCCTTTTGCGGCTACGTCGTGGAAACAGGCTCTCCGCTCGTCGTCGAAGATGCCCGCACAGACTCCCGCTTTTGCGCAAATACTTTCGTTAAAGACTGGTCCGTACAGTTCTATGCGGGGGTTCCGCTTTCGGAAGGAGCGACGTGTTACGGCGGCTTTTGTGTCCTCGACACCAAGAGCCGCCGCTTCAGCGATCGGGACCTCGAACAGCTCCATAGTTTGGCGAGCGTCGTCATGGGCCTTATCCGGGAGCATCGTCAGCAAAGCCTGCTGAAGGAGCAGCAACGTGAACTGGAGTTGAAGCAGGCGCGGTTCGAACAAACCGAGCGCTCTGCCAAGGTCGGTGGTTTTGAGATGGACCTTAGCACCGGTGCGATCGTCTGGTCGGATCAGATATACCGCACCGTGGGATTGCCGATCGGCAAGCGCATGACTTCGGAGGAGGTGATCGGCTGCTACGCTCCCGAAGAACGTGACAGCGTCAGGCGCAGGATCCGCGACATCCTGAATGGCGCAGGCACCGGTATTGACAAGGAATATCGCATCATCACTCCAGAAGGCGAGGAACGATGGATTCGCGTTGTGAGCGATATCGAACACCTGCAAGGTGAGCCAAGACGTCTATTCGGCATCGTTCAGGATGTTTCCGAAAAAGTGCGCTATGAGCAACGTCTGCTCCGGGCAGCAAACGCCGATCCCCTTACCGGCCTTGCAAACCGGGCGGCCTACAATGCGCATATGGAGAGACTCACGGCGACGGAGGCTTCCTCCATCGGTTTGTTGCTGATCGACGTCGATCGTTTGAAGCAAATCAACGACACCCTCGGCCATGCAACCGGTGATCTGCTGTTGAAAGGCGTAGCGTCGCGTCTGGACGAGCGCCTCGGAAAGCGTGGAAAGGTATTTCGCCTCGGCGGTGATGAGTTCTGCGTCATCCTGGAAGCGCCCGCAAACGCGCGGGGCATGCGTTCACTGGCGCGACATCTGATCGAATATATCGGCCGCCCGCTGGAGGTCGGTGGGTCGACGATAAATCCGATGATAACCTTAGGCGGTGCGATTTCAGAAGGTGAAATGGATGCGGCAACACTTTCACAAAATGCGGACTTTGCCCTCTACCACGCCAAGGAAACACGGCGCGGCAGCTACGTCCAATATCAGCCCAGCCTGCGTTCGACGATAGCCCATCGCATTCAGATCGTTCGGGAGGTGGAACTGGCACTCACTGAGCATCGGATAGTGCCACATTATCAGCCACTCGTTCGTTGTGCAGACGGTCAGGTATGGGCGTTCGAGGCGCTTGTGAGAATGCAGCGCCCGGATAACTCAATCCTGTCGGCTGCGCAATTTCATGAGGCGTTCACGGACTCGAGCGTGTCCCATCATATCACGACACGCATGCTCGAGCATGTCGCGACCGATATCCGTAACTGGATGAACCGCGGGCTGGATTTCGGACGGGTCGGGCTGAATGTCAGCGCCTCCGACTTCATGAGGGGCGATCTGGAAACGAAGATTGTTGCTGCGTTTGCGTCGAGAGGCATCCCGCTGGACAAACTGGTGCTTGAAGTAACTGAAACAGTGTTCCTGCAGGGCTTGGAAGACACCGTTGCAACAACGCTGCAGCGTTTGCGGAAAAAAGGCCTGGCTGTGGCGCTCGATGACTTTGGGACGGGCTATGCGTCACTGACGCATTTGCGGAGTCTGCCCGTCGATATCATCAAGATCGATAAAAGCTTTATCGACACCATGCTTGACGATGAATCGAGCCTCGCAATCGTTGAACTGGTGCTCAATCTGGCGCAGAAGCTAAAAATGAAGGTCACCGCGGAAGGTGTGGAAACCCACCGGCAGGCAATGTGCCTGCTGGAAATGGGCTGTACCACACTCCAAGGTTATTTGTTCAGTAAGCCGATAGACCGCGAACACGTCGTCAAATACTTAACCGCGTTGAAACCACATCTCATTGGGAACTCCGAACGGACGCAGGAGGAGCTTCGCCCGTGGCCGTCGCAAACGTATGCTTAAGTCGACCCGTGCATGACAGGCTCACTTAGCGTTCGCGATCAAAGGGGCGCCGCTCGGAAGCTCGGCACCAGCTACCGCGATCACTGGCCACAACACTGTCCTTGAAGCCGGTGGATCGCAACACGTGGCAGCATTGCTTCAGGGGCTTCTTCCGTTGCTGATCTGGCCCTGCCGATAGGCGAACTGAGCACGACTGAGCCCGAGCATACGGGCTGCCCGTGCCACATTACCGTCTGCTTGCCGGATGGTCATCTGGTAGATCTGGCGGTTAAGATCATCGATAGCGAAGCCACCTCGCTCGATTGTCTGCGCCAGAACGGCCGCGAGGGCTTTGTCTGCTGCAAAGGGTTGCGGCAGCATTCCCATATCCTCGGCCACGTCTTCTAGCGTCGATGCCGTCACCCGATCCTGCTTCGCAGTCAGAATTGCTCCACGCATTAATGCTTCGAGTTCGAGCCGGTTTGCCGGCAATGGAAGTGCCTTGAGCCATGCCGTGGCATCCTCTGCCAGTATAGGCGGGCTCTTGCCGTATTCGGGCGCCAAACACCTCATGATGGCTTCGGCCAGACGCCCGATGTCGTGGGGCCGACTTGCCAGCGCAGGCATGGTGATGGGCAGGGCCATGAACGAATAGAACAGATCCTTGCGCAGATGCGGCAGGCTTGCCAACTCCTGGGGAGAGAGGGTCGAGGTTGCAATGAGTCTCGAATGAAGGTTGTTTTCTTGCCCTTTTCTCTGGCCCGAAAGCATTTCGACGATTTCAAGCTGGGCCACGTCGCTCAGCCTCTCTATATCTTGCAGCACGATTGTTGTTGCGGCTTCCCCGCCCGCCGCCGACTTGCGGCCGCGGCGCTGCTGGACAGCGATCATGTCGGACAGATTGCCATTGGTAATCGCAGAACAGGAAAAGCTTTCGAACCGCGTCGCGGCACCATGAACGGCATCGTGGATATGACGTGCGGCCACGCATTTTCCGCTGCCGCAGGGACCAGTTATCAAAACGGGAATATTCGCCATCTGGACGATCTGCGCCAGGCGCTGGCGCACCGGCTCCAGAAGGATGGCGGCGACCGGATCCGAGGTGTGGTGTCCACCATCGTGCCCCTCCCGCTGCATTGTCGTCGCCCGCATCGTCTGCGGTTGGAGCGTGGACGGCTTTCCCTCAGCCAAAATGTGACGGCGATAGAGCCGGACCGTCTCGTCGTCCTTGTCCCATGCTTCCGCCGGCCTGCCAACCACACGACAGCGTTTGTCGCCGCGCGCGATACACTGAATCTCCTTGTAGACGATCAGCTTGCCGAAGAAATGGGAAGCATAGCCCGCCGCGTAGCCGACCTGCGTCCAACACATGGATTCATGAGCGATGTTGTGACGCTCGAGATATTCGGTGGCTTCTATGCTGTCGTTCCAGAAGAACTCGCCCGAGAACTTACCCTTCTTGAAGTCGAAGTCGTTATGCACGGTTTCGACGCGAACCTCGCCCTTGAGCATGTGGAGTCTGGTCCCGGCTGTGAATGCATCGCCCTGATCAAGTGCCGGCCATGCCTGCCGAATGAACTCGGCATCTTCCTTGCCCGCCAGATAGCCAAGGCGGGTGAGAATGACAAAGGCGTCGTCACGACCGTACCGGCGGACAAGCTCGTCCCGCAGCGCGCCGCGTGAGGTGGCGCGCTGCATGATCAGACGTCGCTCGTTAAGCTTGATCGTGCCATCGACAGGATTGTAGGTGAGCTTGCTCAGGAATTCGCGGATCGTCGGATTACCGCCCCGATCCAGCAGGGACTCCTGATTTACAGCAAGTTTCATGAATGCATCCTCCCCCGGCGAGCCACTCCCAAATCTCTGCCGGCTCCCCGCAGTCAGAGTGCTCGAGTTTATGATTTGAGCAAGTGGAATTTTATCATTTGATGAATTTCGCGGTGCGTCATTACACGTTGGCACTGCAACAAGAGGGCATTCGAAACGCGTTTTTTCATAACAATTTCAAATACGCACTATCGATGATGCTGACTGTCCAGAAATCTCTGAAAGAAAGAATTTGACGATTTTTTTGGCCGCTTCCTAAGCTTCCTTGCAGTTGTCGGATGGGAAGTATTCGGAGGAGATTTCCATGAACGAGCGGCCGAAAATCGTGAAATTACCGGAGGAGCCATACGAGGAGGCCATCCGCCGCTTTGCCCGCGACGGTGCCCATATCCCCGGCGACGACGCTTCGACGCCCTGGGTGCCTTTTGGCGATTCCGCAGCGATCAAACATCTCTGCTTCGATGTGCGTACCAATTCCGTTGCCAACATCCTCTGGGTCAAAGGCGGCGGCCGGATCGGCACCCACAAGCATCGCGGCGTAGTTTCGGCGATAACGCTTGAGGGTTCGTGGGGCTATTACGAATATGACTGGACGGCGCGTCCGGGTGATTTCGTCTACGAGCTGCCCGGTTCGGCGCACACGCTCTACTCGGACGATCCTAACGGCATGAAGGCGCTCTTCTGGATCAATGGGCCCATCGAGTTTTTCGATGACGATGCCAAGTTCACTTTCACCGCGGATGTGTTCTGGTTCATCGACCATTACACCAATTACTGCAGGGAAAATGATCTGAAGATCAACGAGCAGATGTTCATCTGATCCTTCGCAAATCCCCTCAGAACTGCAGCATCGGGAGGAAGCATGTCGCTTCAGGAAATGTTCAACGTATCGGATAAGTCAGCGATCGTCACCGGTGGCGCTTCGGGTCTCGGCCGTGCCTATGCGGAAGTGCTTGCTGATGGCGGTGCGCGCGTTTGCATTTTCGATATGAACCAGAACGAACTCGACCGGACGGTCGAAGAACTCTCGCGAAGCAATGGCAATGTCTGGGGCATGCGGGTGGATGTTACCGACCGTCCGGCCATGTCGGTCGCTTTCGATCAAGTGGCCAAACGCCACGGCAGGATCGACGTGGTGTTCGCCAATGCCGGCATTGACGCCGGCCCAGGCTTCCTCACACCAGACGGCGATCGAAATCCCGATGGCGAGATCGACAACCTCGATGACCATCATTGGGACGAAGTGATCACCACCAACCTGACGAGCGTATATAACACGATCAAGCTTGCTGCCCGCCACATGAAGCGCACCGGCGGCGGCCGGATCATCGCAACATCCTCGGTCGCGGCTCTCTACAATGACGGTATCGTTGGCACGCCCTACATGCCCGCAAAGGCAGGTGTCGCCCATCTCGTCCGTCAGGCGGCGATGGAGCTCGGCCGCCACCGCATTCTTGTCAATGCCATCGCGCCGGGTCCTTTCATCACCAATATTGCCGGCGGCCGAATGCGGTTCGAAGAGGACCGCAAGGCATTCAGCATGTGGTCGGCCCTCGGTCGGGTTGCCGAAACCTCGGAGATCAAGGGTTTGGCGCTCTATCTCGCCTCGCCCGCATCATCCTACGTCACAGGTGCGCATATCGTGATCGACGGAGGCCTGGTGCTCAGGCCCGCCGAGGACGCCATTCAATTCACGCCACGGGCTGCGGGAGGCAGCCCAACGATGTGAAACAACAAACAAGCGGAGGAGAACAAAATGAGCAGGATCGAATTCCTGAAAGGCGGCATAAGCCGCCGCACAGCACTCAAGTCAATGGGCACAGCAGCCGCTGCGCTCGCCATGCCCTCTGTCCTGCGGGCAGGCACGACCGACACGATCAAGATCGGCTTCGTCTCGCCGATGACGGGGCCGCTGGCACCCTTCGGTGAGGCTGACAGCTACACGCTCGGCAAGATGCGCGCGCTGCTGGCCGGAGGAGTCGAGAACAAGGGCAAGAAATACAATATCGAGATCATTCCCCACGATGCGCAGTCCAATCCCAACAAGGCTGCTGAAATTGCCGGCAATCTCATCCTCAATGATGAGGTGCATCTGATCATTCCGGCCTCGACCACCGATATCAACAATCCGGTGGCGGACCAGGCCGAACTCTACGGATGCCCCTCGATCTCGACGGCCGCGCCATGGCAGGCTTTCGTCATGCCGCGCGGCGGCGCCGAGAAGCCCTTCGAGTGGAATTACCATTTCTTCTGGGGCCTCGAAGATGCGCTCGCTACATTCGTTGGTCTGTGGAAGTCGGTCGAGACCAACAAGAAGGTGGGGATGCTGTTCCCGCGCAATGCCGACGGGGAAACCTGGGGCAACAACGATTATGGTCTGCCGCCGACGGTGCAAAAGGAAGGCTTCACGACGGTGATCCCGTCAATGTTCCAGCCGCGCACCAACGATTTCTCCGCCCAGATCGCCGAATACAAGGCGCAGGAGTGCGATATCATCGGCGGCATTACCTACCCCTCGGATCTCAAGACCTTCATCACCCAATGCAGCCAGCAGAATTACAGGCCCAAGGTGGTGACGGTGGCCGCGGCGCTGCTCTTCCCGTCAGGTATAGCGGCCATGGGTCCGCTCGGCGAAGGGATGTCGACAGAGGTCTGGTGGACGCCGGCCTTCACCTTCAAATCGTCGCTGACAGGCCAGAACAGCGCCGACATCGCTAGCGAATGGGAAAGCTCGCAAAACAAGCAATGGATTCAGCCGCTCGGCTATGCACATGCGCTCTGGGAAGTCGTCGTTGACACGCTCAAGCGCGCCGAAGATCCGCGGGACCGCGCTTCGATCCGCGATGCGGCGAAGGCGACTGATCTCAACACTATCGTCGGTCCCATCAAGTTCAGCGGTGGTCCGCACCCGAATATCTGCAAGACGCCAATCTTCGGTGGCCAGTGGGTGAAGGGCGCGAAATATCCCTATGACCTGAAGATCGTCGACAATGCGGTTTCAAAGCTGATCGCTCCGGAACAGAAGCTGTCCCTCCTCAACTGGTCCTGAGCGAGAAAACTGGCATCACCATGGATGATCAAGTGCTCCTCAACGCAGTGGGCGTGTCCAAGTCCTTCGGCGCGATTCGTGTTGTCCACGACGTGAGCTTCGAGGTGCGAACCAATCAGGTCCTGGGTATCCTGGGACCGAATGGTGCGGGCAAGACGACGCTCTTCAACCTGATCAGCGGAGACCTCAGACTGGATGCCGGCGAACTCTTGTTCGCTGGCTCCATCCTGCAGCACGAGCCGCCCTACAAGCGCTGCAAGCGGGGCATAGGTCGTACCTACCAGATTCCCAAGCCCTACGGGGGCATGACCACTTTCGAGAATCTGATGGTCGCGGCAATGTTCGGCGCGTCCCGCTCTGAGAGAAGTGCGAACGTTCATTGCGCCGAAATCCTCGAGGATTGCGGGCTGGCCGACAAGGCCAACAAGACCGCAGGCTCGCTGACGCTGCTCGATCGCAAGCGGCTGGAAATGGCGCGCGCAATGGCAAGCGATCCGAAGCTGCTGCTGCTTGACGAGATCGCGGGCGGTCTGACCGAGCAGGAATCGCATGTCCTGGTCGATCTGGTGAAGAAAGTCCGCCGTCGCAATGTCACGGTTATCTGGATCGAGCACGTACTGAACGCAATCATGGCCGCCGCCGACCGGATGATGGTGCTGAATTTCGGAGAGAAGATTGCTGAAGGCACTCCGCAGGCAGTCATCGCCGATCCCAATGTCCGCCGGGTCTATATGGGAGTGGAAGCATGACGACTGAAGTACCGATCCTCTCCACCCACGGGCTCTGCACCGGATACGGTGATTTCCAGGCACTCTTCTCGGTGGACTTCGAGGTCATGCGCGGCGAGGTCGTTGCCCTGATCGGCGCCAATGGCGCCGGCAAATCGACTTTGCTGAAGACTATCATGGGCCTGTTGCCGAGCAATCGGGAGATGGTCCGCCATGCCGGCGTTTCGGTCGGTGGCAGCGCACCTTATCAGATGGTTCAGAAAGGCTTTGCGATGGTGCCCGAAGGCCGCCGGCTTTTTGCAGGCATGACAGTCGAGGACAATCTCCTGGTGGCGCTCGATCATGGCCGCAGGAACGGCACTACGACCTGGACGATGCAGCGCGTCCTCGATCTCTTTCCGGCCCTGGCTTCCATGCGAAAGCGGTTGGTTGAGAAGATGTCTGGCGGCCAGCAGCAGATGGTGGCCATAGGCCGTGCGTTGCTCAGCCAGCCGGAGGTGCTGCTCTGTGACGAGATATCGCTTGGGCTGGCTCCCAAGGTGATCAGTGAGATCTACGATTCCCTGCCGGCCATTACAAAAGCGGGCACGGCGGTGATCCTTGTCGAACAGGACGTGTCGCGGGCGCTGGCCGCGTCTAACAGGCTCTATTGCATTCTGGAGGGCAGGATCACGCTCTCGGGAGATTCCGCCGACGTCTCGCGGGAGGATGTCGCACGGGCCTATTTTGGAGCAAATCATGCAGTGGCTTGACGCCGTCATCCAGGGGATACTGCTGGGAGGCATGTATGCCCAATACGCGCTTGGCATGGCGCTCATGTTCGGTGTGATGCGCATCGTCAACATCGCGCATGGCGACTTGGTCATTCTGCTCGCATTGATCGGAATCTCGCTTGCGGGCATCCTCGGTTTCGGGCCGTTTACGCTGATGATCCTGCTGATCCCCATGGCCGCAGCCGTGGGTTGGCTGTTGCAACGCCTCATTCTCAATCGGGTCCTCGGTGACGATCCTCTACCGTCGCTGATCGCGACATTCGGCCTGTCTATCGCGCTCCAGAACCTGATGCTGCAGATCTGGTCGGCCGACACGCGTTCGCTGCCGGGCGGGGGCATCGAGGCGGCGTCGGTCAATATGGCCGGGCTCTACCTCGGGGTTCTTCCCCTGATCGTATTGCTGGTCGCCACACTTCTTACCGCAGGTATCGATCTGATGTTGCGCTCTACGCGGTTCGGCCGCGCGTTGCGTGCATCCGCCGCTGATGTCGAGGCGGCGGCGATCAGCGGCGTGAATCCGCGCAAGGTATATGCCCTGGCGACGGCGCTCTCCGTCGGCATCCTGGGTTTTGCCGCCGTCTTCCAGTCCCTGCGCTCCACCGTTTCGCCAGCCGACGGTCCTGCGCAACTGATCTACGCTTTCGAAGCCGTGATCATCGGCGGCATGGGCTCGATCTGGGGAGCTTTCCTCGGATCGATGGTGCTCGGAATTTCCCAGGCCGTGGGGTTCAGGTTCGACTCGGGTTGGGGAATTCTTGCCGGCCATTTGGTTTTTCTGCTGGTACTCGCGACCCGCCCGCAAGGCCTGATTTCAAAAAGGTAACCCGTCATGAACCCAACGATCTTGCAGGCCGCGACAGGTGAGACGATGAAGAGAACCTTTACGCCGGCTCGGGTCGACCGGCATACCCTGTCGAGCAAGGTGGCTCAGACGATCGCCGTTCTCGTCCTCGTTGCCATGCTCGCCATGCCTTGGTGGGCCAGCTCGGGTGGCATTCGCTGGGCAATCGAGCTTTCTTGCCTGATTGCCATTGCCCAGATGTGGAACCTGCTCGCGGGGTATGCCGGGCTGGTGTCGGTCGGCCAGCAGGCATTCATCGGCGCTTCTGCTTATTTCATGTTTGTCCTGGCCTCGAACTTCGGTATCAACCCGTTCCTCGCTGTCGGGCTCTGCCTCGCCATGCCGGCACTACTCGCCGTGCCGACCTATGGCCTGCTGCATCGGCTGGACGGCCCATATTTTTCGATCGGGACCTGGGTCGTGGCCGAGGCCTTGCGGCTGTTGACCAGCAATCTCGACTACGTCAATGCCGGTGCGGGTCTCACGCTTCGTGTGCTCGCCAAGTACAGCCTGCATGAGCGCGAAGTCGCGATCGTAACGCTGTGCGTGATAATGCTGCTGGTGACAGTCGGCGGCAGCTATTTGCTGCTTCGCTCTCGTTATGGGTTAGCCCTGACTGCCATGCGCGACAATCCAGTCGCCGCCGAAAGCCAGGGCGTCAACGTGAAGCGCCTGCGGTTCCTGATCTATGTTGCAGCAGCTGTAGGCACGGGGCTTGCTGGTGCAATCTACTATATGGCGCAGCTGAGGATTACGCCGTCATCTGGCTATGATCCGAACTGGGCCTCGATCTGCATCTTTATCGTCATGGTCGGGGGCATCGGCTCGATCGAGGGGCCGATCATCGGCGCTCTGATCTACTTCTTTGCCGACCGCTATTTCAGCCAGTATGGCGCGATCTACATGGTGGTCCTGGGCATCCTCACCCTGTTCATGGCGCTCTATGCCCGAGGCGGCATCTGGGGGCTTTATTGCCGCTTCTTCGATGCGCCATGGTTTCCTATTGGGCGCAAACTGATCCGGCAGTCCGAAGAAGGTAGGAGCTGACATCATGAAGGCCGCACTTTTCGACCAGCTCGGCGCGCCGCTCAAGATCATGGAAGCGGAAGACCCGAAACCAAAGACAGATTATCTTCTGCTCAAAGTCTGCCGCTGCGGCATTTGCGGTTCAGACCTCCATATGACTGAAGATCCGGTCTTCGGCGTCGCGCCCGGCGATATTCTCGGCCACGAATTTTCCGGCGAGGTGATAGAGGTCGGCTCAAAGGCTGGAGCCTTCAAAGTCGGTGACCAGGTGACGGTCGCGCCCAATCGCGGCTGCGGCCATTGTTCGAACTGCCTGAAAGGGGAGCCCGCCTGGTGCGACAGCATGACGCTGATCGGCGGCGGCTACGCACAATATACAGCCGTTGCCGGCCGTCAGTGCCGCAAACTGCCTTGGGGCATTCGTACTGTCGATGGCGCGCTGGCGGAACCGCTGTCCGTGGCCCTGCATGGGTTGAGGCGGGCCGCCATGGGGCCGGGCGACCGAGTGCTGATCGTGGGGGCGGGCGCCATCGGGCTTGCTGTCGCCTTCTGGGCGCGCAGACTTGGAGCAGGCGCCGTTGCCGTCACCGACATCCATCGTCACCAGGAAGAGCGTGCGATGGACGTCGGTGCCAGCGCCTTCATTACTGCAGATCCCGATCAAGCAGCAAATGTTGATGCCGCTCTCGGTGGTCCGCCTGATATCGTCTTCGAATGTGTCGGCAAGCCGGGTCTCATCGACCACTGCATCGGGCTCGTCCGCCCTCGCGGAAAGGTGGTCGTGCTGGGTCTTTGCACCGCGCGCGACCATTTGGACAGCTTCCGGGCGATTTCGAAGGAGATCAACGTTGTTATGTCGGTGTTCTTCAACATGCACGAATTCGCAGCCGCCATCGACGCCTTGGAATCCGGCCGGTACGCACCGCAGAATCTTATTTCCGAAACAATCTCGCTGAACGACATGCCCCGCGTTTTTGAAACGCTCCGCAAACGAACCACCCAGTGCAAGGTGTTGGTGGATCCCTTCGGTGCGTAGAGGGGCTTCGGACAGCATGCGGAGATCTCCGCCGGATTTCGGCCTCAATCGAGACCGAAGAAGCATGGTGAGAGTTGATATCGCAAGGATGCGGACGTGCGCATACTCCTGGTCGAAGATGATTACATTCTCGGCTCCTCGCTGAAACGTGCACTTGAGAAACACGCCTATGGCGTAGATTGGTTCCGGGACGCCGAGACGGCGCTCGATGCGCTGCGCGACAGCCAATTTGGATGCGTGATCCTCGACGTCAATCTTCCCAAGGCGAGCGGCTTTGATGTGGCGCGTTCGCTCAGGAGGGGAGGCAACGACGTTCCGATCCTGATGCTGACGGCGCTCGACAGCGTGCGCGATCGCGTCACGGGCCTGGACGAGGGGGCGGACGATTACCTCGTCAAGCCCTTTGACCTCGACGAACTCCTCGCCCGATTGCGTGCGTTGATCCGGCGACGGCAGGGCCGCACCGAAACCATCATTCGATGCGCTGACGTCGAGCTCGACCCTTCGGCCATGGTGGCCCGTCGAAATGGCGTACAGCTTCACATCCCCGCCAAGGAGTTCCATCTGTTGCGGCTCCTCATGGAGCGGAGCGGACGTTACGTCACGAAGAACGATATCGAGTATGCGCTCTACGACACGGATGTTTCGGTTGAGAGCAATACGATCGAAGTGACGGTCTATAATCTGCGCAAGAAGCTCGGTACCGATTTCATCCGATCGATCCGCGGCGTCGGCTACATGGTCGAGCGGCAGCAGTGACACTCAGCCAACGCCTTTTTCTACGCATTCTCCCGACACTCATCATCACGATCGCCATCGTCGGCATCCTCGCCTATCGCAGCGCAACGCGCGAGATCGACAACATCTACGATGCGCAGTTGATCAATGACGCCAATGTGCTCTGGTCGTTGATGAAGCATCCTCTCACGAGATTGACGGCAAGACCGACGGTGCAAGTTCCCGATCTTGATTTCAGCATGGACAATCAGCTTGCTCTCAACGAGGACGCGGACGACTATGCCGACGCTCATTCGTTTCGCGCCTGGAGGGGGTCAGCGCTGGCCTTTGCCAGCAGCAACGCCTTTCCTGATGAGGTCAAGCGGTTCCCGGCCGGTTTCACCGATGTGACCTATCAGAACGAGCTCTGGCGGATCTATGCTCTGCCGATCCCGAATAGCGACGTGACGATCGAGGTCGCCGAAAAGATCATCCTTCGGGAAGGCCTCGTCGATAACATCCTTCTCAATCTCGCCTTTCCGCTGCTCATACTCGTGCCCGTCAGTGCGATCATCATTTGGCTCGCCATCAATAACGGGCTCGCCAATGTCCGGGAGCTGGTCTCGCAGATCCGTGCGCGTACGCCGGATGACCTGTCGATGATCGCTACGAAAGCGCTGCCGCGGGATCTGGCGCCGCTTGTCCACTCGCTCAACAATCTCTTGCGAAAGCTTGGCCGCTCGCTGACGATGGAGCGGCGCTTTTCCGATCTTGCGGCCCATCAATTGCGAACGCCGCAGGCCGGCATCAAATTGCTTTTGCAAATGTTCGATCGTGCCGATTCCGATGAGGAGCGCGCGGCCCTGCTGAAGGACCTCGTCGTCAGCAACGAGCGCGCCATGCATCTCATAGAGCAGTTGCTGCGGCTTGCACGCGTCAGCCATCAACCGGTGCAGCTGGAAGCGTTGCCGCTCCGCCAGATTGCGGCGGCAGCCCTGGCGGATTTCGGGGTCATCCTCAATCGCCGGGGTTTCCACGTCGGGCTCGTCGCAACGCAAGACCCGCAAGTCTTGACCGACCGTGCTCTGCTGCGTGTCATGATCGATAATGTCCTCGACAATGCGATCAAATATTCGCCCGCCGGCGGTCGGATCGAGGTCCGCATCGAACCCGGCTCGCGCGGATTTCGGCTCTGCATCGAAGACAGCGGCCCCGGTATCCCGCTCGAGCAGCGGGAGGCCGCCTTTCAGCGGTTCAACCGCCTCGACGCGCAAGCCGGGGAGGGTGCGGGACTGGGATTGCCGATCGTCGCCGATATCGGCAACCGTCTCGACATCGGGATCAGCCTCAGCACGCCTGCCTGGGGATCCGGCCTGAAGGTGGACCTCGATATTCCTGCCGCATAAGCGGTCAATTCAGTTTCGCTTCATATTCGCCTCATCTCGCCTTCAGTTCGCGAGGCTAAATGCTTCTTCACAGTGAAGGAGCATGCGATGCAGGTGTTTTGCGATTTCGACGGGACCATATCCAAAGAGGATGTGACGGATCTCGTTCTGGACCGGTTTGCGCGCGCGGAGTGGCGCGAGATCGAAGATCAGTGGACCAACGGCAGGATCACATCCGCCCAGTGCATGCGCCGCCAGATCCAGCTGCTTCAGGCAAGACGCGAAGACATTGACGCATTTCTGGACACGATCGAAATCGACAATGCCTTTGGGGCTTTCAAGGCCTTCTGTGAAAAGAACGGGCTTGAACTCGTCATCGTCAGCGATGGCGTCGATCATTTTATCAGGCGGGTCCTTGCCAGGCATAGCCTGGATAACATTCGGATCATCGCAAACAGGCTGATTTCTCGTCCGCACGTCGGCATGCCTGAATTCGATTTGGGCTTTCCATTCAAGAGCGCGAGCTGCACTGCCGGTGCCGGCGTGTGCAAATGCGCCCAGGTGAGGCCGTCCGGCAACCATGTCTATATCGGCGACGGCCGCAGCGACTTCTGCGTCTCCCACGAGGCGCTGCTTGTCTTCGCCAAGGCCAGGCTTGCGGATTATTGCCGCGCGAATTGCGTTCCTTTCATCCCCTACAGCGGCTTCGCCGAAATCCAGGCGAGTATCGCAACCATCCTTTCCAGCCCGTCACGGCTGCCTGTTGTACAGGCCGTGGCAAAAACTGCGTGAGAAGAGGACTTCATGCGTTCCAACCTGAAACTTGCTGCCAATGTGCACCCCACCGCCTCTGAAGACGAGCTGCGACAGCTCGAAAAGACCTATTGCTCCCACGGCGATACGGTTCATTACTCGCAGAAGCCGAAATTCTTCGAAAGCTGCGATGGTTCATTCGTCTTTGACGCAGCCGAAACACCATTTCTCGATCTCCAGATGTGGTATTCCGCCGTCAATTTCGGTTATCGCAACGAGCGTTTGAACAATGCCGCGCATCGGCAGCTGGATCGGTTGCCGCAGGTTGCCTCGCAATATCTCCATCGCGAAAAGGTCGAGCTCGCAGCGCTGATCGCCCGGGATGCCGAACATAAATTCGGTTCGAAAGGCCGCGTTCACTTCAATGTCGGCGGCTCGCAGGCAGTCGAGGATTCCTTGAAGCTCGTTCGCAACTATACCGGCGGCAAGAGCCTGATGTTCGCCTTCGAGGGCGGATACCATGGGCGAACGCTCGGCGCGACGTCGATCACCTCGAGCTATCGCTATCGCCGACGTTACGGCCATTTTGGCGAACGTGCCCAATTCATCGAATTCCCCTATCACTTTCGTGGACCGAAAGGCATGTCGAAGGAGGAATACGGGCACTATTGCGTCCAGAAATTCGCGCGGCTGTTTGAAAGTGAGTACAACGGCGTCTGGGATCCGAAGGCCGGAAAATCGGAATATGCCGCCTTCTACATCGAGCCCATCCAGGGCACCGGCGGCTATGTCATTCCGCCGATGAATTTCTTCAAGGAGCTCAAGAAGGTCCTCGACGATCATGGCATCCTGCTTGTTGTCGACGAGATTCAGATGGGCGTCTATCGGACCGGAAAGCTCTGGTCGATCGAACATTTCGGCGTGTCGCCGGATGTGCTCGTCTTCGGCAAGGCGATCACCAATGGTCTCAACCCGCTTTCGGGCATCTGGGCCAAAGAAGAGATGATCAACCCGACGATTTTCCCGCCAGGCTCCACGCATTCGACCTTCGCCAGCAACCCGATGGGCACGGCCGTCGCTCTCGAAACGCTGAAGATGGTGTCTGAGACCGACTTCGGCGCGAGTGTGATGGAAAAGGGCGCACACTTCCTCGAAGGCCTGAAGGAGCTGCAGTCGCGGCATGCGATCGTCGGCGATGTCGACGGCCTCGGCCTTGCCCTTCGGATGGAAATCTGCGGCCCCGACGGCTTCACTCCCGACAAGGCGACGCTCGACTGGATGTCTGACGAAGGCATGAAGGGTGATCTTGCGGTCGACGGCAGGAAATATGGATTGGTGCTCGACGTTGGCGGATACCACAAGAACGTCATCACCCTTGCACCCAACCTGATGATCAGCCGCGAGGAGATCGAGCTTGCTATCTCGCTGCTCGACCAGCTTCTGACGCGCGCCGAGCGGAGATAGGACCTTGCAGCTCCTCCTTCTCCATCTTGATGATGCGTTGGAGTTGCAGCCAGACTTCGTGCATTCCTGCCAGATGGCCGGGGCGCACGAAGTTGACGACAAGGATAGCGGCCGCGCCATCAGGCTGTGGGGGCGCCGGCCGGACCTTGATACCGTCTGGCGCAACCTGGCGAAGGCCCGGCCCTCGACCGGTGAAGGCGCCCGCCTTTGTTTCATGGGATCGGGCGACTTCCACCATGTGACGGCTCTTCTTCTATCGCAGGCCCTGGAGAACAGCCGCAAAGCCGTCACCGTCATCCATATCGACAATCACCCCGATTGGGTGCATTTCGATCCCGGCATGCATTGCGGTTCGTGGGTCAACAAGGCGCTCGAACAGCCCCTGGTCAAAAAGGTGATAACCCTCGGCGTTTGCAGCCGCGACCTCAGGTCACCGGAGCGCAAGGGCGCCAATCTGGTGCCGCTATCCGACGGTCGCCTTGAACTTTATCCCTATGAACATCCGCCGAGCAAAGTGAAATCGCACTACGGCTCGGGCCCGAGTTTCAGCCAGATCGACGGCGCCCTGCACTGGCAATCGATATCGGAGCTCGGAGAGAGCAATTTCCTCGACCGGCTTCTCGGCCGCATCCAAACCGAAGCGGTTTACGTCACGATCGACAAGGACGCTCTCTCCTACGCCGATGCCGTGACCAATTGGGATCAAGGCCGTATGCGGCTACCCTATGTCCTTTGGCTGCTCAGCGAAATCGGTGAACGGTACCATGTCATCGGAGCGGACGTGACCGGCGATTATTCGACGCCGTGTTACGGCGGCGATCTCTACACGCGCACGATCAAGAAGGCAGAGGTGCTGATCGACCAGCCCTTCCGTCATCACGACATGAAGGCTGCCCGCAACATCAACAGTGCGGCAAACCACGCGCTGCTCGAAGTCCTGTCGGAGCTTATGGCATGACGACGGGACTGACAGCATGGACGTTCGCCATCATTGCCTTTTGCGTTCTTGCCGAAACCGGGCGTGAGTTGTGCTTCAAGCACGGCGCTGCAAGCGCGCTGCTCGAAACCCTGCAGAAACCGGTCATCTGGCTCGGGATCGTGTTCTGGGCGGTCGAACTGGTGATGTGGACGCGCGTGCTGGAACAGGTGGCGTTGTCGGTGGCCTTTCCGCTGATGGCGCTGAGCTATGCGGCGATCGGTTTTGCAGGCGCCGCCATCTTCAAGGAAACCATCAACCTTCGCCACGCTCTCGGCATCGTCCTGGTGACGGCCGGCGTGGTCTGTGTCGGAGCGACGGGACTATGAAAATCTTCGCGCACACGAAATGGGATATCATGCCGGTGCTTGCCGCAACAGCGCATCTGGCATTCAACATCTATCTGATTGCCGGCTTCTCAAGCCGGCCACTCTGGCTGTCGGCTGTGCTCGGCGCGGTCGATGCCGTGTCGATATCGTGGAACATCAACAGCATCTCGCACAACTTCATCCACACGCCGTATTTCAAGCCAAAGTGGATGAACTATGCATTCAGCCTGCTAGAATCCGTAACGATCGGCTTTTCGCAGGTCTATTATCACTGGGTGCATATGCGCCATCATTCCGGCAACAGCGACCGTCCCAATGAAAACGGCGAGACGGTCGACCTACTGTCGATCTACAAGCACGGCAAGAACGGCGAGCCGGAGAACGTCTTCTCCTACACGTTTCTCAGCTTCTTCCGCGATGATCTCGGCGACATCCATCAGGCGATTGCGAAAAAAAGGCCGTTCGATGCGAGATGGGGGCGCATTGAACTCGTATCGTTCTTCGCCTTCGTCTTCCTCGCTCTCGTCTATGACTGGAGAGCGACATTCTTTTTCCTGCCGTTTTATTATTTGGGTAACTGCCTGTCCTCTCTCAACGGCTATTATGAGCATCTGAACGGCGACCCCGATGTTCCAATCGCCTGGGGCGTCAGCAGCCATAATGGCTTCTACAACTGGCTCTGGTTCGGTAACGGCTATCACGCCGAGCATCACTACCGCCCTAAGATGCACTGGACGAAGCTCAGTACCTTTCATGAGCAGATCAAGCAGGAGCAGGAGGCGGCGGGCACGCATGTGATCAGCACCTGCCACGCGCTGGGTTTCATGGCGAAGGAAAACCGCCAGCAGGGAGAATTCCCGCATGCCGGCTGACAGTCTCTCTTTCTTTCTCGAGGGCACGAACGGCAAGGGCGTCATCCTTGTTCATGGGCTGACGGGAGCGCCGGCAGAAATGCGGCTTGTGGCAAGGCAATTCCATCGCCGCGGCTTCAGCGTCTATGCTCCCCTGCTGGCCGGCCACGGCGAAAACGAAGCGACGCTCCGCCGCTCGCGCTGGGAGGACTGGCTCGACAGCGTCGAAGCCGCAGCTGGCTGGCTCAACGAGCGCAGCGACACGGTCTTTGCCGCCGGAATTTGCGTTGGCGGCAAGCTGGCGATGATGGCAGCCGATCGTAATCCCCTGTCGATCCGCGCGGTCGCTGTCTATTCGCCCTGTTTCCACTACGATGGATGGGACGTACCGCGCTATTATTCGCTGTTTTCACCGCACATTCGCTGGATCTCGCTTATCCCATTCATCGACCGGCTGAATTTTCGGGAGACGACGTCCCTCGGCATCAAGGACGAGCGCATGCGCCGCATGGTGGCCGGCATGACGGGCGAAGGCATGCTCGAAACCTTTCCGGGGCGCGGCCTGATCGAAATGCATGAGCTTGGCCGGACGTTGAAAGCCCGGCTTCCCGAGATCAGGACACCGACCTTGATCCTCCATTCGCGCGAAGACGATCTCAGTGGCCCCTCGCACGCCCGGTATATCGCATCGCACATTGGCGGGCGCCGGGAACTGCGCTGGCTCGACGACAGCTATCACATGATCCATCTCGATCGGCAGCACAGGCGTGTTGCTGACATGACGGCGGAATTCTTCGAGGCAGAATATGCAGCAGCAAGCGCTTAAAGTTCAGCTACCTGAAGCGCAGGTCTCAAGCGATACGACATCCGTGGCCGTGATCGTTCCGAGCATTCGCATGCTCGACCGCGATGCCTGGGACGCCTGCTTCCCCGGTGAGGTCGAGACCTATGACTATCTGCTCGCGGTTGAAGAAGCCGGTATCGACGGTTTTGAGTGGCGTTATGCGGTCGTGTGCGAAGACGACGAGATTGTTGCCGCCATGCCGGCATTCCTTTGCCGTTATGCCCTTGAGACGACGCTGGCAGCTGGCCGTTTCCGCAGAACGGTGGAAGGCATCCGCCGCATCTTCAGCGGGTTCCTGACGCTCCGTCTTGCTTGTCTTGGCTCGCCCTGCACGGAGACTGCCTCCATCGGCTTTCATCCTGATATCGCGCAAGCCCGCCGGCCAAAGCTCTTTGCCGAACTCCTCGACGCTTTCGAGGCGCATGCGCGCATGGAAGGCTGCTCGCTGACGGCGTTGAAGGATCTGCCCTACCCCATTCCGTCGGGCATCGAACTGGTCTTGTCGGCGAGAGGTTACGCCGAAACCGGCGGACTGCCGACAGCATGGATGGACATCGGGTTCGGTACGATCGACGCCTATTTTGCCACCCTGTCTACGGCGACCCGCAAGGATATGCGTCGGAAGCTGCGGAGCCGGCAAGAGGTTCGCGTCGAATACCGCACGGAATTCGGCGATCTCTTGCCGCGCGTCATGCAGCTCTATCGTGAGACGCGCGAGCGGAGCGGACTACAGTTTGAAGAGCTGACCCCGGCCTATTTCGACGGGGTGCTGAAGGGCATGCCGGGCCGATCTTTCTGCGCAATGTATTTTGTGGGCGGTGAACTGCTTGCTGCCAATCTGCTGATCCACGACGAGGACAGGTTGATCGACAAGTTCTTCTGCATGGATGGTCAGAAGGGCAGGTCCTACAATCTCTATTATCTCAGTTGGTGCGCCAATATCGAATATTGTCTGAGCCACGGCATGGGCCGCTATCAGAGCGGGCAGGCCTACTATCGCAACAAGATTCGGCTTGGAAGCCGCTTGACGGCAAATGCGATGTATTTTCGCCATTCCAATCCACTGCTGCAATTCGTCCTCAAGACGATCTCACCGCTTTTTGCCGCAGGCGATGATGGTGAGGTGCAAGGGTGAGAACGATACGCCCGATCTGGCTGTTGGTGCCGCTTCTGAACACGGCGCAACAGATATTGCTGAAGCAGAGCGCCGTCGATGCGGACAAGGCCGGCGGAGCCTGGCTGGTCGATATTCTGTCGTCACACTGGTTCCTGGCGGCGATTGTCGCAGAGATTGTCTGCTTTGCCATCTGGATGAGCGTGCTCTCCGAACTCGATCTCAGCAAGGCCTTCCCGCTCTCGGCCATCAGCTATGTCCTCATCATGGGCGTTGCCTGGGCTGCCTTTGGCGAGCCATTGCCGTTACTTCGGCTTGCGGGCAGCCTTCTGATCTTGGTCGGTGTCTGGTTGATCGCAACGGCATCGAGGCCGGCCGGCTGAGTGTTTGAATTGCGGATTTCAGAAGCTGACGCTGAAGGCCTTGGTGAGCGAGATGCCGATCACATTCTGGTTCTCGCTGCCGAGCTTCGATGTGATCGGGCTGTCGGCCGCGTCTCCGGTCAGACGATCGAAGCGATCATAGACCTGCAGCGTCCACGTTGGGGTCACATCATAGGCGGCGGAAACCGTAAAGCCGATCGACTTTAAGCCGCCCTTTGCATCGAAGGCGGAGAGGGCGCCGTTCTGCAACGCTTCGCTCGACGAAATTCCGAAATACTTCCGCATATAGGCGCCATTGCCGAACGAAGCGCGTGGCCCTGCAGAGAGCAGCCATCTGTCGCCGAGGGGCTGGAACCAATCGGCGCTGATATCGACGACGAGACCACTGCCGTTCGATACGGCCTGCCGGATTTCGGAGCGGAATCGAAGCTGGTTCGGAATCGCCCAATATTGTGCAAAAACACCGGCATCGATGTCCCAATCCACCGAATGGATGCCTTTCAACCGGTCATCATCGGATTGCGAACGGCTGTCGCGCAAGCCGACCACCGGGCCCGCTTCGAAGCCGCCGAAGTCGATAAGGCCATAATCGATATTGTCGTCCGGCGCGCTGTGCTCATCCGGTTCGTCGAAACGCCTGATATCGAAAGAGGGCAAGGCGCTGAAGCCATCATGCTTCGAACCCGGAAATTTCGGGCCGTACTCGACACTTGCACCCAATGTCACGATCCAGGTGCCGGAATCGGGGTGGTTGGGCGCGTCTCCGCTATCGGCGGCACCCGCCAGCGACGCGGTCAACAGCACCCCCAAGGCGACAGAAAAAAGCGTAAGCCTCTTGGCTCTCATTCTCAACGAGATTGCTCTCCGGATAAAGCATCGCCCCCAAGGCGCCATGATGCAGCCGAAAAATGGCTGGCAAGGCGAGTCTAGTCAATAGGTCACCTGTTCGATGGGGATGCCGAGGTCGCGATCACTGCACAACTATCGTGATTCATCGATCAGCGGAGAAGAATGCTTTGTTGCCCTCTCAAAGGGCTGGAGGCTCGGGGCCGGCATGATCAAATGCAAAGCTGCAAGTTGCGAAATCGTGTCCTTTTCGCATCACTTTCGATAAGGTTGTAAAAACCGGTTGGCAATGGCGAATTGGTTCGGTACAAAACGCTTACCGCTCCAGATCGAACATAAGGGAGGCGTTGCATGAGACCAGCAATCATCGAAACCTTCCTGCGTGGAATGTCCCGACACTAGGTCATTTCCATTCGTGGCCCGCCTCGAGCGCGCGACACGCGGTTTATCTCCCTTCATAGCCCGATTGATCTGACGGGATCATTTCGTCTCCCGCACGGGCTGTGCCTTTTAGCTCTCGATTTTGAGGACCGGTTACCAAGACACGGGCCGGGCTGGTTAAAATGACTCGCAAGAAGCTCGATTTTCGCGCCGATGCCTATCGCCACGTGCTCGGCTTTGTTTTTCATCATTGGACCCATCGGCCTTTGTTGGTCGGCGGCATCATTGTGCTGGTAATCCTAAGCACACTGGCCGAAGTGATGGTGCCGGTGTTTTCAGGCCAGATCGTCGATGCCATCGCCGGCGGCAATGCGGCCGACGGCGCTTTGCGCGCCTTCGTCATCGTCGTGGCTCTGGGCTTGACCAGCGTCGCGCTGCGCTGGTTCATCTTCAACGGCATCGTCCGGCTGACGCTGCGCACCATGGCGGATGTGGTCAATAACGGTTTCCACAAGGTGCAGCGGTTTTCGACCGACTGGCACGCCAACAGCTTTGCCGGTTCGACGGTGCGCAAGATTACCCGCGGCATGTGGGCGCTCGATTCGCTCAACGACCTGCTGCTGGTCGCCCTGCTGCCGTCCATCGTCATGCTGGTCGGCGCCAGCATCGTGCTGGGCAGCTACTGGCCGATCATGGGTCTGATCGTGAGTGTGGGTTCGCTCGTCTATATCGGCGTGACGGTAGCGCTTTCCATGGGCTTCGTATCGCCGGCGGCACAACTTGCCAATGCCTGGGACACCAAGCTCGGCGGCGCGCTGGCGGATGCGATCAGCTGCAATTCGGTGGTCAAGGCCTTCGGAGCCGAGAGCCGCGAGGAAACGCGGCTGGGCCATGTGCTGGCCAGATGGGACAGCCGCACGCGGCGGACATGGAAGCGCGGCAACCTGAGCGGCACGATCCAGGGCTTCCTGATGGTTTCCATGCAGGCGGGCATCCTGGGGACGGGCCTCATCATGTGGCGGCAGGGGCTGGCGACGCCTGGCGACATCACCTTCGTGCTGGCGATGTTCTTCGTCCTGCAGGGCCATCTGCGCGATGTCGGCCAGGACATCCGCAATCTGCAGCGGGCCGTCAACGACATGGAAGAACTCGTGCTGCTCGACAGGACGCCGCTCGGTATCGAGGATAGGCCGAACGCCACGCCCATAATGATTGATAGGGGCGAGATCGTCTTCGATCGCGTCACCTTCCAGTATGGCGCTCATCCCAACCCGCTCTACGAGGAATTCTCGGTCACCATCAAGCCGGGCCAGCGCGTGGGGCTGGTGGGGCATTCGGGCTCGGGCAAGACAACCTTCGTCAAGCTCATCCAGCGCCTCTATGACGTGAACGCCGGCTCGATCCGCATCGATGGGCAGGATATCGCGCGCGTCAGGCAAGCAAGCCTGCGCGGCCAGATCGCCATCGTGCAGCAGGAGCCCATCCTGTTCCACCGCACGCTGGCGGAAAACATCGCTTATGGCAGGCCGAATGCCTCGCGGCGTGAGATCGAGCAGGCGGCGAAACAGGCCAGTGCCCACGACTTCATCATGGAGCTTCCCAAGGGCTATGAAACCATGGTGGGGGAACGCGGCGTCAAGCTGTCGGGCGGCGAGCGGCAGCGTGTCGCTATTGCCCGCGCCTTCCTGGCCGATACGCCGGTGCTCATCCTCGACGAGGCGACATCGAGCCTCGACAGCGAGAGCGAAGTGCAGATCCAGCAGGCGATGGAACGCCTGATGGTTGGCCGCACGACGCTTGTCATCGCGCACCGGCTGTCCACTGTGCGGGCGCTGGATCGGCTGCTGGTCTTCGACAAAGGAAAGATTGTCGAAGAGGGCGACCACCAGGCGCTGATCCGGCTCAATGAAGGCATCTATCGCCGGTTGTTCGAGCGGCAGGCGCTGGAGCTGACCAAGGGTCTGGTGGCCTGAAGGAAAACACGGGTGGCGGCGTGATCGGCCCCGCCATCCACTGTTGTATCAGGAAGGTCTCTTGCCGGGTGGCCACCGGCAAGAGACAAAATCGTACAGGACCACGGCTGTGCGGATGCAAGGGAGATTGCATGCTCAAGACGCGGACCAGCGGCTGTTCTGCAGATACTGCGGATAATACCGATGGTGTTGTGCGATGTCGTCGAATGTCTTGCCGACGACGGACCCTACTATTGTGTGGACCAGATGGGTCAGATGCATTCAAAGTTCTGTCATTCGACAAATTGCGGGAGGGGAGCCGTCAACGATGAAGCAGATTTACACGACACTGGGACCAAAGCGTCGCGACGAAGTCGGGATGATCCTCCCGCACGAGCATGTGTTCGTCGATCTTAGAACGCCTGACCAGCCCGGCTATGCCGAGGCGGAGATAGACGACGTTGTCGCACTGATGGTCCCACAGATTGAGGCGATCAAAAGACAAGGCGTTACGCTGCTCGTCGAGTGCACGACGGGTGGTGTCGGAAGACGTGCTGACATCGATCTCGCCGTGTCGAAGGCAGCCGACTTTCCGATCGTCGTCCCGACCGGCAACTATCGCGAACCGTGGGTACCCGCTTGGATAGCCGAGGCTAGCGAGCATGATCTCGAACAATGGATGGTAAGCGAGCTCACCGAAGGAATGGAGGGCACCGGTGTACTGGCGGGATGGATCAAGCTCAGCGCTGGCGACGATGGGATTACGCCCCTCGAAACCCGTATCCTCCGCGCAGCCGCAAGAGCATCCGTGCGGACCAATGCGGTAATCGGCTCGCATACGATCCGGGGACGGGTTGTAATGGATCAGTTGGACATTCTTCAGTCAGAGGGCTGCGGGCCGGAGCGCTTCATATCCATTCACACTCAGGAGGAAAGGGACTTCGGGCTTCACCGGGCACTGGTGGAACGCGGCGCGTGGATCGAATACGACCATGTCGGAAGAGCTCCCGACGAGGAACTGGTCGCAATGGTGATGCGCGCCCTTGAAAACGGGCTGGGCGGGCAGTTGCTCATAAGCCACGACCTCGGCTGGTATGATCCGGCGCAGCCCGGTGGGGGAACCCCGAGACCCTACACGCACCTTGTCGAGAGCCTTCTGCCATCCCTCAAAATCGCGGGCGTAAGCCAGGACACGGTCCGGCAACTCACCGAAGTCAATCCGTTCGAGGCATTCGCACGCTGACGCAAGGCGCGATTCTCGCTTTTGGATACCGCAGCGACGGAGACGACCGCGTGTCCCGTTGCGGATGAGAGTACGGGCAATCGCGATAACCAGATGGCGTTTTCCCGTCCCCGTGCCGCCGGCGATCACGGGTATTACCGGTTGTGGTGAGAAGATGTGACAACATGTGAGCAAAATCCCTGAATTGTGGCAGGTGTTCGCCAATTTCGATGAACACATACGGATGGTGGCTACACAGAGCCGCTTTTTAGGAAAACCACCATGTCTATGCTTCGTAAAATCGCCGCAACAGGTCTCATCTCCCTGACCCTCGCAGTTGGCTCCATCGCAACAGTAACGCCCGCACTGGCTCACGGTGGAGGCGGAGGTCACGGGGGAGGAGGCCACGAGGAAGGGGGGCACATGGGAGGGGAGCACATGGGAGGATTCGGTATGGGCCATTTCGATAGGGAAGGAAACCGCGGTGCGTTTTTTGCCCACGACCGCTTTGATGGACGGTTCAGGGATCGCGGGCCTTTCTTCCTGGGCAGCAACGACGACTATGATCGCTGCTATTGGCAATGGGACACCCAGCGCCCCGGGCATCCGGTCAGGACCGAGGTATGCTACTAGTCGATACGAAACGTAAGGTCCTTCTGACCGGCCGGTGACTGGCACGAACCGAAACCGGCAGTCGACCGGACTTCGCCTTCCGGCTCTTGCCGCAGCTTTCTTCATGTAATGCTGCGGCAACGGCGATCGGCGGAGTTTAGGCCAAGTGTGTCGTGCGGGATGCAAGTAAAGCTTCGATGCCGCGAAGCGTGCGACGTCCTTCACAGGTTCGCATTGTTACCAATGTGTCCGTCCACGGCCCCGAACTCAATCCATTTCTCTGGCGCGGTGCAACTGCGACCGTGTTTTTCAAGCGATACAAGGTCTAATCCATGTCAATGCGAAATAGCCTCAATCCCGGACATCATGTCGTCGATATCGACGGAATTCAGCAAAGCTTTCATGTCGCGGGCCAGGGGCCGGTTATAGTCGTTCACCCTGGCGGCCCAGGGATCCACTGGCAATATCTTCGCATGGGTTTTTTGGAGCGTCATTTTACCATGTTGTACCTTGAGCCAATCGGCACGGGTGGCTCAAGCCGTTTGGCGGAGCACCCCCATGGCTATACCGTCGAACGCTTCGCGAAACAGCTTGGCAGGTTCCTCGAAACACTCGACCTTTCCAACGTCGCGCTTCTTGGTCATTCCCATGGAGGGTTCGTCATCCAGCAATATACGATCGAGCACCCGGATCGCGTATCGGCAATGATCTTGTATTCGTCGTCGGCCGTGACAGGGAGTGACTTCATGGCGGCGGCGGCAAACGGTGTGCGGAGTTTCTCAGATCGAAACCAGACGGAGGGGCCGGCAGTACTGCGAGCGTGGCAGTCGGTTCCGAACATGTCGAGCGACGAAGACTATACCAGGATCATGCGCGATCTGCTGCCCGCTTACTTTGCCGACGGTGTTCACGATAAGCTCGATCTTGGAGTGTTCCGCTTGCGGATAAAGGCAACAATGCTCATCGGCAACAGTGATCCGTTTGACGTCCGATCGAGGCTTCGGGACCTTTCCATACCGGTGCTTGTTCTGGTCGGAGATCACGATTTCATATGCGGTCCGAAATGGGCAAAAAACCTGGATGACAGTTGCTCCAATTCGGCACTTGTACACTTTACCCAAAGCGGTCATTTCGCGCACTTGGAGCAGCCGGAAGAATTTTTAAGCGCAGTCCTCGCATTTTTTAAAGCTCACCAGCTGGTTCCGCGATGAAGTTGTCTCTAATCTGCTGTGTCAGCGGAAGAAGATTCATTCAAAAGTAGCTCTCGGTGGTTATAGGCATCGGCATCCCGGTTGTTTTTCGGTTTGACGATGGATCTTGCTACAGTTCTTCTTCTTCACAAGTGCTCGTTCATAGTCGGCGCCATCTGCTGTTTCTACGTCAGGTGGCGCTCCAGGGAGCCAGGTCTCGATTTTCTGGCGATCGGCGACGGCCTGCTTGCTGTCGCATCCACGCTTGCCGGAGTGGGAGAGCAGGGCATACTGCCATATGAGGTTTGGACTTTTGGAAGCTTCTCCATCGGCGTCACAGGTTACGCGCTGATGGCGATGGGGCTTGTCCAGTTGAGCGGCCGTCGGCGAAAGCTTACGGATTGCCTTCTGCTCGTTGTCGCCTTGAGCCTATCTGTCGCCGTTGGCTATATGCATTGGTACGCCGACAATCAAACGCGCGCTGCTATATTCAATGCGAACACTGCGGCTTTCCTCGGCGTCTCCTGCGTTGTCATCTTAAGGGATTTTTTCCTCGACCGCTTGCCCGCGAGATGGGGTCTGCTTGCATCGCTCGCGGCCGCCATGGGCTTTTCGACGCTGGTTGCTGTCGGAATGATCTTTCCACAGTATGGGCCGGTCGAACCCCGCTATGCTTTCTTCATGCTTATCATTTGCCATTTCTCTGTCGCACTCTTCGTGGTTGTCCTGGTCCAGGAACGCGCAGAAACTCAACTCAGACGCCTCGCCAACACCGATGTGCTGACGGGGATCCCAAACCGGCAGCACTTCCTGGCATCCGTTCCGAACGAATTCAAGGAGGGTGACGCCTTCATCATGATAGACATCGACCACTTCAAGAGTGTCAACGACCGTTACGGCCATGAGACGGGCGATGTAGTTCTTGTCGGCGTGGCCCAAGCGATCGCAGCTGCTGCTGGACGCACGGTCACGTTCGGCCGTCTTGGCGGGGAGGAGTTCGCGCTTTTTCTGCGTGATCAAACTGAAGAAACTGCGGTTGCCAAGGCGGAGCAAATTCGAGGGACGGTCAACGCCTTGACATTTGCGTCCGGCACGGAAACGATAGTGCCGAGTGTAAGCGCGGGCGTTGCCGTTTGGAGAGGCGATTGCAATGCACAGAAGCTGCGGGACCGGGCAGACCAGGCACTCTACCTTGCGAAGCGGGGCGGCCGTGACCGGGTCGAACTATACGCAAATCCACAAAGCACCGAAGAACACCCTTCAAGCGCGGCTGCAACTGCCGTAGCCCAACCTTCGAGCGGCTCCAGGCATCCCCGGCCGGGGGAGCTTGCCGCCTAGCAGCGATCGTCAATCAAGTCAGCTTTGGCTCCGGGGCGCCTCGGTCACGAACTGACGCTCGGCGCATCTCCGATCAAACGCCAACGCTCGACAGGTGACGGTACTGTCTCCGGTTCGGCCAGGCATCACAGCATGCGTGAAAGGACGTCATTCTCCTTGTTTCGATCGAAGAAGCGATGCTTCAGGACTGCGAGAACGTGTAGCGCGACCACGAAGAGCAATGTGTACGCCAGAAGCCGATGCAGCAGCTGGAACAGCCTGAACTGCGTATCGTCCTTGGGCAACAGCTCCGGCACCGTGATCCCGAAGAAAACGACTCCGTCACTCTGCGTGAACGAACTCGACATCGCGTACCCCATGAGTGGGACGACAATCATCAACACATAGAGAGTAATATGGGCTGCCTTGGCGGCAGCGACCTCCCATTTTCTGAGGCCGGTCGGCAACGCCGGTACTCGCGCCCATATGCGAAATACGAGTCTCAAAGATACAAGAATGAGTATCAGCAATCCGAATGACTTGTGAAGCGGGTACAGGGCCTCTGGCCCGGACTCGCCAGCCGAAGTCATTGCCCAACCAAGTGCGATCATCGCCAACACGATCGCCGCCATAATCCAGTGCAAAACGCGAATTGCCAGCGGGTATCGAGCTCTGCTCATGCGTAATCTCTCCATGGATGATCATTCTGTGGTGGCCGACCACGTCACCTGCCAGCGCCGGATCTATCCGCTGCCCGTGGTTGGAAAACTGCCTTGCATATTGCAGGGCGTTGCCGAGGTGTACAGGCATCAACTGTCTGGAAATCGTCCATACCGGCGATCTTCACCGAAGCTCCACGCTATCTGTGCACACGTCAAACATAAGCCAGCAATATCAAGCCGATAGAAAGGAGCGAGGATGCTTGTCTGCCGCTTGATTATCTTCTGCGCCATCATGGCTTTCTTCGCCATCATGTTCTCGACTGCGGTCACAGACGCACATCGAGAGGAGTTCATGCCGCGCTCGCTGTATATCCAATGAGATGGATGGACTGGCGCAATTTTCTTCGAATGCGACGAATGGGTCACGCAACGTGAGGCGGTAAAACATCCGAAGAGACTGGCCTGAATGCCGATAATTGCGGTCGCGATGTTCGTGATCTCCGGCAACTGGCGCGCGAAACTCACCTCACCGATCGCGCCAGGATCCCGACCAAGCCAAAGCTTCCTGAAAGCACTGGTGGCACTCTCATCGATCTCTCCGAGATTAAATCCACCAAACATTCATATGTCGTCCACGAAGCTGAAACATGCCGGCGATATGAAGAGAGATCAATTAGCAGAAGGGGGCCTGATGCCTGTTAATTTGCAAAGCATCGGTGCGAGAAGCAGAAACTTGTTGTCACCTTCCATCGACGGGAAGGTCTCATCTTCGGCGATGCGCAAGCTGCGCATCCTGCATCTACTTTTCGCAGACGAAATTGCAGGGTCAGAGAGGCACTGTATCGACCTCGCCAACGGACAGGCAGCTCTCGGGCATGAGATTCACGTCGCCGGATTTCGCGGCTCGCCGATCATCCCGCTCCTCTCCGACAAGGTCAATTTTCACGGGTTCTCGACTGCGCTACTGCGTGGGATGAGGCTGCGACAGTTGATTGCGAGGGCCGGAATCGAGGTCGCGCATGCACATCACAGCCCAGGAAGCAGGGCCCTTGCCAGCGTTCCCGATGGCGTGACGACGATTGCGACCCTGCATGTCGGGTTCAAGCCGAAGCGACACGCACGGATGAACGGCGTGATCTGCGTGAACCGCGATCAGCTGTCCCGCCTCGCCGGTTACGACGGTCAAGCAGGTTTGATTTCGAACTGGCTGCCAGATGCAGCGAGTGGAGAGGCCGTAGACCTGCGTTCCAAATTGAATCTACCTCGTGAAACGCGGTTGGTGGGCGCCGTAGGACGACTGCATCCCAGCAAAGGAAACGACGTCCTTATCGCGGCCTTCAGGCGATCTGCGCCAGAAAATACGGCGCTGGTTATAGTCGGCGAGGGGCCGCAGCGCAGCGAGCTAAAAAAGATTGCGGGAGGCGACCGTCGAATTCACTTGCCGGGTTATACAGACAACGTGTCCGGATTTCTGCGCAATTTAGACCTGTTCGTCTCCCCGTCTCGCGAGGAATCGTTCGGTCTGGCCATACTTGAGGCCATGCGTGAAGGACTCCCTATTATCGCAACAGCGACGAAGGGACCCTCGGAATATCTGCATGGCCATCCAGTCGCTCTGGTGCAACCTGGTTCCATCGACGACATGTCAGCGGCCCTGACTGACGCCTTCAAGCCTCAGGGTGTTGTGAGCCACGCGCGCGTCGGCTACGATTTGACTGCCTTTTCTCGCTCGACGGGTATCGCCAATGTGCTTGATTTCTATTGCGAAGTCGCTGACAGAAAACAGCGTGTCGACACGAGCCTTGCCAAGGCGCCGTTGCTATATGTTTGCCAGACCCAGGAGTGATTTACTGAAAGGGCCGCGCGCGCTTTCACCAATCAACGCGCTCGCGAACTCCGCAAACGCACCGTGATGCGAAAGGTCAACCTGCCATCAGATGACGGGTATCGATATTTAGCTGAGAGCCTGAAAGACGCCTCTGTAGCTCTGCTCGTTAACGAACTGAATGCGCTTTGGCAGCGAGCGTTCAATCGGTCGAGCGCCGTACGATGAAGGTTATGCGGCGATCGAATCCGAGATGTCGCCGAGATTGTCGATGGCGATGAAGAGTGCGTAAGGAGCTCTCATGCCACGGCTCCCCGCGCCAGCCAGCCGAGAATTCCGCCGAGGACCAGCGCAGCATAGGCGACGCCAGCGACCGCGAATTGACCGGCAAATACAAAGCCTGTGATAGCGCCGGACAGGCCGGTCAGGATGCAGATGAGGATGGTGTCTGCTCCCCTTCGAGGACGATCATCCGCGGTACGACGCTGCTCCTCGGCAGCTTCGCTGGTAACGCAAGGATCGTTTCGAGAAAGCACAGCCCCGTAGTCGCGTGGATATTGCCCGTGATCGCAATCATCAACAGCGTCGTTTCGCCCCTGTCCAGCCTGCATCAAAAGGTCGCCTTTCTAT